>NZ_JARCCY010000003.1:0-261719 GCF_039907775.1 Arthrobacter sp. CC3
CGAACTCGCGCACATCGAAAGCTCCGGCAGCACCCGCCAGGAAGCCAGCTCCCTCATCGCGGCACACCACTAGGACCACCGTGAAATTCAGACGTGACATTGAGAGAGGACCGATGATGTTCCCCACCCGGATCGAGATCATCCCGTCAGAGGGAATCGCTGATCGGGTCAGCGCGCACGTGCCGTTGACCACAACACTCACCGTGACGTGCCTGCCCCACCACGGGATCGAACGGACCATGCGCACCGCTGTGCAGCTGAGCCTGCTCGGCTACTCCGTGGTCCCGCATCTCGCGGCGCGGAGCCTGCATGACCGGTCCCAGCTCACCGGAATCCTCCGCGACTGCAACGTTGCCGGCATCGGCGAAGTGTTCGTGATCGGCGGCGACCGGAAGCAGCCGGCCGGCCCGTACGGCTCCGCGCTCCCGCTGCTCGAAGACATCGCGCAGTACACGGGCGGCATGATGCGGGCAGGAATCGCCGGCTACCCGGAGGGTCATCCCTCGGTTGGGCCGGTGGACCTGCTGGACGCCCTGCTGGCCAAGCAGCACGTGGCCTCGCACGTGGTGACGCAGATGTGCTTCTCCGCACCGAAAGTCCTTGACTACGTGGCGCTCCTGCGCCGCGAAGGAGTGCAGCTGCCCGTCTGGGCCGGCGTGGCCGGGAACGTTCCGCGGACCAAGCTGGTCTCCCTGGCGACGCAGATCGGCGTGGGAAGTTCCCTGAAGTTCCTGAGCCGAAAAGGTCCGCTGGCGCGCAAGCTCCTCAGCGGTGACCGCTACTCGCCGCAGAATCTCGTGGACGGGCTGGGAAGCCAGCCCGGGAAGATCGCCGGCATCCACCTCTACAGCTTCAACAACCTTGATGCGGTCCCCAACGAAGTGGGCCCCGCGTCTTCCCCAACGGCACTCCAGCCAGCCTTGATTCGAGGAGCAGCACGTGACAACTAAGACCCTGACGTCCCACCAGGAACCGCATCTTGAAAGGCAGCTCAGCAACCGGCACATCCAGCTGATCGCCATTGGCGGAGCCATCGGCACCGGCCTTTTCATGGGGTCCGGCAAAACCATCTCGGCGGCCGGCCCGTCCGTCATCTTCGTCTACATGATCATCGGCTTCATGCTGTTCTTCGTCATGCGGGCCATGGGCGAACTGCTGCTTTCCAACCTGAACTACAAATCCTTCAGCGACTTCGCCGCTGACCTGCTGGGCCCCTGGGCCGGGTTCTTCACCGGCTGGACCTACTGGTTCTGCTGGGTGATCACCGGAATCGCGGACGTGATCGCCATTGCCGGCTACTCGAAGGAACTCTGGCCGGGGCTCCCGCTGTGGATCCCGGGCCTGGCCACCGTGGCCATCCTGCTGCTCCTGAACCTCACCACGGTGAAGGCCTTCGGCGAGACCGAGTTCTGGTTCGCGCTGATCAAGATCATCGCCATCGCGGCACTTATCATCGTGGGCCTGTTCATGATCTTCAGCGGATTCCAGTCCGACGCCGGCCCTGCCACCTTCACGAACCTGTGGAGCCACGGCGGTTTCTTCCCGAACGAGTTCATGGGTTTTGTGGCCGGCTTCCAGATCGCAGTCTTCGCCTTTGTGGGCATTGAACTGGTGGGCACCACGGCCGCGGAGGCCAAGGACCCGGAGAAGAACCTGCCCAAGGCCATCAACTCCATTCCCATCCGCGTGCTGCTCTTCTACGTTGGCGCTCTCATCATCCTGATGTCCGTCACCCCGTGGACCCAGTTCCAGGCCGGCCACAGCCCATTCATCGCCATGTTCTCCCTGGCCGGTCTTGGTGCCGCGGCCACCGTGGTGAACCTGGTGGTGCTCAGCTCGGCGATGTCCTCGGCCAACTCCGGGATATATTCC
Source organism: Arthrobacter sp. CC3 (assembly GCF_039907775.1). Lineage (NCBI taxonomy): Bacteria > Bacillati > Actinomycetota > Actinomycetes > Micrococcales > Micrococcaceae > Arthrobacter > Arthrobacter sp. CC3. The sequence continues at coordinate 1,873 of NZ_JARCCY010000003.1, forward strand.
ACCTCACGCATGGTTTACGGCCTGGCCCAGGAAGGTGACGCGCCGTCCGTGTTCGGCCGCCTGTCACGCCGCAAGGTCCCGCAGAATGCGCTGTTCCTCTCCTGCGTCCTGCTGCTCTCCGGCGTCATCCTGATGTATGCCGGCTCGGACATCGGCAAGGCGTTCGACATGGTGACCACCGTGTCCGCCGTCTGCTTCGTTTTTGTCTGGTCCATCATCCTGGCCAGCTACCTGGCCTTCCGGCAGCGCCGCCCGCAGCTGCATGAGGCGTCCAAGTACCGGATGCCCGGCGGCATTCCCATGGTCTGGGTGGTCTTCGCTTTCTTCGCGTTCGTGCTGTGGGCACTGACCACCCAGCCGGACACGCTGCTGGCGCTCCTGGTGACGCCGGTGTGGTTCATCCTGCTCGGTGCCGCCTGGTTCGTGCTGCGCCGCCGGCCCGCTCACCTGGCCCGCTATGCGACGTTCCAGGCTGAACTCAGCCAGGACATGGAGCCCGACGCGGCTGGTGAGCGGGAACTCGGGGACGTCAGGAAATGAGCGAGCATGTACTGACTTTGGACTGTGCCGAGTCTCCGGGCATTGTCCATGCGATTTCGGGATTCCTGCTGGACCACGGCTGCGACATCATCGACAACAAGCAGTACGGGGACCGCGTCCAGGGGCACTTCTTCATGCGGGTGCACTTTGACTCGGGCCAGGATTCCACCAGCACCGAGGATCTCCGCGAGGACTTCGCATCCCTGGCGGAGAAGTGGCAGATGAACTGGCAACTGGAGCCGCACGGCCGCAAACGCCGCGTCCTGGTGATGGTGTCCAAAATGGGGCACTGCCTCAATGACCTGCTGTTCCGTGCCCGCACCGGCGACCTTCCCGTGAAGATCGTCGCCGTGGTCTCCAACCACCGCGAGCAGGAGGACCTGGTCCGGTGGCACGGCATCCCGTTCTTCCACCTGCCGGTCACGAAGGACACCAAACCGGAAGCAGAAGCCCGGCTTCTGGAACTGGTCGACGAGTTCGATGTGGAACTCGTGGTCCTGGCCCGCTACTTGCAGGTCCTGAGCGACGAACTCTCGGCCAAGCTGGCCGGCCGGACCATCAACATCCACCACTCGTTCCTGCCCAGCTTCAAGGGTGCGAAGCCGTACCACCAGGCCTACGACCGCGGGGTCAAGACCGTGGGCGCCACAGCCCACTACGTCAACGCGGAACTCGACGAGGGACCGATCATTTCGCAGCAGGTCATCGACGTGGACCACACCTACACCGCCGACGACCTGGTGGCCGTTGGCCGGGACGCCGAATGCGCCGCGCTCCGCAACGCGGTGCGCTGGCACTGCGAGGGCAGGATAATGCTGCTGGGCAACCGCACCGTGATTCTGCGGTAGCGCCGTTTCCTGGGAAGCACGACGCCGGTGGTCACCTGACAAGGTGACCGCCCGGCGTCGAACTCTACAGATGGTGGCCTAACAACCTCCGGACGAGTTACCCCGCCCCTGTGACGGGGCAACCCATCATCCGGAAGGCGACGTCCGCCGATGGCACCCATGAACATCGGCAGGACCGCCTGCCACGGCCGCAGTCACTCCGCTGTGCCCGACCGGCCTGTGGCTGCAATCAACCTACCCGCAGGGCAGCAGGGCCCACGAGGGGCTTTAGGCCTATTCCGGGCGGAACTTCGGGCCGTGACATCGGACTCCTTGGCGGCGGCAGGGGAATAGCAGGGGCCCGGGGAGGCTTGTAATAACTGGGCGCCGACCACCGGTTGCCTCTTGAGAGGACCTCCTTGCCTACTACTTTCATCCCGTTTACTGTTCGCGCCACTGTCCGCGAGGACCACCAGCGTTCCTTCCGCACGGACATCGAGCGCCTCACGTCCAGCCACCGCGGCTGGGCGCCGCTGGACATGGTCAAGTCCACCAACACGCAGGCGCTTTTGCGCGGTGCAGTTCCCAACAGCGTCCACACCGCCACCGATGCGAGCCTGGCCCTCTACCTCCAGGACCGCCTCGCGGCGGCCAGCGACATTCACCTGGATCTCACCGTCTGCATCGAGCGGTAAGAGAGACCGGCCTGTCAGGCGGCGCTGGTGGTGCCGGCGTCGGGAGCCGTCGGCGACATGAACGCCAGGTCACGTGCCACCGCCCGCAGGTACTGCAGGGCCGACTCCTCGGTGAGGCCGTACTCGCGGATCAAGGACTCCACAGCCAGTTCGGTCAGGGGTGAAGGCGGCGGCGAGACGGCGGTCCGTGCCTTCCGCGCCAGCTCCAACAGCAAATGGCACACCTTGGACATGCGCCGTGCGCATGCGACCGTCCGGATGACGTCGTCGCTGGTGAAGGCGTGCGGTGCGGGTGCGTATAGCGTCAGGGCGGCACTGGTCTCCCACTCATCGATCATCGGCACGGATAGCACGGATCCGAGGCCTTCACCGGCAATTGCGGCGCAGTATCCGGGCCAGCGGCGGTCTGCCGCGGCGTCGGGTATGTGGATGAATTCGCGGCTCACCACCGCGGCCCGGGCAGGACCGTCTGCGAATGAGCCTTGAAGTCCGTCGACCTGCCGCCCCTTGAGTGAGGCGGCCGTCCAATTCCGGACTCCGCCCGGGCCGACTCGGGTGATGGCCCAAAGGAAACCCCGGGCTGGGCCACCGACCTCCTCGATGAGGTCTTCGGCCGCATCGCTGAGGAACGCTTGTGCGTCGGGAGTGTCCAGAACTGCGGACGGGAAGGCAGCCGGTGGTTCCGGTCCGCTGTTCGTAGCTTCGGCCATGGTGCACGCTCAAATAAGACGTTGCGGCTTCCTGCAAAACCCTGTAGGAAAAGCATAGGACCGTACCGCGAAATCCGCCCCGCTTGGGTGACAATCCGGTTCACCGGAAGTGCCTGTAGCCGGGTGGACTGACGGAGACCGGGTGACTTAACGGGGAGATGGTGTAAGTTTCTTCCGGCCAGCAAATACACCTGAAATGAGAACCCCCAAGTGGCAACTGATTACGACGAAGTACGTTCCGACGTCAAGGAATCGCAGGACAGCTCCCTCGAGGCCCTGCAGTCGGCGAACGCACCCGATGCCCGCAGCGTTGTCCGCGACCTGGACGAAGCAGATGCACTGGACGACTCCATTGTTCCCGGTGGCGAATTTGTGGCCGAGGAGCTGGTGGTTCAGGTGGTGCCGCAGGCGCGGGACGAGTTCACCTGCTATTCCTGCTTCCTGGTGCGGCACCGTTCACAGATCGCCCGCGAAAAGGACGGCCACGCGTACTGTATTGAGTGTGAAGGCTGACTCGATGCGGGCGTACGGTGCTTGTCGAGGCATTGGCCTGCCCGGCTAGTCCATGCTTCGCCTGAAACGCCTTGCGGTCTTCTGCCTTTTCGCGATCTGCGTCATCACCGGACTCCTTTTCTGGGTCCTCCGCGCACCCGGCGCGGCAGGGTTCGGGGACCTGGCGGCTCCGCCTCAATCGGGCGCGAAGCTCGCGACCCTCTCCGGCGCCCGTGCGGTGGACATCACCGACAGCACGATGGATGCAAAGTGGCTTGACCGGACAGCGGCGCAGACCGGCATCCCTGCCCGGGCGCTCCAGGCCTACGCAGTGGCAGCCGAGCTGGCCAATGCCGCCGCACCGGCGTGCCGGATCGGATGGAATACCGTAGCGGCCGTGGGCTTTGTTGAGTCGGCGCACGGCAGCCACGGCGGCGGAACTTTATCGAGCACCGGCCAGGTGAGCGGACCAATCATCGGGCCCAGCCTCGACGGCGGCAGCTTCGCCGCCATCCCGGACACGGACGACGGCGTCCTCGACGGCGACGCTCTTTGGGACCGCGCCGTCGGGCCCATGCAGTTCATCCCCTCCACGTGGGAGCTGGCAGGGCGGGACGGGAACGGCGACGGATACGCCGACCCGCTAAACATCGACGACGCCGCCTTCAGCGCCGCCTCGTACCTGTGCGGAGGCGGCCGCGACCTCACCACGGCGCGGGGATGGACCGACGCCGTGCTCTCCTACAACCAGTCCGATTCCTACGTGCTCCAGGTGCGCGAGCAGGCAAAGGCCTACGCAGTTGAGGCCAGGGCTGCCGGGTAGGACGGGAGGGAACTGCTCACCCGTTCCCCCGGAAGGGACGGCTTCACGGGATCGGCCGAACCCTTCGACGGCTAGGTCCGTTGGACCGCGCCGCCCCTCCGATTCCGGACGGGGACCGGCCCTGGGGCACAATACGTTCATGACCAATGACGATCTGCGGCCTGTCTACTTTCTTTCGGACAGCACCGGCATCACCGCGGAAACGCTCGGCAACACCTTGTTGACGCAGTTTCCCGCGAATCATTTCGACCGCATCACGGTCCCCTTCATCACCACCGTCGAACAGGCCAGGACCGTCGTCGGCACCATCGACAAACTGGCCGCCAGCGGTTTGCGGCCGATCGTCTTTTCCACGGCGGTCAGCAGCGACATCCGCCAGACCCTTGCCACGTGCAAGGGGATCATCGTGGACCTGATCGGGACGCATGTCGGTCAGCTGGAGCAGGCCCTCGGCTCGCCGGCCAGCGGCGAGCCCGGCAGGGCCCACGGCCTGGGCAATGCGGAGCGGTACCAATCCAGGATGGCCGCCGTTGAGTACGCCATGGAACACGACGACGGCCAAAGCCTGCGTGCGCTGGAAAAGGCACAGGTCATCCTGGTGGCGCCGTCCCGCTGCGGAAAAACTCCCACCACCATGTACCTGGCGCTGCAGCACGGAATCTTCGCCGCGAACTTCCCGCTGGTGGACGAGGATTTCGAACGCGAAGGGCTGCCCAAGCCGCTGCGGCCTTTCGTTGAGAAATGTTTCGGCCTCTCCTCCAACCCCCTGCGACTGAGCCAGATCCGCACCGAACGGCGCCGCGGTTCGCCCTACGCCTCGCTCCGCCAGTGCGGCTTCGAGCTGCGCAGCGCGGAGCAGCTGTACGTCTCCCACCGGATTCCGTACCTCAATTCAGCAACGGTGTCCGTGGAGGAAATGGCTGCGACCATACTGCAGCGCATGAACCTCAAGCATTAGGGAAAATTTTCACAATCAGAGTGTGGCGCACATCATGTGGAAAGAGCGCCCGAGACCTGTCACTGTGGACAAGATTCGCGCCCACCAAACGGCTATCGCCGCGAGCGGGGCGGCACATCTGCATGCCATCATCTGCAAAGGAGCAGCAACTATGACGACAGACATCCTGTGGTTCTCAGAACTCGGACTCAAGGACCTGGACCGGGTGGGCGGAAAGAACGCGTCCCTCGGTGAGATGGTGCAGAACCTGACCTCGGCCGGTGTCAAGGTCCCCGACGGTTTCGCCACGACAGCGGACGCGTACCGGACCTTCCTCGCAGATTCCGGCCTGGACCAGAAGATCGCCGACCGGCTCATCGGCCTGGACACCGACGATGTGACGGCCCTCGCCGCTGCCGGCCAGGAGATCCGCACCCTCATTCGTGAGACGCCGTTCCTGCCGGACTTCGAAGCCCAGATCCGGGACTCCTACCAGCAGTTGGTGGAAAAGCACGGCGGCTCCGAGGATCTCTCCTGGGCTGTCCGTTCCAGCGCAACGGCCGAAGACCTCCCGGACGCCTCCTTCGCCGGGCAGCAGGAAACCTTCCTGAACGTCCGCGGCATTGAGAACATCCTGCTCGCCATCAAGGACGTGTTCGCCTCCCTCTACAACGACCGCGCCATCGCCTACCGCGTGCACCACAAGTTCGAACACGCCGAGGTGGCGCTTTCGGCCGGTATCCAGCGCATGGTCCGCTCCGACGTCGGGGCCTCCGGCGTCATGTTCACCATGGACACCGAATCAGGATTCAACGACGCCGTGTTCGTCACGTCCTCCTACGGCCTCGGCGAGGCCGTGGTCCAGGGCGCCGTCAACCCGGACGAGTTCTACGTCTACAAGCCCGCCCTGCAGGCAGGCCGCCCGGCGATCCTCAAGCGCGGGCTGGGCGAGAAGGCACTCCAGATGACCTACACGAGCAACCGCGAAGTGGGCCACACCATCGATTTCGTTCCGGTTGAGGCTTCGCTGCGGAACCGCTTCAGCATCACGGACGACGACGTCGAGCAGCTCGCCCGGCACGCCGTCGCCATCGAGAACCACTACGGCCGCCCCATGGACATCGAATGGGGCAAGGACGGGATCGACGGCGGCCTGTACATCCTGCAGGCCCGCCCGGAGACCGTGCAGTCCCGCCGCGCCTCCGGCAGCCTGAGCCGCTTCCGCCTCAACGGGACCGGCCGGGTGCTGGTCGAAGGCCGCGCCATCGGCCAGCGCATCGGCGCCGGCACCGTCCGCATTCTCAGCTCAATCGACCAGATGGCCGCCTTCAAGACCGGCGATGTCCTCGTCGCCGACATGACCGACCCCGACTGGGAACCGATCATGAAGCGTGCCTCCGCCATCGTGACCAACCGCGGCGGACGCACCTGCCACGCGGCCATCATTGCCCGGGAACTGGGGATTCCCGCCGTCGTCGGTACCGGCGGCGCCACGGACGTCCTCTCCGACGGCCTCGAGGTGACCGTTTCCTGCGCCGACGGCGAGACCGGCGTGATCTACGAAGGGCTCCTGGACTTCAGCGTCGAGGAAACCGAGATCACCCAGCTGCCCGAGGCCCCGGTCAAGGTCATGATGAATGTCGGCACCCCGGAGCAGGCGTTCACCTTCGCGCAGCTCCCCAACCACGGCGTGGGCCTGGCCCGGCTCGAATTCATCATCAACCGCCAGATCGGCATCCACCCCAAGGCACTGCTGAACCTGGACAAGCAACCGGCGGATGTGGCCGCGGTCATCCGGGAGCGGATCGCCGCGTACGACAGCCCGCGCGAGTACTACATCAAGCGGCTGGCCGAGGGCGTGGCAACCATCGCGGCGGCCTTCGCGCCGGAACCGGTGATTGTGCGCATGTCCGACTTCAAGTCCAACGAGTACGCCAACCTCATCGGCGGACCGGCCTACGAGCCGCACGAAGAAAACCCGATGCTCGGCTTCCGCGGTGCTTCCCGGTACCTGGAGCCTTCCTTCCGGGACTGCTTCGACCTCGAGTGCGAGGCCCTGTCCTTCGTCCGCAACGAGATGGGCCTGACCAACGTCAAGCTCATGATCCCGTTCGTGCGGACCCTGGACGAGGCCCGCGGCGTCATCGACTTGTTGGCCGAGAACGGCCTGCGGCGCGGCGAGAACGGCCTCGAAGTCATCATGATGTGCGAAATTCCGTCCAACGCGCTGCTGGCTGACGAATTCCTGGACCACTTCGACGGCTTCTCCATCGGCTCCAACGACATGACCCAGCTGTCCCTCGGTCTGGACCGGGATTCCGCGATCGTCTCGGGCGGCTTCGATGAACGCGATCCTGCCGTCAAGAAGCTCCTCAGCATGGCCATCAAGGCGTGCAAGGCGCGCGGCAAGTACGTCGGCATCTGCGGCCAGGGGCCCAGCGACCACGCGGACTTCGCCGAATGGCTGGTCGGGGAAGGCATCGATTCCGTCTCCCTGAACCCCGACACCGTGGTGGACACCTGGCTCCGGCTCGCCGGTGAGGCACGCGGCGAAGAAGCCGTCGCGGCAGTCGGCGCTGACGCGAACTGACTCTCCGTGTGAAACGAGTGCCCGCCCGGGAAACCCCGGGCGGGCACTCTCGTTAACGCGGCAGACGCCGGCTTCATGTAGCCACAATTTCCGGTCCCCACCCGGCACCAAGGCAGAATGGGAGGCATGACCCTTACGACGTTCGCCCTTGTCCGCCATGGCCAGACCGACTGGAATGCGCAGCGCCGGCTGCAGGGATCCACCGACATTCCGCTGAACGACGTCGGCCGCGGCCAGGCGCGCGACGCCGTCGCCGTCCTGTCCGGCCAGGAATGGGACGCAATTGTGTCCTCGCCGCTCGGCCGTGCCGCGGAAACGGCGAACCTCATTGCCGACGGTCTGGGCCTCAGCGTGGCGCGGCACATTCCGGAGCTCACCGAGCGTAGCTTCGGGCCCGCGGAGGGCCTGCAGGCCGGTCCCGAGCTTGACGCCCTGCGCATTCCCGGTGGTTTCCGCGGCGCAGAAAGCGAGGACGAGGCAGCCTCCCGCGGGTTGGCCGCGCTGGAGACCCTGGCTGAGGAGTTCCGCGGCCGCCGCGTCCTGGTGGTCGCCCACGGCACCCTCATCCGCGTAAGCCTCAGCCGCGCCATTGGCCGCACCCTGGACAGCGTCGAGAACGCCGTGCTCAACCTCGCCCACCACCATGCCGTTGACGGCTGGCAGCTCGAATACTTCAACGGCGAACGCGTGGCGGCCGCCGTCTAGCGCGGAGCCGTCCCTACGGCTGGTAGTGCGACTCCGCCGGTGCGAATCCGGCCCGGTCCACCTTCCGGTGGTAGTGGACTCCGGCCAGGCCGCCCAGGACGGCACCCAGGAGCGCTAGCGCGGCGACTGCGATAGCTGCAACAACGCTGCTTGTACTGAGCAGGCCCTCATCGACGGGTACGCCCAGGAGATCCCTGACCACGGTCAGGGGATCAGATTGGCCGCCGCCGACTACGGCAACCGAGGCAAGTCCCGCGGCGGCAATGACGGCCCACAGCCACACCATGAGCCCCTGGCCGACGCCGTTGAAGCGGGCCATCCGTCCTGCGACGTAGCCGCCTGAAACAAAAGCGAGGAAAGGCACCAGGAAGAGCAGGATCAGGCCGGCCATCCCGCTGAACGGAGAGGACCCCTTCGTTGAATCCGAGACCGGGTCCGTGCCGGCCAGAAGCCCCGCCCTACCCGCCGCCACAGCCAAAGCGCCCAGCAGGATGGTCATTGCGGCCGCAGTCAGGCAGCCGAAGAAGGCCGAACCGATTTTGATGCCGCCGAAGCGCTCCTCCTGCCGGGCAACCACCGTTTCCCTGATCCGGGCAACCGGGTCGGCCGGAACCACACGGTCGGCCGGGACCGCGCTCTCGGCCGGGACCATGCCGTCGGGCTCTTCGTAGGAGCCGCCGTCGGCGTTCCATGGGCTGCCCATCACGCGTCCCCGCTTTCACTGCTCAAAACGGTGGGTATGCCCTAAGTTAAACGCACTCCGGCGCAGTCCACGAGAGGCTTAGGACCTCAGGCGGCCTTGCGGGCCTTCCGCCCGTCGCTCGGCGCGGACCGCCGTGAAGCACTCACGGACGTCCTGGTCCGGGTCCCTACGCGGCTGCCCTGCGCGACCGTGCTGTCGCCATGCAGGCGCACTCCGTGGCCAATGACGGCGCCCGCTCCAATCCGGGAGTGGCTGCCAACACGGACCCGGTTGCCGATCACGGCGCCCGGCCCCACGTACACGGCGTCACCGATCACCACCCGCTGGCCGATCCGGGCCCGCCGGTCAATCCAGCTGCCGCCGCCAATCCGGCAGCCTTGTCCCACCTCGGCGCCGGCCTCCACGTAGGCCGTGGAACTGATGAAGGACGACTCGTCCACTTCGGCGCCGCGCCCGATCAGGCCGCCGCCGTTCGGGTGCCGGTGATAGCTGATGACCTTGCCGGCGTCGTCTTCGACTGTTTCGATTTTCCTGCTCATGACCTTCCTGTCAGTCCGGCGCAACCGATGGTGCCGGACACTCGTTATTAACGCCGGCAACCCGGTGTGCATTCCATTCACAAATGTGGCATTCCGGCCAGTTTCTGGAACATGTGGGGCGCTTCCATGGTTAATCACAGAAAGGGCGCAGGGCTTCCCACAAGGAGGTGCGTGGTGACCACGAATGACAAGGATCTGTCAGGACGCCGGCCTCACGGCGTTGTCATCGGCAGGGGGGATAAGGCTGCCGGTGTCAGCGAGCACCCGTGGCGCCGATACGTGGCGTTGGGGGATTCGTTTACCGAAGGCGCGGGGGACCCGGACCCGCGGCGCCCCGGCGGAGTGCGGGGCTGGGCCGACCGTGTGGCCGAGGAACTGAGTAACGGCCACCCGGACTTTGCCTACGCGAACCTAGCCGTGCGGGGCCAGCTCTTGGACCAGATCCTGGCACGGCAGGCCGGGCCCGCGCTGGCGCTGCAACCGGACCTGATCACGCTTTCCGCAGGCGGCAACGACATGGTCTTCCACGGCAGCGATCCGGACAAGTTGGCGGAACGGCTCGACTCCGGCGTGGAGCTGCTCAGCACTTCCGGTGCCACACTGGTGGTGTTCACCGGCCCCGACTGGGGGTCCACCCCTGTGCTGGGCCGCAACCGGACAAAGGTTGCCGTCTTCAACGAAAACATCCGCGCGATTGCCGCAAAGCATGATGCCGTGGTCGCCGATCTGTGGGGCTTGCGTGAGCTCAGGAACCCGTTGATGTGGGACCGGGACAGGCTGCACCTGTCACCGCTGGGCCACCATGCCGTTGCGATGAGGGTGCTGGATGCGCTCGGTGTGCAGCACCTCCTGCAGCCGCTGGAATCCCGCGAACTGCCGCGCGGCAACTGGCGGCAGGCCCGCGTCGAAGACCTCCAATGGGCCCGCAGCTATCTGCTGCCCTGGGCGTGGCACCAGGTCCGCCGGCCGGCGAAGGTCACTGAGCCCATCGCGAAGCAGCCTGTAGCCGCCCCGGTAACCACTCCGGGCCGGCCCGTGGTTGCCGTCAGGAGCCACGCCTGAGAGGCGCAGCCCCGGGGCGCCATGGAGTGTCTGCCGCACACTGTCGGTGGCCTGCCATAAACTCAGCCAGTGGCAGATTCGAGCACCGATAGCAGTGCAAACCCGGTGGTGATCCCAGTGCTGGAGGGACAGACCTGCATTGCCGAGCTGCTCCCGGAGTTCAAGGACCTTGCCCGTCTTGCCCTGTCGGAGTGGGGGCCGCAGGACGCCGACGCATCAGCAGACGGCCAGCAGACGCTCTTCTGATCGCTGGCGCTCTCATCGCCAGGCCCTCGTCGCCGAACCGTGCCGCAATGCCCTCCGTCATGGCTGCCTTCCGCCGTGGCTGCAGCGGTCATGGCTGCAGCGGCAGGAACAGGACGGTGTAGATTCCCAGCAGGGCGAGGACGACGACGCTCGCGGCAACCGCCGCCGTCGAACCTAAATCGGGTGGCATGGTTTCCCGGTTGATGCCCCGGACGGCACGGTGGAACCGGCGTTTTTGGGTGAGGTTGATGGCCAGCGCCGCGGCGATGGCGCCGCAGACGAGCGTTCCGACGAACCAGCCGTGGTGGGGCAGCCAGCGCAGGAAGAGCGCTGCGGCCACCACCATTGCCATGGTGGTTCGGCCCCACGCCAGATCCGTGCGTTCGGGCTGGAGGCCGGAATCGCCATGCCGGGCCGGATCTCCCGGGTCGGGATCATTCGGGGCAGCCACGCTCAGGCCGGCCGGGCGATCACGAACACCACCATGATGGCAGCCACCAAGGCTCCGCCGATGGCCAGCACGGGAGCGATCAGGGGAAGCGGCAACGGCGAATTGGACCGCATGGCGCGTTCCACGTTCAGCCAGCGGAAGAACGAGCCGCCGCCGATGACCAGCGCCAGCACCAGCAGCAGGACCGCGATGGTCTTGCGCAACTCGGGACCCAGGAGGCTGGCCATAAAGGCCTCGACGGCCACGCCGCCGGCGAGCAGCGCCAGGGACGTCCTGATCCACGCCAGGAAGGTGCGCTCGTTCGCCAGGGTAAACCGGGGATCGGGTTCGGTGCCGCCACCGAGGAGCCGCGATGCGAGCCGGCCCCTCGCATCCTTCGCTCCGGTATTCGAATCGTCTGGCACCGTCTCATCCCTCCGCGCATGGCAGGTCGCAGATGCTCCCTTCTCTTGCCTACCACGTTTCCGGCGGCGGTGTCCCGGCGACGCCCGGGCGGTGCCGGACACGTGCCGGGCGGGGGTGCGCCCGTTTTGGCGGACAGTTGGGTAGCGTTGTACGCCGTGAGCACCGAACAGAGGGTTGTGGGCATTGCGTCGCTGTGGTCCGCCGTCGTCCTCAGCATGGTGGCGTTGGCTGCACCGGTGGCAGCGGAGCCGTGCCCGGCAGGCCAGGTTCCGGTGACCCGCGGCGGCGTCTGCGTCCCGTTGAGCCCGTTGCTTCCCGGACCGGCAACGCCGACGACGGCGGCTCCAACGGCGCCTGCCCCCTCGCCCACGGCAACGTCGGACCCTCCGCCGGGCGGCGCCCTTCCAGGGCAGCCCGGCCCTAGCACCCAGGCGTCGGCAGCCCAGCTTCCTGCACCGGGAACCGAAGCGCCCGGAAACCTGGCGCCCGCAACCACCACCGACGACGCGGAAGCGGCGGTCGATGCGACCGTCACGCCGTCGTCGGAATCGTCCGGTGCGCCGGCCACTGCGGGTCCCGCACCATCGGCTCAGGCAACGTCCGCCGTTCCGGCGGGTGCACCTGCGCGTCCGCAGACGCCGTCCCGGTCAACCCTGGCAACGGCCGGTTACCTGCTGACGATCGGCGGAATCCTGCTGCTGGCCTGGGCTGCAGCAGGAATCGCGCTGCACCGCCCCGCGCCCGGGGCCCGCCGGGCTTAGGCCGCCCCGGTCAGCTGAGGCGTGGCACGGCGAACCGCGGCGTGCTTGCGGAAGCCGTCAACCGGCACCCTCCGGGTGTCGCAGGCCGAAGCTGCCGGGACCGGCAGTGCGGCACCCTGCACCACGGCAGCCGGTGCCGGAACCGAGCTGGCGGACGGACAGAGGTCGGTGATCAGTCCCATTCCCGCGCACTCGCGGACCGTCTCGATGGCCGCGACAGCCGAGGCCTTGTCGGGGTAAACACCGGAAACCGCCAGTTCGGTTCCGTCCGGCGTTGTCAGCCGGAACCGGTACTGCGCCTGTGCATCAAGGAAAACTTCGAACTTGCCGGCCATAACTAATCCTTCCGGTCTGCGGAGCCCGTCCGCTGGCGGCTTCGCCGTGAAACGGGCCGAACGCATCTCTGCGAACATGTTCCGCTGGTCTGGTCGAACGATCAGAATTGATCGGTTCATCAAGTGCTTCAAGTCTGTCGCGCCTCCTTGTAGGCTCACAAGACCGATCAAGTTAAGCCCACGTAAAATGCATGCAACGGATTGCCCTCCCAGGGTCCTTCCACTGCCTCAGCGCACACCAAGGAGCTCGTTATGACCACATTGTCAGATCGACCCAACACCGCCTTGATGGTGATCGACGTCCAGAACAGCGTGGTGTCGGATGTGCACCAGCGCCACGAGGTGGTGGCCAACATCGGCACGCTCGTGGACAAGGCGCGCAGTGAAGGAGTGCCGATCGTCTGGGTCCAGCACTCGGACGAGCAGCTGGAAAAGGGCAGCGAAGCCTGGGAGTATGTCCCGGAACTGAAGCGCCAGGACCCTGAGGCGCTGGTGCACAAGTCGTTTGCGGACTCGTTCGAGGACACCAACCTGGAAGAGGTGCTGGCCGACGCCGGAGTGGGCCGACTCGTGGTGACCGGCGCGCAGACGGACGAATACATCCGGTCCACCATCCACGGCGCCTTTGTCCGCGGCTACGACGTGACGCTCGTCGGCGATGCACACACCACGGAAGACCAGAGCGAATGGGGCGCGCCGCCGCCGGACAAGGTCATCGCGCACACCAACCTGTACTGGAAGTACCACACGGCGCCCGGCCGGACAGCTGCCGTGGAGGACACGAAGGATGTGACCTTCAAGGACTGAGCCGGTCCCTCTCAACCCCGCATGCGAGCCACCCGTCCAATTGGCAGAATAGGAACCGGTAACAGGCCTCACGAAGAGGCTGCGGGATTGAGTTGGGTGGAGCTGTGGTGGAAGTTGACGTCGTTGTAGTTGGCGGAGGGGCGATGGGATCCGCTGCCGCGTGGCAGCTGGCCCGCCGCGGGCACTCGGTCAGGCTCCTGGAACAGTTCGAGCAGGGGCACCACATCGGCGCCTCCCACGGCGCGACCCGGAATTTCAACACGGCCTACGCGGAGGCTGACTACCTGGACCTGGTCACCGAGGCCAAGGATCTGTGGGACGGGCTGGCCGCCGAAACGGGCAGGCAACTCCTGGACCTCGTGGGACTGGTGAACCACGGCAACGTCCGCCGGCTGCAGGAGGTCCGGTCCTCGCATGCCCGGCGGGGCATAGAAAGCCACTTCATCCCGGCGTCGGAAGCGGCGGACCGCTGGCGGGGCATGAACTTCCGGAGCGAGGTGCTGGTGGTTCCCGGCTCCGGCCGTATCCGCGCCGAGGCGGCGCTGCAGGCGCTGCACCAGGCCGCGGAGGCGCACGGCGCCCGCTTTGAGTACTCGACGCCGGTCCGCGACATCCGCGTCGCCGGTGACGACCGCGCCGTCGTCGTTACTGACTCCGGCGAGATCACCGCGCGGCGCGTTGTGGTCACGGCCGGTGCGTGGACCACCAAGCTTGCGCGGAACCTGGTCCGGCTCCCGAGGCTCGTGGTCACGCAGGAGCAGCCGGCCCACTTCACGCCGCTGGATGACTCGCTGGCCTGGCCCAGTTTCAACCACAACCCCGACCCGGACGACCCCCGCGATGCGTACTGGTACAGCCCGGTCTACGGAATGCTCACGCCCGGTGAAGGCATCAAGGCAGGCTGGCACGGGGTGGGGCCGGTGACGGATCCGGACGCGCGGAGCTTCACCCCCGAGCCGGTACAGCTGGAAGCGCTGGTCAGGTACGTCCGGGACTGGCTGCCGGGCGTGGATCCGGAGTCGGCGGTTCCGATCAGCTGCACGTACACCACCACCGCGAACGAGGACTTTGTGCTGGACCGCTTCGGGCCGCTGGTGGTGGGGGCCGGGTTCTCCGGTCACGGTTTCAAGTTCACACCGGCCATCGGCCGGGTGCTTGCAGACCTTGCCGACGGCGGCAGCGCCCCGGCGAGGTTCTCCGCCCGGCGCTAGGGAACGGCGCTAGGGGACGGTTGGCAGGCCGGATTCCGCCGGAGCGGGTAGCGTTGGCTGACATGCGCAACGGTCGACTGGTTCCATGCATCCTCGCGGTGCTGTCCGTCGTGGCTGCCTGCCTCCTGGCTTTCGCTGTGTCCGCAAGTGCTGCGCCCTGCTCGGACAAGAAGGGTCCTGCTGCCGACGCCGGCTCCTGCGATTCCGGCGGGCCGCCGTCGCGGGCGCCCGCATCCCCGGCAACTTCCCCGGAGCCAGCCGCCCCCGGAACCATTCAGGACGGCACCGGCCCCGGTCAAGTGCAGCCCGTCGTCACAGGTTCCGGCGAGGAAGATATGCCGTTACAGGAAACTATCGCCGGCCAGGGACCGGAGGCGGCCAGCGCAGCGTCCGCGGGATCGCCGTCCCGCGCGGGCACGGCCACGCCGGCAGGATCTGAGCCACCGTTGCCGTCCCGCTCGGCCCGGACGTTGACGGCGGCACCGTCCGATTCCGGCGGGGTTGAGGCGGGGACCGTTCCCGTCGCGGGATACCTGATTGCCATCGGCGGCGGGCTGCTCCTGCTTTCTTCAGCCTTCGGTTTTCTCAGGTTCCGTCCCGGCGCCAGGGTCCAGCCATGATGTCGGCAAACGCTGTGGATGAGCTCACCGGGATAGCCGGCTTCGCCGCGCGCAGCATCGACTCGTTGGGGGAATGGGGCGTCGGGCTCTTCACCTTTGCCGAAACGGTCATCCCGCCCATTCCCAGCGAGGTCATCCTGCCGCTGGCTGGCTTCCTCACCAAGCAGGGGAGCATGGTCCTGGCGCTCGTCTTCATCACCAGCACGCTCGGCGCGTATGCCGGTGCCTTACTGCTGTACTGGCTGGGCGCCAAACTGGGCTTGGAACGGGCCATCACGGGCCTGTCCCGGCTTCCGCTGATGGACCGCGAAGACTTCGAAAAGGCCGCGGACTGGTTCCAGCGCCACGGCAAGTTGGCGGTGTTCTTCGGCCGGTTCCTGCCAGGGGTGCGCAGCCTGATTTCGTTGCCGGCCGGTGCCAAGAAAATGAACCTTGCCACTTTCAGCATTTTCACCATTGCCGGGAGCGGGCTCTGGAACGCGCTGCTGATCGGCCTGGGCGTGCTGCTCGGAGCCCAGTACCGGCTTATTGAGGACTACTCCAAATACCTCAATTACGCCGTGTACGCCGTGCTGGCTGCCACCATTGCATGGCTGTCCGTCCGGGCTTACCGGCGGCAACGCGAACGCTTGGATCAGAACGAACGTTAGGGGAGTGGCTGGAATGGGCACGGAAGCGCACGGCCGGATCGTCGTCGTCGGCTCCCTCAACGCCGACCTGACCATTTACTGCGAACGGCTCCCGCGGCCGGGCGAGACGGTCCACGGTACCGGGTTCGCCGTCAATCCCGGGGGCAAGAGCGCCAACCAGGCCGTGGCTGCCAGCCTCCTTGGCGGGGCGGTCAGCCTCATCGGGGCCGTGGGGGACGACTCCAACGGCGAAATGCTCCTGGCCTCCACCGCCGGCGCCGGTGTGGACATCTCGCACGTGCGCATTTCACCGTCCGCCGCCACGGGAGTCGCGGTCATCGCCGTGGACGCGCACGGTGAGAACAACATCATCATCTCCGCCGGGGCCAACGGGACCCTTGCGCCCGCCGACGTCGCAGCGGCCGCTGAGGCGTTCGTCGGCGCCTCCGTGATCTGCCTCTGCCTTGAGATCGGCCTGGATACGGTGGAAGCCGCGGCCCGGGCAGGGCGCGACGCCGGCGCAACAGTTCTGTTAAACCTGTCGCCCTACGGCGAGATCCCGCAGGGGTTGGCGGATTTGTGCGATGTGCTGTTGGTCAATGCGCACGAAGCGTCACTGTTTTTGGGGCCGGATGTTCCCGGGGCGGACGCGGACGACGCCGGCTGGGACCAGGTCCGGGAAAGGTTCGCCGGGCGCGGGCTGCACCGGGTGGTGGTCACCCTTGGCTCCAGGGGCTCGGTAGTTCTTGATTCGCTGGCCGCAGGAAGGGACCGCGTTACGAGGATCGCGCCGGTTGCGGTCCACGCCGTGGACACGACGGGAGCCGGCGACGCGTTTACGGGCGCCGTTGCTGCGCGGCTCGCCGCCGGCGAGCCGCTGGCCGACGCCGCGGCCTTCGCCTCAGCGGCGGCGGCGCTTGCCGCCACACGCAAGGGCACGCAGGCTGCATACGCCGACGTTGCCGACGTGGAGCGGCTGCGGCGGTCTGCACGAGGCTGACGGAAGCGGGCCGCCGGTCCGATAAGGTCCGGCGGCCCCTGACTCCTATTGCCCGCTACTGCATGGTGTGCCGCATCTCGCCGACGCCGCGCACATAGGTGACCAGTTCGTCCCCCGGTTTGAGGAAGCGCTGCGGCACCCGGCCAACGCCCACCCCGGGAGGCGTGCCGGTAAAGATCACGTCACCGGGCAGCAGCGGAGTCACCTGGGAAAGCCGGGCGATGATCTCCGGCACCGGGAACACCATGTCAGCGGTGTTCCCCTTCTGGACTTCTTCGCCGTTGATCGAACAGCCCAGTTCGATGCGGTCCGGGTCATCAAACTCATCAGGAGTCACCAGCAGCGGCCCGATGGGTCCAAACCCGGGAAACGACTTGGCCAGGCTGTACTGCGGCGCCGGCCCTGACTGCTGCAGCGTGCGCTCCGAGAGGTCCTGTCCCACGGACAGGCCCGCCACATGCTTCCACGCCTCCTCAACGGGGATGCGGGTCCCGCCGCGGCCGATGACAACGACGAGTTCGACCTCCCAGTCCACCGTGCCCTGCGGGAGGACGATGGTCCCGTGCGGACCAGTCAGGGACGTCACGAACTTCGTGAACACCGTGAGGTCATCGGGGACCTCCAGCGCGGCCTCGGCGGCGTGCGCCGCGTAGTTCAGCCCGATGGCAAACACCTGCCGGGGCTGCGGCGCGGGATTTCCAAAGGACGACGGCGGCACGTCGGCCAGCGGGGTTCCGCTCCATTGCTCCAGCGTGAAGGCAACGCTGCGAAGCTCTGGCCAGCGCTCGTAGCAGTCCTGGATCCGCGGGCTGAAATGTCCGCCGGTTTCCATCGAAACATCGATGACGTGGTCATCGGGGGTGACGAGGTGGAGGCGTCCGGAAATGTTGGCCAGGCGCATGATCAGGCCGAAACGTCGAACTCGACCGTGCCCCAGCCCTCGAACGTTCCGGACCAGCGGCCGGCCTCGTTCATCGGTACGGCCTGGAGGCAGCTGCCGGGAAGGATGACCTGGCCCGCTTCAAACTCGACGTCGTAGTCGGCAAGGCGGTTGACCAGCCAGGCGACCGCGGCGAGGGGGTTTCCCAGGATGTTGCCGGTGGTCCCTGCGATGACTTCGCGGTGGTTGAAGGTCAGGACTCCGCGGGTGTCCCGCAGGTTCAGGTCGGTGACCTTGCGGGGTGTGCCGCCCAGGATGACGGCGCCGGTGGAGCCGTTGTCCGCCAGGGTGTCCGGCAGCCCGATGGCCCAGTCCTTCACGCGCGAGTCGATGATCTCGATGGCGGGCAGCGCGTAGTCGATGGCGTTGATGACGTCCGCGATTGTGGTGTTCCGGCCGCCCAGGCGTGAGCGGAGCACGAAGGCGGGTTCGAGTTCCACGTAGGGTGCGATGAAGTTGTCCCGCTGGAGGGTGGCGCCCTCGAATTCGAAGATGCCTGCCAGCAGGTGGCCGTAGTCCGGCTGGTCCAGGCCGAAGGCGTCCTGCATGACCTTGGCGATGTTGCCGAGCTTGTAGCCGACGAGCCGGTCCCCTCCGGCGACGGCGTGGTCAACGTTGATTTTCTGGACCTGGAATGCGCCGTCGGCGTCCAGCGCGGGCCAGGTTTCCGTGGGCGCAGCGACGGGCTGTCCCTGCAGCCGGGCGGTGCGGAGCGTGCCGGCGACGTCTTCAAGCGTGATGGTGGACATGGTTTCCTCAAATTTCGATGGTTGGGGATCCGGCCCCGGGCGACTCGTGCGAGAGAGGCATGCCCGGGGCCGGAAGTTGCGGGGTTTTGGCGCCGGGCCTAGTGCTGTTCCGGCTTGCCGTCGATGAGGCGGTTGACGTTCCACGGGTTGGCGTCCTGCAGCGGCGCGGGCCGCAGCTGCTCAGGGAACCCCTGATAGGCCACGGGGCGGAGGAACCGTGCAATGGCCAGGGTTCCAACCGACGTCGTTTTTGAATCGGAGGTGGCGGGGTACGGGCCGCCATGGACCATGGCGTGGCCGACTTCGACGCCGGTGGGCCAGCCGTTGATGATGATGCGGCCCACCTTGCGTTCCAGTGCCGGGATGAGCGGCGCAGCCGCGGCGTAGTCATCCTCGGTGACGTGCAGCGAGGCTGTCAGTTGGCCGTCAAGCTTGCTGGTGGCTTCAATCAGGTCCTCGACGCCCTTGTAGCGGACTACCAGGCTCGCCGCGCCGAAGATTTCCTCGTGCAGGACCGGGTTTCCGGTGAAGACGTCCAGTTCGGAACTGAAGACTACCGGTGCGGGTGCGTTCTCGCCGGGGCCCTGATGACCCCGGCCGAGGAGTTCGACGTCGGCAGCGGCCTCGAGTGCATCGTGGCCGTGGTGCCAGGCCGAGGCGATCCCGCCGCTGAGCATGGTCTGCCCGGACAACGGGGTGATTTCGCTGGCGACGGCCGCAGCGAACCGGTCGCCCGCCTCACCCGCGGGGACGAAGACCAGTCCCGGGGAGGTGCAGAGCTGCCCGGAACTGCCCGTCACTGAGGCGACATACTGGTTGGCCAGCGCCTCGACGTCCTTGGTGCCGGACAGGGCTCCGGGAAAGACGTAGACCGGGTTGATCGAGGACATTTCGGCGTAGACCGGGATGGGCTCGGGCCGGGCCGCGGCGGTGCGCATCAGTGCGGTGCCGCCGGCGCGGGATCCGGTGAACCCCACGGCTTTGATGTTCGGGTCTGCCACCAATGCCTGGCCGATGCTGGCACCGGAACCGTAGACCAGGGAAAACACGCCCGGATGCAGGCCCAAATCGCGGACGGCGTTGACGATGGCCTGGCCCACGAGTTCGGCAGTGCCGGGGTGGGCGTTGTGGGCCTTGACCACCACGGGGCAGCCTGCCGCAAACGCGGACGCGGTGTCGCCCCCGGCCACGGAGAAGGCCAGCGGGAAATTGCTGGCGCCGAAAACAGCCACCGGACCCAGGGGAATCTGGCGCTGCCGGATGTCGGCCCGGGGGAGCGGTGCCCGGTCCGGCAAGGCGGGATCGATGCGGACGCCGCGGAAATCGCCCCCGCGCACCACCTCTGCGAACAGCCGCAGCTGGCCGGCAGTGCGGGCGCGTTCGCCGCGGAGGCGGTCCACGCCGAGGCCGGTTTCGGCGGATGCCCGCTCGATGAGCTCCTCGCCGATCGCTTCGATGTTTTCGGCAATGGCGTCCAGGAACCGGGCGTGCTGTCCGGGTTCGAGGGTGCTGAACGAGTCAAAGGCGTCCGCGGCGGCTTCGGTGGCCGTCCGCAGCTGGTCGTCGCTGATCAGGGTGTACGCCGGTTCCAGCTGCTCGCTGGTTGCCGGGTTGATTCCATGGGCGGTTCCGCTGGTTCCCGCGGTGGGGTGCCCTGCGATGAGGGAATGTCCGTTAAGTGTCATGATGGCGCCCTCCTGGGCGGTAAGAAGTTGGTGGGAGAGGTCCTGGTCAGGCGTTGCCGGGGCCCAGGTGCCAGATCCCGAGTGCGGAGAGGAGTTCGCGGGGGTCCCAGACCACCCATTCCTCGGCCAGCTTGTCGCCGTCGAAACGGAGGAAGGACGCGCCGGAGACGGTGATGGTGCGTCCGGTGGCGGGTACGTCCATGAACTCGCCTTGATGCGTTCCCTTGGTCTGCCAGTGAATTGCAGCGGTGGCACCGTCCTCGAGGATGTGCAGGATCTCCGTGGTGGTGTCGGGGAAGGCTGCGTGGGTGGCCTCAATGGTCTTCCGCAGGGTGGCGTAGTCTTCACTGCCGGACTTGGACCTGCGGACATAATCCGGTGCGAGCATCTGCTCGAAGGCGGTCAGGTCGCCGTCGCCCCATGCGCTGTTCCAAGCCTTGAGGATGGTCTGCTGACGGCTCATGATGCGCTCCTTGCCGGTACTGATGCGGGTACGGATGCCGGTGCTGCCTGTTCGGCGGGTGCGGGAATCTCGATGGGCAGGTACTGGCCGAACTTGCCGGCCCGGAAGAGCAGCGCATCGCCGTTCCCTTCCTCCATGCCAGTCACGGCGCCCACCACCATGTAGTGGTCTCCCACCACAACCTCGGCCGTCACCAGGCAGTCGATGTAGGCGGTGGCGCCGTCCAGGTGCGGGGTGCCGAGGGGGCCCGCGGTGCAGGGCAGGCCCTCGAACTTTTGCGGTCCCTTGCGGGACAGCGACCGGCAGATGTTGATCTGGTCATCGGACAGGATGTTGGCGGTGAACTTCTGAAGTTTGCGCAGCTTGGGCCAGCTGGAGGAGGACTTGTCCACGCAGAACATGACCAGCGGCGGATCCAGCGAGAGTGACTGGAAGGTGCCGACCACCAGGCCGAGCTTCTCGTCGTCGTCATTGATGCCGGTGATGGCAGTGACTCCCGTGGGGAGTTTGCCCAGGACCTGGCGGTAGTAGGCGGGTGTGATGTCTGCTGTTTTGTCTGCTAAAGCAGTGGTGCTGGCTGGGGTGATATCCATCTCAGGTTCCTTACATCAAGGCGTATCAGGCGGCTTCGCGGAAGCTGCCGAAGCGGCCGCCGTGGAAAATGAGCGGGGTGGAAGCCCGCTCAGCGGGAGTCATGTCCAGCACGCTGGCGATGACGACGACGTGGTCCCCGGCCGTGAACTGCTGTTCAACCCGGCAGTCGAACCAGGCCAGGGAGCCGTGCAGGTGCGGGGTGCCCCAGCCGGACTCGGACCAGCCAACGGAGCTGAGTTTGTCCTCGCCTTTGGCGGACAGTGCGCGGCACACCTGCTGCTGGTCCTCGGCGAGCAGGCTGATGCTGAAGGTTGCGGCTTCGGAGATCTTCGGCCAGCTGGTGGAGGTGTGCATGACGCTGAACGTCACCAGCGCCGGCTCCATGGACAGGGAGGCGAACGTGCCCACGATCATGCCGTTCTGGATGCCGGTCACCGGATCGGTGGAGCAGACGGCCGCTACACCTGTTGGCAGGTGCCGCATGACGGCGCGGTAGCGGTCGGAGTCGATGGTCCTGGGGGCCATGGCGGTGGCGGTCATGACTGTCCTTCCGGTGCGGCGGCCTTCAGTTCTGCGTGGATGGTGCGGCCTGCCCGGAGGCCGCTTTCAATGGCGCCGTCGAAGAAGCCCGCCCAGATGTTCGCGGTGTCGCTGCTGGCGAAGTGGAGGGCTCCTTCACTGGCCTGCTGCGCCTGGTGGTACTTGGTGAGCTGGCCGGGACGCTGGATCTGCCAGGTTTCCTCCGCGTAAGGGTCTTCACCCCATTTATGACCGGTGACTTCGAGGACTTCCAGGTCATCGCGCCAGACCCTGATGGCGTCCTGGATCTGCCGGGGATCGGTGACGTCGATGCGGTTTGCGTCGGCGCCGAAGCCCACCAGCACGGCGTCGTCCTCGCCGACGAACTCGGTGCGGATCACCGAGAGGGGCTTGTCCTGGGCGGAGTATGCGAAGAACGGCTTGATGGGGCCCTTGACCCGGATCCAGGCCTTGACGCCTTGTGACGCGGTCTTTTCCCGGCTGGCAGCGAGCTTTCCGTCCGAGAGCGCAGGCTGGACGTCGAGCTTGTGCAGGATGTTCTGCGGCAGGGTGATGACCACCTTCCTGGCCCGGATTTCCTGGCCGTCGCCGTAGCTGACGGTGGCTCCGTCGGCGTGGTGGCGGACCGCGGTGACCGGGGTGTTGAGGCGGATGTCCGCGTTGGTATCCTCGGCGATGGCGGTGACCAGGGTGTCGTTCCCGTTCGTCAGGCGGTAGATCGCGGAGGCTTCGTGCATCAGGTGCCAGTGCCCGGAGGACCCGGCGGTCCAACGCAGGGCGTTGACGTAGGCGCACTGGTCCAGGGGTGCGTTGAAGTGGCCCACCCAGGCGGCCTCGTTCGCATTCCGTTCGTCCTCGGAGAGGTCCAGCTTGTCCAGCATTTCCTGCAGGTTGTACTGGTCGGCCTCGGCCAGGTTCTCGACCGTCAGCGGTGCGTCAGGGCGCGGCAGCCACTTCATGGTGTCTTCCAGCAGCCGGGTCATGCCCGGATCGATCAGCTTCATGAAGTCCTCCAGGTTGCCGCGGCGCACTTCATTGCCGGCCAGCCAGTAGGTTTCTTCCGAGCGCGGACCGCGTGAGACTTCCAGCCCGTAGCGGGTGACCTCGGCCCAGACGTGCGGCTGGGTCCAGTGCAGCCAGTTTCCGCCGAGCTCCAGCTTCCGGCCCAGGCGGTTCTCTGTCCACAACCGGCCGCCCAGCCGCTCGCGGGCTTCCAGGACGACCACCTTGTGGCCGCGGTTCCCGAGTTCGCGGGCCGTGATGAGGCCGGCCAGCCCGGCACCGATGACGACGACGTCAGTTTGTTCAGTCATTGAAGGATCCTTTGGTGATAATTCCGTTGATGGCGGCCGCGTTTAGCGGGCAGCGTCACTGAGGTGAGCGGCGCGCTGCGCCGTTGCCGGGTGGCCCGCCAGGGTGTATTTCTGGCCGAAGAGCTTTTCGCGCAGAGTGACGGGTTCCTGGTCTCCGCTGCGTTCCGGGGCGATGATCCCTTGGGCACGGAGTTCCGGGAGTGCCAGCTCGATGAAGTCTTCCCAGCTGCCCGGCTTGGTGGTGTAGCTGAGGTTGATGCCGTCGATGTCTGCCTCGTCGCGCCAGCGGCGCAGTTCGGCGGCCACGGTCTCCGGGGAACCGATAATGGTGGATCCGGTGCCGCCGACGGCGAGGAATTCCGCGATCTGGCGCGGCGTCCAGTCCCGGTCCGGGTCAGCTTTGGAGAACATGTCCACCATGGACTGCCCTGCCTTGGTGCCTACGGACCGCAGGGGAGTGTCCAGTTCGTATTCGGACATGTCGATGCCGGTCCAGCCGCTGAAGCGGGCCAGGATGCCTTCGACCGGGGCGGTTTCAACGGCGCTGCGGTACTTCGCCTGGGCTTCCTCGTCGGTGGGCGCGACGACGACGGTGAGCAGGACGACGATCTTGACGTCCCGGGGATCACGGCCGGCGTCCGCCACGGCCTGGCGGAGCTTGTCGACTGACCGCCTGGTGCCTTCCACCGACGTGCCCTGGAGGAAGACCACTTCGGCGTGCTTGCCGCCGAACTCCATGCCCCTTGAGGAAGCGCCGGCCTGGAACAGGACCGGGGTGCGCTGCGGGGAAGGCTCGCAGAGGTGGAAACCGGGCACCGTGAAGTGCTGGCCGGAGTGGTTGATCGGGTGCACCTTCGCGGGGTCGACATAGGTGGCGGATTCGGCGTCGCGGACCACGGCGTCCTCCTCGAAGGAACCCTCCCAGAGCTTGTACACGACGTCCATGTACTCGTCGGCCAGGTCGTAACGTTCGGCCGGGGTGAGCTGTTGCTGCTTGCCGAGGTTGCGGGCAGCGGCCTCCGAGTAGGACGTCACGATGTTCCAGCCCACGCGGCCTGCTGTGAGGTGGTCCAGTGAGCTGAACTTACGGGCCAGCAGGTAGGGCGGCTCATACGTTGCCGACACCGTCACCCCGAAGGTCAGGTGCCTGGTGACGGCGGCCATGCCGCTGATCAGTACGGTCGGGTCGTTGATCGGGAACTGCGCGGCATCGCGAAGGGCGGCATCGCCGTTTCCGCGGTAGACGTCGTGGTAGCCCACGTTGTCGGCGAAGAAGATCCCGTCGAACCCGGCCTTTTCCAGCATCTGTGCGATGCCGGTCCAGTACTGCAGGTCGGTGTAGCGGTAGCCCTGGTCCCCGTCGTTCCGCCAGGACCCGGAGGTCAGGTGTGAGGGGGCGAAGACGTCAAAGGCGAAAAGGCTGAGAGGTTCGTTTTTCATGGCAGCGGTACTTCCTTGGACTCGTGCCGAACACGGCGACAAATTTCAGTTTGACGTTCATTAGATGAACACTGCGTTCAATTTAGAATGTAAGCCAGCTCACTGTCAAGGGTTCGTTTTTCGTTCTTCACGTTGCGGATCGCCTATTGACATGGAATGTGGCGCATGCCATATTTTTGACCATGGCGTTCGAAAAGTGAACGAACCAGGACTTGGCTCCCAACGCCCTCCACACCGCCGTGCTGATATCGCCGGCGCTCTTATCCGTTCGAATTGGCACGATCTACAAGGAAGTCCATCGTGAATACACCTGTTACACCTGCCGCGAGGCCGCTCGTGCAGTCATCGGCTCCCCAGGATCCGCAAAAGAAGAAGTTCCTCATGAAGCTCAGCGGCGTGATCGCCGGCGGCATGTTCATCGACGGCTTCATCCTAGGCGGCATCGGACTGGTCATGCCGGCGCTCACGGCAGACCTGGGCCTCTCCGCCACCTGGCAGGGCCTGATTGGCGCCTCGGCACTCATCGGCATCTTCTTCGGCGGCCCGATCGGCGGCTACCTGGCGGACAAGATCGGCCGCAAGCCGATGTTCATCGTGGACCTCGCCATCTTCCTTCTTGGCTCGGCCGCACAGTTCTTCGTGGCGGACGCGTGGCAGCTGTTCATCATCCGTTTGGTCATGGGCATGGCGATTGGTGCCGACTACGCCATCGGCTGGCCGTTGCTGGTGGAGTTCTCACCCGCCAGGCTGCGGGGCAAGCTGATGGCCTTCCAGGAGGTCGCCTGGTACGTCGGCTACCTGCTGTCCTACGCCGTCGGTTACTACATGTCCACCTCGATCGACGCGGACTGGCGGATCATCCTGGGCATGAGCACCGTTCCGTCGCTGATCGTGTTCCTGCTCCGGCTGGGGTCGCCCGAATCGCCGCGCTGGCTCATCAGTAAGGGACGGCGTGAGGAGGCATTCGCCATCGCCCACCAGTGCATGGAGGACGCCGACATCAAGGACCTGGAGCACGAGAAGTCTGAGAAGCCCAACTTCGCCAAGCTGTTCTCCCCGCAGTACCGCAATTCCACGATCTTTGTCTGCATGTACTGGGTCTGCAACGTCACCCCGTACTTCGCCATCGCCACCTTCGCACCCATCGTCCTGGAAAGCCTCGGCGTCGAGGACGGCCTGGCCGGAGCACTGTTGCTCAACGGCGTGGTGGTCGCAGGCTCACTGGCGTCCATGTACCTGATCGAACGCGTGGGCCGACGCAAGCTGTCCATCCCGCCCATGTGGATCGCCGCCGTCGCGCTTGTGGTCATCGGCCTGTTCTCGCACCTGTCTCCGATGGTCATCCTGATCAGCTTCATGGTGTTCTCCTTCTTCAATGCCGTCTCCACCGCCCTGACCGGCGTCTATCCCGGCGAGGTGTTCCCCACCGAAATCCGCGGCGCCGGAGTCGGCTTCGCCACCGCGTTCTCGCGGATTGGTGCGGCTGCGGGAACCTTCATCCTGCCCATGTCTGTGAACGGCCTCGGAGTCGGGACCACCATGCTGATCGCCGCCGGCATCTGTGTGCTCGGTGCCGTGATCTCCCAGTACCTGGCACCTGAGACCAAGGGCCTGAGCCTGAGCGACACGTCCGCGCCGCTGGGCAAAGCAGTGCTCCAGCGATAATTCCACTTTCATACGGCGGGACGCCTGGCCGGGCTGACTCCGGCCAGGCGTCCCTTCGTACGGCCCGGCATGATCGGCCTGTCTCCGAAGGAACAACATGAAGATCCATGGTGAAAGTGCCCACTCCACCGGGCTCCCCACGCCCCGCCTGGTCATTGACGACGGCGGCATCCACCCGGGTGCGTGGGTGAGCTTCCGGGATCCGGCAGTGGTGGACACCCTGGCGGCCGAAGGATTCGACTGGATCTGCATCGACGGCCAGCACGGCGCACCCGACGTGTCCGAGGTGCAGCCCCTGATCGAAGCCGCCCACCTGTTCGGTGTCCCGTCGATCGTCCGCGTTCCCGGACACGACGCGGGTACCCTCGGCAGGGTGCTCGACGCGGGGGCGGGCGGGATCATCTTTCCCACCGTGGAGGATGCTGCGACTGCAGCCACCCTGGTTGCGGCCACCCGCTTTGCTCCCCGCGGCAGGCGCAGCTATGGGCCAACGCGCCGCAGCCCCCGCTACCCCAAGCCGGTCCCCGGGAGCCTGCAGGACGACGCCCTGTGCATCCTTATGATCGAAACGGCCGCAGGCCTGGCCAGCCTTGACGCCATCCTGGCCACCGGTCCGGACGCCATTTTCGTTGGCCCCTACGACCTCTCCCTCAGCCTGGGGGTGACGCTGGAGGAACTCACCGGCGAAGGCCCGGACGGGATCCTCGCGGACATCGCGCGCCGCTGCACCGCTGCCGGCGTGGTCCCAGGCATCTACACCGGCGAGCCGGTCCTGTCCGAAAAAATGATCGCCCTCGGCTTCCGCTTCATGCCAGTGGCATCGGACACCGGCCTGCTGGCCGTCGCGGCACGAGCCGCCGTTGCGGCATCCACTGGCCTCGCCGCCTGCGAGGCCGTGCACTAACCCTGCGGTTCAAGGAGGAAATTCAATGCCCTATGCCATGCACATTCCGAGGGCGGGCGGCCCGGACGTCTTCGAGCGGGTCACCGTCACCAGGCCCGAGCCCGGGCCGGGCCAGCTGCTCATGCGCGTCGCCGCCGTCGGGGTGAACTTCATCGAGACCTACCAGCGCGCGGGCATCTACGCCGTCGACTATCCCTTTGTTCCCGGCGTCGAGGCCGCCGGAATCATCGAGGAAATCGGCGACGGCGTCACGGACTTTGTGGCGGGCGGTCGTATCACCACCACGGAGGGCACCGGCAGCTACGCCGAGTACATGCTGGTTGACGCCGACAAGGCGCTGCCCGCCCAGGGAATCACTGCACATTACCTGGTCAATTCCAGCTACAACGTCCAGCCCGGCGACACCGTCCTGACCTACGCCGGAGCCGGGGGAGTCGGGCTGCTGCTGACCCAAATGCTCAAGCACCGCGGCACCACCGTCATTACCACCACCTCAACGTCCGAAAAAGCGGAACTGGCCCGGAAAGCCGGAGCCGACCACGTCCTCACGTACCCGGAGGTTCCCGAGCGGGTGCGCGAACTGACTGGCGGAAGGGGCGTTGACGTCGTCTATGACGGCGTAGGCAAGGACACCTTTGACGGATCCCTGGCCTCCCTGCGCATCCGCGGCACGCTGGTGCTCTTCGGCGGGGCGTCCGGCCAGGTGCCGCCGCTCGACCTGCAGCGGCTCAATGCCCACGGATCCCTGACGGTCACCCGGCCCAAGATCGACGATTTCCTGCTCGATGCCGAGGAGCGCCGCTGGCGCGCCCGGGAGTTGTTTGACCTGGTGGTCCGGGGCAGCGTCAAGGTCGACATTGGTGCGCGTTTCCAGCTGGAGCAGGCAGGAGAGGCCCACGCTGCCCTGGAGTCGCGGGCAACGACGGGCAAAGTCATCCTGGTGCCGTAGCAGGCGGGAGGGAGCGCTGCGACGTTGAACCACTCTTGAACGCCCCGTTCGCTCCTTGGCGAGGCATAGGATGGGAAGACATCCAATCGGGGCACCGTGCCCCGGGCAGACGTGAATGGAACCGGGGTTTGATGTGGCAGCGGAAACAGGCGTGGACGTAGAGGCGGCAACAGACGGCGAGGACGCGGTGCCGGCCGAGGCTGTAGACCTCACCAACAAATCCGTCATCAAGGCCACGGTCCTGCTCAGTGAGCTGGGCCGGCACAGGGGCGGCATCACTGTCACCGAGCTTGCCCAGGCTGTCGGCATGACGCGTCCGACGGCCTTCCGCCTGCTGTTGAGCCTGGAACAAACGGGATTCGTGGACCGGGTGGACAACCGGTACACACTGGGCTGGGAAATGGCCCGGCTGGGCCGGCTTGCTGACCCGTACACCGGTGCAGTGGCCAGGGTCCAGCCCATCCTGGAGGAATACGCTGCCAGGCTCAACGAGACCGTGAGCCTGGCCATGGTGCGGGACGCCGTGAACTACGACGTGATCGCGGAAGCTTCGGGTTCCAGGTACCTGAATGTCACGATGTACGTTGGCGAAACCTATCCCGTGCACGCCAGCGCCACCGGAAAGCTCATGCTTGCGGAAATGAGCGACGACGACGTGGCTCAGGCCTTGCCAAAAAAGCTGGAAAGGTTCACGCCGGCCACCATCACCAAGCGCGAGGCGCTCATCCAGGAACTGCACAAGATCCGGGACCAGGGCTATTCGGTGATGGACAACGAACTCGAAGAAGGCCTCTTTGTAGTGGCACTTCCGGTCCGGGATGTGGCAGGTGCGCTGGTAGGCATCGTCTCCGTCAACGGGCCCGAGCAGCGGCTGAAATCGGAAGGCCTGCCGGACACCATCGACCAGCTGCGCGCGGCCAGCAGGGACATCGCGAAGGCGCTCCTCGGGATTGAACCCGTTTAGGCTTCAGCCATCGCGAGGAGATGCTCCACGGAGGGATATTTCCAGCGCACGTACTGAACGGGCACTCCCACGCGTTCGGCCACCAGGGTGTGTGTTAATTCCTGCGGCACCCCGCTGCTGCTCAACTCCCTGACGCACTGCGTGAGTGCAGCGGTCCTGCGCGCATCGCGGGCCTTGAGCAGCTCGGCGGGTTCCCTGCGGCGCTTCTGCTTCTGCTTGTGGTTCCAGTGAGGCATGGTCATCCTGCAAAATCCGGGAAGAGCGCCTGCTCGTAGTGCGGCGGCAGGACGTAAAGTGCAAGCGGCCGGGCGGTCGCTGGCACGCCCGGCAGGGGCGGCAGGTGTCGGAGGCGTGTGTTGGCGGGCTTCTCACGTCTTTTCATGGCCATCATCTCCATTGATGGAGGTCCGAGTACGGACTCACCGGCTAATAGTTTGAACGTCATATTTTTACGACACATTTTGAACGCGGCGTTCACTGGGTGAACACTTTCAATTGTGGCCCTCCTCACGTTCTTTGGCAAGGAGGTGCTGCAATTCATTTGCCACCCGAGCCGAACGGACTACGAAGATGTACGCCAACCCCAGAATTTCCACGCGCCGCACGCGCTCCCCGCAGCCTGCGGCCGCCGCCCCGGACTGGTCAAAGTTGTCCCGCGGGGACACGGTGCGGGTCTTCCGCAGGGACGGCAGCACTGCGGCCGGCCTCATTGACATGCTTGCGCTGGATCGCACCGTCCTGTGGGTCATCCAGGATGGAGGGCGGGGCCGGGTCATGATCTGCAGGGCCGACCGGCCCCGGGTGGTTGTGGTGACGCCGGCCGAAAAGTCCCGCTAGGGAAACCCATTGCGCCCCCCGGTGAGGTGTGCCACACTATTTTCACGTTCATTAATCGAACGTAGCGTTCAATTTTAGCCACCAAATATGATCTGGCTCCGGGACACCGTGGTTCCGGGCCCCCAGCAGGAAGGAAAGCGATCATGTCCATCTCAATCGGCCACCGCGCCATTTTCACCGCTTTCGGCCACAGCAGCTCCGCACTGCACGCCCATGCACCGTCCAAGCAGGCGCCGTCGCCGGCCCCGACCGCCGAAGCTCCTGTCCCTTTTGAGGGCGGAGAGCTGAAGTGCTCGCCGTGGGAGGGCCTGTACCTTGAGCAGGCACAGCCGCCGGCGGCGACGGGGAACGAATCAGCCATGGGCCGCCAGCTGGACGCATTCCTCGCCAGCCTGATGTACGGCGAGTAAGCCATGTCCGGAACGATTTACGCGCAGGCGGCGGGTGACGCCCCTGCAGCATTGGCCGTGGCTTCTGCGGCGGGCGAGGAATGCGACACGAACAGCTGTTTCTTCTGCACCGGGCCGGAAACGGACTGATTCGACTAGTCAGTGGCCGGCGTCGTAGCGGCCGGCGTCAGGCAGGGTCTGGCGGTCGCGCCGGCGGGCAGCAACGGCACCGACGCCCTGCCCCGCCAGGGCGACGGCCAGAGCCAGCAGCACCGTTGGAAGTGCTCCGCCGTCCGGTCCCAGGGTCGCCGCCAGGATCTGCCGGCTCATCAACAGCATCTCCGCCAGGTCGCCGGCCAGCACGCGAGTCCCCAGCACGTAATTAACCGAGATGAACACGGCGGGAACCAGCCATAGCAGGGCAAGGTTCACGAGCCACACCACCGCCCGGCCCGCGGAACGGAGGCCGCACCACGCCAGGGCGCAGCCGACCACGATGGCGGGAATCCAGCGAGCCGCTGACGGCACCGCAACCGGCACGCCGGTATGCCCCATGAAACCGACCATCCACTCCACCGCCCACGAAGCGAACGGCGCCGCCACAAGCCCCACCCCCAACGCGGCCAGCGCCCGCGACCTGGAGAATAACAAGAAAAGCGCGACGGCGGCCGCGGCGAGGGAGGCGATCGCACCTGCCAGCAACCCGGCGAAGTAGAGGCCGGCCATGGTCCCGCCCGCCAAGCCGCCGTCGAGCACCGTGAACGACTGAACGGTCGCCGTGAACTGGACTGCCAGCAGTCCTGCCGCGGCGCACCACGCCGCCAGCCGCCGTCGGGCGGGGGACCAGAGGCGCAGCGCGAGTCCTGCCGCGGCGCCGCCCACGGTGAGGAGGGAAACGATGGTGGTGAGTTCGTACTGACTTAACGGCAGCAACGAGACCGGCATCTGGTCCGGGGGCACCTCTGAGCCCCAGAGGTTCTGCAACGGCAGCCTCGCGCCGCTTACGAGCCACGGGCCAAGGCCGAGCAATCCTGCCAGGATTCCGATCAGCAACCCCCGGGCCGCATCCCTTCCG
This sequence comes from Arthrobacter sp. CC3, assembly GCF_039907775.1. Lineage (NCBI taxonomy): Bacteria > Bacillati > Actinomycetota > Actinomycetes > Micrococcales > Micrococcaceae > Arthrobacter > Arthrobacter sp. CC3. The sequence continues at coordinate 33,468 of NZ_JARCCY010000003.1, forward strand.
GGGCTCCGGCTCGGCTGGTCAGGGACTACCTGGTAGGTTGCCTGATCCGGAAGGCTCACGAGGACTCCTGTCGTTGAGCGGTCGGGGGGCATAAAGTGCCCGGCATCAGCCGGGTTGGCGCCTCTCCAATGTGGTCCGGCGGTACCAGTCGCTGGCCAGCTTCGTGTGTTTGCTGCTGTTGGGGCAATTCCGGTTGCTGCAGTGCGAAGGGGTTTCGTCCTGTGAGGCCCGTGGGCCCTGCTGAGGGTGCCGGACCAACACCACGGCTGATCCGCAGGCGGCGCATACGAGGAAAGATCGCATGCTAGGCGCCGAATCCTGGCCGGGCCGGCGCTCCGTTTCGGCTGAAGATGATCCTGCCGCGAACTTCGAGCGTGCCTTGATGGCCTTTGACTTTCATTCATCCCCCTGAACTAGTCTGCGATTCAGGGTACCGCGCCTGAGCCTGGTTGGGCTGCTCCCGCCCGGGTTGGGCTGCCCCCGTCCTACTCCCCGTGGACTTCGGCCTGCTTCTCTTCGGAGCGGTCCAGGTAGGCCAGCAGCAGTTCGGCTGCCTTCTCGAGCTCGCCGGCCTCCAAGGCCTCGCAGATTTCCTCGTTGTCCTTGAGGTAGCCGCTGTAGAAGTTCGCGTCCATGGTGGCCTTGTGGAAGAACAGCCGCATTTCCGCCAGGACCTGGGACATGATCGTGTTCAGCCTGCGGCTTCCGGCCAGGGCGACGATAGCTCCGTGAAAGTGCTGGTTTGCGGTCCCCAGCCCTTCGTCGTCGTTCGCGGCTGCCGCGACCTTGCCTTCCTCGACCGCAGCCCGGACCGCTGCAACGGCGCCGGGGCTGCCTCCGCCGCGGATCGCGCTCACTTCGATGACCCGGCGGACTGTGTAGACGTCGTGGATATCGCCCGGCTCCAGGCTGGCCACAAAAACGCCCCGGTTGGGGTGCCGGACCACCAGCCGTTCGCTTGCGAGTTCGGCAAAGGCCTCGCGCACGGTGTTGCGGGAGACGCCAAGGTCCTCGGCGATCGTGGACTCGGTGAGCCGCGCCCCCGGCAGCAGGACGCCTTCCGCCAACTGCAGGCGCAGTTCATCCGCCACCCGGTCGGCCACCGAGGGCACAGCGACACGCAGCCGGGCCGCGGCAGTTGACGTTGCTGCAGAGGTTGCGACTGTGCCGGATGCGCTCCGGGTTGCTGCTGCTGAAGTGGCCATACTCCAGAATTTACACGATCGTCACATCGTTGAATCGAAGGATTGTTGAACAATCGCTAAATTTGGTGCATCCTAGTAAGAGCAAACCAATGAGACGAGGATCACAATGGTGTATATGGATCTAAACAGCGACGTCGGCGAGTCCTTCGGCCGCTGGACGCTGGGCGACGACACGGCGATGTTCCAGTCCGTGTCCAGCGCCAACGTGGCCTGCGGTTTCCACGCCGGCGATCCCACGGTCATCCGCCGCACCTGCCGCGAGGCCGTGCAGGCCGGCGTCATGATCGGCGCCCATGTGGGCTACCGTGACCTCTCCGGTTTCGGCCGCCGCTTCGTGGACATCGATCCCCACGAACTGGCTGACGACATCGTCTACCAGATCGGCGCACTCCAGGCGCTGGCCGCCACTGAAGGCGGACGCGTCCGCTACGTTAAGCCGCACGGCGGCCTATACAACGCGATCGTCTCCCACACAGCGCAGGCACGCGCCGTCGTCGACGCCGTCCGATCCATCGATCCCGGACTGCCCATCCTCGGCCTTCCCGGCTCGGAGGTGCTGCGGCTTGCAGAGGCCGCCGGACTCCGCGCTGTTTCCGAAGCCTTTGCCGACCGTGCCTACAATCCCGACGGCACGCTCGTCTCCCGCTCGCTCCCCGGAGCCGTCCTGCATGACCCGGCCCAGGTGGCCGAACACGTCCTGCGCATGGCCGCCGACTCCGCCATCCGCACCGTGGACGGCTCCATCCTGAAAATCAATGCAGACAGCATCTGCGTCCATGGCGATTCCCCCGGGGCAGTGGCCATGGCTATTGCCGTGAAAGCTGCGCTTACTGACGCCGGCATCACTATCAAAGCTTTCGCCTAGAACCGCTTCCAGGCAGCACCCACCGCACACCTGAAGGAAAAATCATGACCACACACCACACGGCCGCCCGCACCGGCCGAAAGATCCCGCCCGGCGCGCTGAAGGCCTACGTCGCCAGCCTCACCGGCACCTCGCTGGAGTACTACGACTTCGCCATCTACTCTGTGGCTTCCGCCCTGGTCTTCCCCAAGATCTTCTTCCCGGGCAATGACGAGTTCGTGGGCCTCCTGCTCTCCTTCTCCGCCTTCGCGGTGGGCTACCTGGCACGGCCCATCGGCGGCGTGATCTTCGGCCGCCTGGGCGACAAGATCGGCCGCAAGCACGTCCTGGTGGTCACGCTCATGCTCATCGGCGTTGCCACCGTGCTTATCGGCCTGCTCCCCGATTACTCCGTGATCGGCGTGGCAGCCCCCACCATCCTGGTGCTCCTGCGCCTGGCCCAGGGCATCGGCGTCGGTGGCGAATGGGGCGGTGCCGTCCTGCTCTCCAGCGAATTCGGTGACGCCAACAAGCGCGGCTTCTGGTCCTCCGCAGCCCAGATCGGCCCGCCCGCCGGCAACCTGATGGCCAACGGCGTCCTGGCGCTCCTCGCCGCAACGCTCAGCACCGAAGCATTCCTCTCCTGGGGCTGGCGCGTGGCCTTCCTCGCCTCCGCGCTGCTGGTAGTCTTCGGCCTGCTCATCCGCCTCAAGCTTGAAGAAACCCCCGTGTTCAAGGCCATCGCAGCCCACGGTGAACAGCCCAAGGCCCCCATCACCGAGGTGTTCCGCAAGGAACCCCGTGCCCTCGTGGCCGCTGCCCTCTCCCGTGTCTGCCCCGACGTCCTCTACGCGCTCTTCACGGTTTTCGTGGCCGTCTACGCCACCAAGGAACTGGGCATGACCACGGGCAATGTCCTCACGGCCATCCTGATCGGCTCGGCCTTCCAGCTGTTCCTCATCCCGCTGGCCGGCGCCCTCACGGACCGGTTCAACCGCCGGATGGTCTACGGTATCGCCGCCGTGGGAACGGCACTGTACATTCCGCTCTTCTTCCTCCTGATCGAGGGCAGGTCCGTGCTGCTGCTGACCGTCGGTGTGGTGATCGGACTGGCGTTCCACGCCTTCATGTACGGCCCCCAGGCCGCGTACATCACCGAGCAGTTCCCGGCCCGCCTGCGCTACGCCGGCAGCTCGCTCGCCTACACCCTGGCCGGCGTCATCGGCGGCGCCGTGGCACCGCTGATCTTTACCGCCCTCTACGCGGCGTCCGGTGACTGGTACCTGATCGCGGCCTACCTGCTGGTGGCCTCCGCAGTCACGGTTGTGGGCCTGGCCCTCGGCCGGAACCCCCAGACCGCCGAAGAAGAGCGCCTCCTGGCGGACGCCGCTGCCCTCGGCTAGGCGGCACGGCAACCTGTACGGCACGGAATCTCTAAGGCATTGGCAACGATGGAAGCGGTAGCAATGGAAACCCTGAGCATGCACAAGGTCCTCTCGGTGCGGCCGGTGGGAACGCGGGCGGTGCTCGCGGAACTCGCCGGAACGCAGGACGTCCTCGCCCTGCAGACCCTGCTCCTGGAATCCCCGCTGCCGGGCCAGGTGGACGTGCTGGCAGCCGCGCAGACCGTGATGGTCCGCGCGGATTCGCCGGCGGCCGCCCGCCGCATGGGCTCGTTCCTGCTGGAACTGGACCTCACGGCTCCGGTCAAACAGGCCGGCGGCCTGGTGTACATCGATACCGTGTACGACGGCGAGGATCTCGCCGAAGTGGGGCGGCTCACCGGCCTCGGAACGGACGGCGTCATCGAAGCCCATTCCGGCCAGGTGTGGACGGTGGCTTTCGCCGGCTTCGCGCCGGGGTTCGGCTACATGGTGGGGGAGAACCAGGTGCTGGAAGTGCCCCGCCGAAGCTCACCGCGCACGGCCGTGCCCGCCGGATCAGTGGCGCTTGCGGGCAACTATTCGGCCGTCTACCCACGCAGGTCCCCGGGCGGCTGGCAGCTGATCGGCCGCACCGGGGCCCGCATGTGGGACCTCAGCCGCTCCGAGCCGGCACTGGCCAGCCCGGGACACCGCGTCCAGTTCCGCGCCGTCCGCGATGTGGTGACCATGGCACCCGAGCCCCTCGCCTCCGCTACAGTCTCCGAGGCGGCAACCGCTGCTGAGGCAGCTTCCGGGCTGCGGATCGTGTCGCCCGGGCTGCAAAGCCTCATCCAGGACCTCGGCCGGCACGGCCACTCCGCGCTGGGAGTCTCCGCCGCCGGAGCCCTGGACCGGGCCTCGCTGCGCCGGGCCAACAGGCTGGTGGGCAACAGCCCCGCGGCCGCAGCCATCGAGAGCGTAGCCGGCGGGCTCAAGGTCCAGGCCGTCGGCGACCAGGTCCTGGCCGTCGCCGGGGCGCCGTCGGCACTGACTATCACGTCGCCGTCGGACGCTGAGTCCGACTCCGAACCCGACCTGCCTGCGCGCCAGCGTTCGGTTCCCATGGCCACACCCTTTGCCCTGCTTGACGGCGAAATCCTGACCCTCGGTGCGCCGGAGGCCGGTTTCCGCAGCTACCTGGCCGTCCGCGGCGGAGTGGCCGCCTCGCCGGTGCTGGGCAGCCGTTCCACAGACACCATGTCCGGCATCGGACCGGCCCCGCTGGCCGCGGGCCAGCTGCTGGCATCCGGCGACGTCACAGACTCCGGCGTCGTGGGCAGTCCCGAACTCCAGCCGGACTTCCCCGGCGAAGGCGTCACGGTGCTGGACATTGTCCTGGGCCCGCGGGCCGACTGGTTCGACGAGGCCGCCCTGGACTCCCTCTGCGGGCAGGACTGGGTGGTGAAGCCGCAGTCCAACCGTGTAGGCATGCGGCTGGACGGCACGCCGCTGGAACGCAGCAGGCAGGGTGAACTGCCCAGCGAAGGCACCGTGGCGGGCGCCATCCAGGTGCCGCCCGAAGGCCTCCCCGTGCTGTTCCTGGCCGACCATCCCATCACGGGCGGCTACCCCGTGATCGGCGTGGTGGTGGACCACCAGCTGGACCTGGCCGCCCAGGTGCCGATCGGCGGCAGCATCCGCTTCCGCCGTGTTCCCGATCGGACACCTTCGCCCGAACAAGAATCGCCGGAACAAGAATCGCCGGAACAGAAATCTCCTGAACAGACTGCCCCCGAACAGACGTCCCAAGAAAAAGTGAGTAACTGATGCGCAAGGTCCTGATCGCCAACCGTGGTGAAATCGCCGTCCGGATTGCCCGTGCCTGCGACGACGCCCAGCTGGAATCCGTCGCCGTCTACGCGGACATCGACGCCGATGCCATGCACGTCGGCGCCGCAAGCGAAGCGTTCAGCCTGGACGGCAACTCCCCGGCGGACACGTACCTGAACATCCCCAAGCTGCTCGAGGTGGCTGCCCGGTCGGGTGCTGACGCCGTACACCCCGGCTACGGCTTCCTGTCCGAGAACGCGGAATTCGCCCAGGCCGTCCTGGATGCCGGACTGGCATGGATCGGCCCCACGCCCGAGGCCATCCGGCAGCTCGGCAACAAGATCACAGCCCGCGAGATCGCCGTCCGTGCCGGGGCGCCGCTGGTGGCGGGCAGCGACGGTCCCGTGGACTCCGCGGCGGAGGCCCGGGCCTTCGCCGAAGAGCACGGCCTGCCCATCGCCATCAAGGCGGCCTTCGGCGGCGGGGGCCGCGGGCTGAAGGTGGTCCGGAACATGGACGAGATCGAAGAATCCTTCGACTCCGCCGTCCGCGAAGCCGTGGCAGCCTTTGGCCGCGGCGAATGCTTCGTGGAACGCTACCTGGACCGCCCGCGCCACGTCGAAGCGCAGGTCCTGGCTGACACGCACGGCAACGTGGTGGTGGTCGGAACCCGCGACTGCTCGCTCCAGCGCCGTCACCAGAAGCTGGTGGAGGAAGCACCCGCACCGTTCCTCAGCGACGAGCAGACCCAACAGATTTACGATGCCGCCAAGGCAGTCTGCCGGGAAGCCGCCTACTCCGGCGCCGGCACCGTGGAATTCCTCGTAGCCGCGGACGGCACCGTCGCTTTCCTCGAGGTGAACACCCGGCTGCAGGTCGAGCACCCCATCACCGAGGAAACCACCGGGATCGATCTCGTCCAGGAACAGTTCCGGATTGCCGCCGGGGAACCCCTGCGCATCACTGCGGACCCTGAGCCCCGCGGCCACTCGTTCGAGTTCCGGCTCAACGCCGAGGACGTGGGGCGCGGCTTCCTGCCCTCACCCGGCACCATCGCGGAATTCCACGGCCCCACCGGGCCCGGCATCCGGCTGGACACCGGCGTCCGCTCGGGATCCTTTGTGGCGCCGCAGTTCGACTCCCTCCTGGCCAAGCTGATCGTCACCGGCGCGGACCGCCAGCAGGCGCTGCGGCGTGCACGCCGCGCACTCGCCGAGATTGAAATCACCGGCGTGGCCACCGTGCTGCCGTTCCACCGCGCCGTGCTGGAATCGCCGGACTTCACTTCCGAGGACGGGCTGGGCATCCACACCCGCTGGATCGAAACCGACTTCGCGGACCGGATCCCTTCGGATCCCGGCTACAGCACCACCGCGCCCGATGGCGCACGCCGCACCGTCACCGTCGAGGTGGACGGCCGCCGGCTTGCGGTCGGACTGCCGGCTGACCTGCTGGACGGCTGGGCACGCTCAGGCAGCGCCCTCCCCGCCGGAGTCTCCCTGGATTCCGACGGCGGTGCTGCCGACTCCGGTTCGGACGGCGGCACTGATCCCGGTGAGCTGCGCGCAGACATGGCCGGAACCGTAGTCAAGTGGCTCGTGGAGCCGGGCGCCGAAGTGTCGGCGGGGGACGCCGTCGTCGTTCTTGAAGCGATGAAGATGGAAACCCAGGTGACGGCGCACCGCGACGGAACGGTGACGGGCATCCGCGCCGAAGCCGGCGGTGTGGTGACTGCCGGGGCTGTGCTGGCACTGATCGGCTAGGCCCGTCTGGGAGGACCCAAAACGGTGGTGCAGCCGGGGTTTCGGGAGGACAATGCAAGGCATTAGCTAGCCTTAGGACCCGCCAGGAATCGGAGCAACGCTGTGGATGAAACCGGCACCAACGAGAAAGTAGTCAACCGGCTGATCGAATGCATCAACGACCGCCGGATCGAGGTCATGGACGAGCTGTTCCACGACGATGCGGTGATGCACTGGCCGCAATCCGGGGAGATTGTGCGCGGAGCAGAGAACCGCCGGGGAATCTACAACGCCTTCCCGCAGCTGCCCACCATCACGCTGCGCCGGCTGCTCAGCGGCGGGAACCTCGTTACTGCCGAAGCGCTGCTGGATTACGACGGACCGCAGTACGAGACGGTGTTCATCTTCGAATTCCGTGACGGCCGCATAGCCAGGGAAACCGCCTACTGGAGCGAGGCCTTCGAAGCGCCGGAATGGCGTGCCCGGTGGGTGGAGAAGGCCTAGCCCCACGGCGGTCTTGGCGCCTGCTGCTAGTTGCGCTGGACGTGGATGCCCGCCGCCGTCAAGGCTTCGAGGAACCGTTCTTGGCGGTCTGCTGACCCAAGGCTCAACAGATACCCCCGCCCGGCGTCGAGCCGTACTGCTGGCCCTGTGTCCTGGATGATTCCCAGCCCGAACGCGCCGAAACGCAGCCCGAATCCGTAGCGCAGGCCGTGGATTGCTGCCGGAGTTGCCCGTTGGATCGCCGCCACGGGAATCCTGCGGCGGTAGAACGGAAACCACTGCAGCCGCACTTCATTTTCGAGGACTTGGATCCTGGAGAACCCGAATGCCAGGGAGGTGATGAAAACCAGTGCGACTGCAATGGAGGTCACGCCCAAGGGCTCCGCCTCCAGCGCACCGGTGCTGGAGACCGCCACCAGGATTCCTCCCAGCAGCACCACGGCACCGCCGATGATCGCCCGGGGCAGGCGCCCATAGAACATCCGGCCGGAATCAAAGAGGACGGCGGCGTCCTGAAACATGACATAAGCCTATCCGGGCAGGCGCCCAGGTGCCGTCGGGGGAACGGGCCGACAGAGTCGCTAGCGGACCGCGGATTCCTTTGCAGGCTCATCCAGCGTCATCAGCGTCAGGCGTTGTGACTGCAGGGCCGTGACAAGCAGCGACCGTGCCGAGAGGAGGAGGCCGCTCACCTCGGGGCAGGAGAGTTCGTAGAACAGCCGGCCTTCCTGGCGCGAGGGGACGATCAGGCGCTGGCGGCGGAGCACGCCGAGGTGCTGCGAGAGGTTCGAGGGTTCGAGGCCTGTGTCGTCGCGCAGCCGGCTGACGGCAACGGGGCCGTCGGCAAGCAACTCCAGGACCCGGATCCGCGAAGGGTGGCCCAGAGATTTGAAGAGTTCGGCCTTAACCTCACTCAGGACCACGCCTGCAGGCAATTCGTCCTTCATCGGGCCTCCCTTCCTAACGTCTGCATTGCGGCGGTAACCATAACGCCTGTTCAACGAATACAGCCTACGGCAGACAGAAAGGTCTGTCTGTCGACGGCGCGAATCGGCCCCCGTCGCAGCTATATCGTAGCCCCGGCCGCAAAGGGATGATCGTTGGATTTAGTCCGCGGACAGCCCTTGCGCGGACGGCTTGAGTAGTTCAGACTTTCATGAATTCATCAATTCCCCCGACCGCTACATCGGCCGGTTACACATGGATGGATTCAGGCTGCTTCCGCTGACAACGGCGTCATCGGGAGTGGCATGATCCCGAGTTTCCTGGAGGGCTCAATGGCAGGCATGTTTGAACTTTTCTCCGATGCGGATGCTTCCTTTAGATTTCGGCTGACAGCTCCTGACGGAACAGTTATGGCGCTCTCGAAGCCCTTCCCGGACAAACGGGCCGCCGTGGCCGGGATCGCAGCGGTGCGCGAGTACGCAGGAACGGGCTTCGTCACCGAAGTCCCGGCCCCGAAGCCCCAACCTTCCCGCGGACCGTCCGTAGCTCTTGCCTTTAGGAGCCGGGCAGCCAGCCGCAGGCAGCAGATTCTGGCCCGGTGGCAGCAACCCCTCAAGCCGGGGTCCGTCGCAGATTTTCCTGCGTGGTAAGTTCCATGGCCGCACGGAAAACCCCGCAGGCGCACTCCGGCGCCTTGGCGGCGGGGGATTGCATCGCCGGGACGTTCCGGTTTGACGCGGCAACCGGCAGGCTCGACTGGTCCGAGGAGCTATACCTCATCCACGGCTACGGCCGCGGCGAGATTGTGCCCACCCTGGAACTGTTCCACTCGCACAAGCACCCGGACGACCGGAACCGCAGCAGGGAGATCTTCACACAGGTCCACAACGAGGGCGGCAAATTTTTCAGTTTCGACCGGCTGATCGACGCCCGCCTGCGGGAGCACCGGATCCTGACAACAGGGGAGGGTATCCTCGACCGGGACGCCAGGCTGAGCCACATAGCCGGCTTCGTCGTCGACCTCACCATGACGCTGCGGCGTGAGACCGAACAGTTCGCCCGGGCCGCCGTCTCAGCGGCCAATGCGAGCCGGAGCACCATCGAGCAGGCCAAGGGGATCCTGATGGGGGCCCTGCACATCAGTGCGGAGGATGCCTTCAACCTGCTCGTCAGCCACAGCCAACACAGCAACATCAAGCTGGCCCGGACTGCAGCCGACCTGGTGGACCTGGCCAACAACGCCAAGGACCCCGCACTTCTGGACAGCTTCATCCAGGCCCTCCACCGCGGCCCGTTCCGCCGCCGGCCGGAAACGCTTGGCATCCGGGGGCACCATGGGAGGCGGCAGCAGCGCTCCATGTAAAATTCCTTCTACGATGACTGCCGACGACGCCAACCGTTCCTCGCTGCTGCCCGCCCGGGCAATGGCGGGCCGCGATGACCCAGTGGACCGCATTCTTGCGACCGCCTATGAGCTTTTCTCCCGCCGCGGGATCCGCGATGTGGGGACCAACGAACTCATCAGCCGTTCCGGGGTGGCCAAGGCAACGTTCTACCGGCATTTCCCGTCAAAAGACGCCCTGGTCCTGGCGTTTCTGGCACTCCGGGACCAGGTGTGGACCGTTGACCTCATCGTCTCCGAAGCCCGCCGCCGCGGCAGCACCCCCGAGGAGCGGCTGCTCGCTGTTTTCGATGTGTTCGGCGACTGGTTCCACCGCGATGACTTCGAGGCGTGCACGTTCATCAACGTCCTGCTGGAAATGGGACCCGAGCATCCGCTGGGGAAGGCGAGCATCGGCTACCTCAGCCGGATCCGCGGCCACATCGAGGCCCTGGCCGAGGAGGCCGGGCTGAGCCGGACCGAGGAATTCGCGCGGTCCTGGCACATCCTCATGAAAGGCTCCATCATTTCAGCCACCGAGGGGGACTTCCTGGCGTCGAAACGGGCCCAGCAGATGGCCGGCTGGCTGATCGAACACCACCGCAACTGAGCGCTTAGGCGTCCTGGGCGGCTGGGACTGCCGCGTCAGCAGCGGTATCACGCAGCGGGCGGCGGGCCAGCCAGGCGGCCACGATGGCCCCCGAGATGTTGTGCCAGAGCGAAAACACCGCGGACGGCAGCGCCGCCAGCGGGCTGAAGTGGGCCGTTGCCAGCGTGGCGGCCAGGCCGGAATTCTGCATCCCCACTTCAAAAGCCAGCGCGCGGCGGGCCTTGTCGTCCAGGCGGCCGAGCTTCCCGGCCAGGTAACCGAGGCCCAGGCCGAAACCGTTGTGCAGCACAACGGCAAGGAACACGATGCCGCCCGCAGCAACAATCTTGCTGGCGCTGCCGGCCACCACAATCGCCACAATCAGTGAAATTACGACGGCGGACGCCCAGGGAAGCGCCGGCAGCACCTTCGCGACGAGCTTCTTGAGGAACAGGCGCGCCAGGAGTCCCGCAACCACCGGCAGCAGGACGGTCTTGACGATGTCCAGGACCATGGCGCCGGCATCGATCTGCAGGAAGGACCCCGCCAGGAACAGGACCAGCAGGGGAGTGACGATCGGAGCGATCAGCGTGGAGACGGACGCGACGGCCACGGACAGTGCCACATCGCCCTTGGCCAGGAAAGCCATCACGTTCGAGGCCGTTCCCGACGGTGCGCAGCCCACCAGGATGAGGCCTACGGCCAGTTCGGGCGGCAGGTTGAGCGCCACGGCAATCAGCCAGCCAGCACCCGGCATGATCACGTAGTGGGCCACGATGCCCAGCACCACGGCCCAGGGGCGCTTGACCACCGAGGCAAAGTCCGGCGGGGTCAGCGTCAGGCCCATGCAGAACATGATGATGCCCAGCAGGTAGGGGACGCTGGGGCCCATGGGCTTGAAGGCGCCGGGCAGCAGGAAGCCGGCAATGCCTGCGGCGACTACCAGCAGCGGGAAAACCGTGACGGCGATCCGGGCGATTTTCGCCTCGGCGGCCAGTGCCGGATTCAGCGGGGCGGCATCGGCTTCGGGGCCGGCTGCGGAGTTATCGTGGGTTTTTGTTGCCTCAAGCATCCAATAATGCTCACATCCTGGCGCCTATTCCAGCCACTTCATGAACAGACGTCAGACATTTGTGTCGGATTTCGGGCCGCTGTAATCGGCGATGTGCGCCGTGGCTGCGTGCTCGCGGATCTCCGTGACGCCGGAAGCAGCCGCTGCGCTGTCCCGGTAAATGCCCGACACTGCCAGGATGTTGCCTGCGCCGTTGACGAGCCGGATGCGGACGCCGCCCTGTTCCGCGGCGACGAGTTCGAATTTACCTGCCATGCTGGACCTCCCCCAAGGTGGTGCGCCTGCACGGTAGCCGCAGGCTGCTCCCCTCCAACTGTAGATGACAATTCTTGTCATATGAATTAGACAACGATTTGTGTCGGCAGGCCGGAAGGCCTGCAGCGTTGTGTGGCAGGCGCGCGGAACCGCCCTAGTCCGCGGCGTTCAGCTTCCCCGCGAGCCGTTCACGCATCTGGCTGCTGGCGGAGTTGAGGCCGATCAGCTCCACTTCCCTGCCGTGCCTGCGGTACTTCTCGGTGACGGCGTCCAGCACCGCGATGGTGGACGCATCCCACAGGTGGGAGGCATGGAAATCGATGATGACGCGGTCCACCGTGGGTGCGGCATCGCGGGCGTACTCGAACTGCGTGTAGAGGTCGTTGGAGGAGGCGAAGAAGAGCTCCCCGTCGACTGTGTACGTGGCAACGGTGTCTCCGTTGAGTTCGATCTCCGTCCGTTCCACGGTGGCGAAGTGGGCTACGCGCCGGGCAAACATGGCCATGGCCGCCAGCACGCCGACTCCCACGCCGATGGCCAGGTTGTGAGTGGCCACGACGGTGCCCACGGTGATGAGCATGACCGCTGTTTCGGACTTGGGCATCCGCTTAAGTGTCTTCGGGGCGATGGAGTGCCAGTCGAACGTGATGGCGGAGACGAAGATCATCACGGCCACCAGAGCGGCCATCGGGATCAGCCCCACGATGCCACCCAGCGTCACTACCAGAAGCAGCAGGAAGACGCCGGCCAGGAACGTGGACACCCTGCTCCGGGCGCCGGAGCCCTTGACGTTGATCATGGTCTGGCCGATCACGGCGCAGCCGCCCATGCCGCCGAGGAATCCGGTGACGATGTTCGCGACGCCCTGGCCCCAGGACTCGCGGGTCTTGTTCGAGCGGGTATCGGTGATGTCGTCCACGAGCTTGGCCGTCATCAGCGATTCCAGCAGGCCCACCAGCGCCATGGACAGCGCGAAGGGTGCGAGGATCTGAAAGGTCTCCAGCGTCAGCGGCACATTGGGAATGAAGAGGGACGGCAGGCTTTCGGGAAGCTGGCCCTTGTCCCGGACGGCTGGAACGTCGATGTGGGCCAGCACCGCAAACAATGTGAGCGCCACGATGGCCACCAGCGGGGAGGGCACGGCCGTGGTCAGCCGCGGGAGCGCAATAACAATCACCAGCCCGACTGCCACGAGCGGATAGACCAGCCAGGGAACGTTGATCAGCTCGGGCAGCTGCGCCATGAACACAAGGATGGCCAGGGCATTGACGAAACCCACCATCACGGAGCGCGGAATGAAGCGCATGAGCTTGGTGACGCCCAGGAGGGCCAGGAGAATCTGGAAGACCCCCGCCAGGATCACCCCGGCGATCAGGTAGTCCAGGCCGTGGCTCCGCATCAGCGGGGCGATCACCAGCGCAACCGCGCCGGTAGCTGCCGAGATCATGGCGGGCCTGCCGCCCACGAAAGAAATGGTGACGGCCATGGTGAAGGACGCGAACAGCCCGATCCGGGGATCCACGCCGGCAATGACGGAGAAGGCAATGGCCTCGGGGATGAGGGCCAGCGCCACCACCAGCCCGGCTAGGGCTTCGGTTTTGAGGCGGCGCGGGGAGCGGAGCGTGGCCCGGACGGACTGGAGTTGTTCGGGCTTCATGTGTTCCTAGGGCTTGGTCTGGCGATAGCGCTCGATCTGCTTCAGCCTCCGCAGGAGACTGTCGCGCCGGGGGTGCGGAACGACGTCGGGCGCCTCCGCGGTGAGGTCAATGTGTTTGGTGCCGTACTGCCACAGCAGCAGGTCATCCAGCAGCCGGTCCGGGCCGGGGGAGTACCTGTGGTCCAGGGCCTTGCGGACCTCGGTGATCCGGTTCGCGCTGAGCAGCTCTGCCAGCTGCATGGTCTGGTTGAGGCCGTGCGCCGCCATGAGTTCGGCTGCCCACCCCCAGTCATCATCCACTTTACGGTCAACGTGCGGAAGCAGCGTCCGCCAGACGTCGCGGATCCGGTTGGGTGTGAGCTGGGCTGCGCCTTCACCGTCCGTGTCCCAGTAGCTTCGGACTTCTTCGTACCGTTCGTGCAGGTCCGCGAAGGCGCCTTCCACTGTTTCCAGCATGGCCGCCGTGGCGGTGAACTGGCGGTCGAAATGCGGAGTCCAGGCCCGCGGGTCCTCGGCCTTGAAGCGGATGTCGTGCTCGATCTCGCTCCAGGCATGCGCAAAAACAGTGCGGATCTGGCATTCAAAGAAGTAGCTGCCGTTGGGCTGGATGTCCGGGTTGAACGCCTGCTGGTACTCCTTCACCGCCTCGTTCTGGATGGTCCGCAGGATCAGGTGCCGGCTGGAGTAGCCGTAGGTGCCGGATTCGATGGAGCCGATGTCCTTTTCGCGGTCGCCGCGGCAGTCAAAGAGCTGCCGCTGGCGCTTGATCAGGTTGGCCACCACCGCGTTCTCTGCCGGCAGCTTGGTGATGACGCGGACGCCCACCATGTCATTGAGCGTGCGGAACGGGTCCGGGAACTTCAGGACCGGCGGTCCGCCCGGTTCCAGCGGTTCCTCCACACGGGAAATCTTCTCCTTGAAGGACTCCACTGTCTTGGTGCGGCCGGTGACGAACAGCGGCGTTACCTCGGTGTCCTTGAGCATGCTCCGCAGCGTCAGCAGGACTTCCCGCGTGACCAGCTTCAGGGCAGGGCGCACCCGTGCATAGAGCTCCACGTTTTCCTGCACGGACTCGCGCAGGCCTGCGTCCAGGCGGTCCCAGTTGGTAGCCATGTTTCCAGCTTACGGGCGGCCTGCGACAGCCAGGCGGGTGACACCCCCGGGCAGCGCCGTCCGTGGCGCCGCGGTGCATGCGGCGAACGGCGCACGGCGCCGCCGTCGAACGCGCTGGCGCAAGCTGTCTGCCGCCCAAGGTAGGCTCGGCACATGGCTGATGTGCGGCGTCGGACCCTGCTTTCCCGCGGGCTTCTTGGCGCCGCCGCAGCAGTGACACTGGGGGCACTGTCCGCTTCCTGTTCGTCGGGCCCGAAGGAGGACGCAGTGAAGCGGCACAAGTACCAGTACGGCGATGACCCCAGCCAGTGGGGTGAGCTGTTCCTGCCGGACGCGGCGGTAACCCGCGGCGTGGTGGTGGTCATCCACGGCGGGTACTGGCGCTCGCAGTACGGCGCCGAGCTGGGCGAACCGCTGGCCCGGGACCTTGCCATGCACGGAATGCCCGCCTGGAACCTGGAGTACCGGCGCGCCGGCAACGGCGGCGGCTGGCCGCACACCTTCGAAGACGTGCTGGCGGGCATCGACAAACTCAGGGACGTAGCGGCGATCCACGGGCTCGGGCTGGAAAAAGTGGTGGCCCTGGGCCACTCCGCCGGCGGGCACCTTGCCGTCTGGGCTGCCGGCCGGACCCGGCTCGGACAGCTGGGCGCACCGGACGCTGACCGGCAGCTGAAGCGCAGGAACGACGACGACGGCGCCGTGCAGCTCACCGGGGTGGTGAGCCAGGCCGGCCTCCTGAACCTGGCCGATGCCGAAAAGCTGAACCTCAGCAACGGCGCCGTCAGCAACCTGCTGGGCGGTTCGTCGGCGAAATACCCCAAACGCCACAAATACGCGGACCCCATGAGCGCAGTCCCGCTGCGGGTTCCCGTGTACGCCGTCCACGGCAGTGACGACGACGACGTTCCCGCCAGCCAGTCCGTGTCCTACGCCGGCGCGGCCAAGGCTGCGGGCGGACCCGTCCAGCTGCTCCACGTACCCGGCGACCACTTCGCCTTGATTGACCCCAAAGCCCCGGCCTACCGGAAATGCCGGGACCTGGTGCAGGAACTCCTGGGCTGAACCGCCGCGCCGCCTCGGCCCGCGCGGCGGCAGGGCCCGTCCCCTAGACTGGACGAAGGTGCGCCGGGAAGTCTGGTCGGCATGATTTTGTCGACTCAACGTTTAGGACGCTTCATGAGCCACACACCTCCGCCCGCCCCGGACGCCAAACCGCGCTTCACCGTCCTTGGCTATGGCAGCTACGCGGAATCGCTGCGCATCGGCGAGATCCTGCGCAAGGAAACCGTAGGCGGCGCCCTCCTCGTGGCCGCGGCCGTCATCGCCCTCATCTGGGCAAATTCACCGGTCTCCGACAGCTACTTCGCCTTGCGGGATTTCCGGATCGGGTACGAACCCTGGCACCTCGAGCTGAGCCTTGGCGCCTGGGCAGCCGACGGACTGCTGGCCATTTTCTTCTTCCTGGTGGGCCTGGAACTCAAACGGGAGTTCGTGGCCGGGGACCTGCGGCAGATCAGCAAGTCGATCGTGCCCGTGGCTGCCGCGGCCGGCGGCGTGATTGTTCCGGCGCTGATCTACACCGCCGTGAACATCGCCAGCCCGGAAACCCTGCGCGGGTGGGCCATCCCCACCGCAACGGACATCGCGTTCGCCGTGGCGGTGCTGGCAATCATCGGCTCACACCTGCCCAGTGCCCTGCGCATCTTCCTGCTCACCCTGGCGGTGGTGGACGACCTCATTGCCATCAGCATCATCGCGTTCTTCTATTCGAGCGACATCCAGGCCGCCCCGCTGCTGTCCGCCCTCATCCCGCTGGCCCTTTACGCCTTCCTGGCCCAGAGGTACCGCCGCTTCTTCGGCACCCACTTCCTGGCGGCCTGGGCCATCCTCCTGCCGCTCGGCGTCGCCACCTGGGCCCTGGTGCACGCCTCCGGCATCCATGCCACGGTGGCGGGCGTGCTGCTGGGGTTCGCCGTGCCGGTGCTCCGGTCCAAGGCCAGCGGAGGTCCGGACGCCGGACCCGGCCTCGCGGAAATCTTTGAACACCGCTTCCGTCCCATTTCCGCCGGAGTGGCCGTTCCCGTCTTCGCCTTCTTCTCGGCCGGGGTGGCCGTCGGGGGCTGGGAAGGGCTGGGTTCGGCGCTGGCCGACCCCGTGGCCATCGGTATCATCATGGCCCTCGTCCTGGGCAAGCCGGTGGGAATCATGGGCACCACGTGGATCCTCACCAAGGCCACCCGGGCGCGGCTGGACGCGTCCTTCAAGTGGATCGACGTGTTTGGAGTTTCCCTGCTGGCCGGGATCGGTTTCACTGTGTCGCTGCTGGTCGCGGAACTCAGCTTCGGCCACGGCAGCCTGCACGACGACCACGCGAAGGTTGGCATCCTGGCGGCGTCGGTCCTCGCCGCAATGCTGGCAGCCGTGGTGCTGCGGACCAGGAACCGCCAGTACCGCGAGGCGGAGGAACGCGAAAAGGTGGACTCGGACCAGGACGGCATCCCGGACGTCTACGAACACGGAAACCAGGCCTGAGGCCTGCGCCGGCCTCTTGCTGCGCCATACCCCTATGGGTATGGTTTGAATACGGCCGGAAGCCCGCCGCCAGGGGCAGGTAAGGCCGCCGAGGAGGATGCCATGGACGTCATTGTCATCGATACGCCGCCGCTGGGAGACCGGAGCTACCTGGTGCACGACGGCGCGGTGGGCCTGGTCATCGACCCGCAGCGGGACACCGACCGGGTGGAGGCCGCCGCGCGTCAAGCGGGCGTGACCATCACCCACGTCGCTGAAACGCACCTCCACAACGACTACGTCACCGGCGGCCTGGAGCTCGCCAGAGCCCACGGCGCCAAGTACCTGGTCAACGCCGCGGACCCGGTCCAGTTCGAGCGAGAAGCCATCACCGACGGCCAGGCAATCCGCGTGGGATCCCTGACGGTCAGGGCCGTCGCCACGCCGGGACACACCCACACCCACCTGTCCTTCATCGTGGACGACGGCGACAGGCAGGCCGTGTTCTCCGGCGGCAGCCTGCTGTACGGCTCCGTCGGCCGGACGGACCTGGTCGCCGCGTCCGACACCGTGGGCCTGACCCACGACCAGTACGCTTCCGTTCGCCGGCTCGTGACCGAGGCGCGGCCCGAAGCGGCACTGTTTCCCACGCACGGCTTCGGATCGTTCTGTTCCTCCGGCCCGGCCAGCAGGGCGGGCTCCTCCACTCTTGGCGAGCAGCTCACTGCCAACCACGCCCTCACCGATCCGGACGAGGACCACTTCGTCCAGGAGCTCATCTCCAACCTCTCCGCGTACCCCTCGTACTACGCGCACATGGGTGCCCTGAACGCCAAGGGGCCCGGACCCGCGGACCTTGCCGTCCCGGAGTCCGTGGACCCCGCAGAGCTCACCCGCCGCCTGGATGACGGCGAGTGGGTGGTTGACCTCCGCCGCCGCGTGGCGTTCGCCAGCAACCACCTCAAGGGCAGCGTCAGCTTCGAATACGGCAGCGGCTCCAACTTCACCACCTACCTGGGCTGGGTCCTGCCCTGGGATGAGAAGCTCACCCTCGTGGGCTCGCGCGAGGACGTTGAAAAGGCCATCCGGGACCTTTCCCGCATCGGCATCGATTCGCCGGATGCCGCCGTCGGAACCGAGCCGCAGGCGCTGGCGCCGGATGCCGCCGTCGCCTCCTACCCGCGGGTCGGCTGGGACGGCCTGCTGGCAGGCCGCACGGACGGTGACACGGTCCTTGACGTGCGTCGGACGGACGAGTTCGCTGCGTCCCATGTGGCCGGTGCTGTCAACGTTCCCGTCCACCAGCTCCTGACCCGCCTGGGCGAAGTGCCGGCCGGACGGCTGTGGGTCCACTGCGGAACCGGCTACCGGGCCGGCGTGGCTGCCAGCCTGCTGCAGCGCGCGGGCCGGGACGTGGTCCACCTGGATGCGAGGTTCAGCGACGCCGAGGCAGCCGGGGTGCCCCTGGACAACGCCCCGCCAGCGTAACCAGGAGCGCGCGCACCCCCTTCTCTGGCAGAGTATGACCATGCTCACAGTTATTGGCGAAGGCCTGGTCGACGTTGTCCAACGATCCTCGGGAATCGAGGCCCACGTGGGCGGCAGCCCGCTCAACGTGGCAGTGGGACTGGCGCGGCTGGACCACCCCGTGCAGTTCATCGGCAGGTTCGGGCGCGACGCCTACGGCGAGTCCGTGGCGGCCCACCTGAAATCCAGCTCGGTGATGGTCCCGCAGGGCCCGGATGCCCTGCCCACCAGCGTGGCCACCGCATTGATCGACGACGACGGCGCCGCCACCTACACGTTCGACCTCGCCTGGGAGCTTCCCGGACTCGCTGACCGGCTGCCGTTCATGCTGCAGGGCACCACCCTGGTGCACACCGGCTCCATCGCCACCATGCTGGCGCCGGGGGCCGCTGAGGTGCTTGCCGCCGTCGAGCACGCGCACCCCTCGGCCACCATCAGCTTCGACCCCAACTGCCGCCCCAGCATCATCACGGACGTGGACTATGCCCGCCGGCAGGCGGAAAAGTTCGTCACCCTCGCGGACGTGGTGAAGGCCTCCGATGAGGACCTCGAATGGCTGTACCCCGGCGTGGACGTCCTGGAGTCGGCCCGGCGGTGGCTGTCCCTCGGCGGTCCCGAGGGGCCCGCCCTGGTGGTGGTGACCCGCGGCGCGGCCGGACCGTGGGGCATCACGGCCGCCGGGGAAGCGGAGTTCCCCGCTCCCAGGGTGGAGGTGGCGGACACGGTGGGCGCAGGCGATTCCTTCATGGCCGCGCTGATTTCCGGGCTGGTGGACCGCGGCCTCGACGGTGCCCAGAACCGCAAGGAGCTGCGCGAACTACCGGCCGAGTCGCTCCGCGAACTGCTGGCCCATGCGGCGTGGGCTGCCGCCGTCACCGTGTCCCGGCCGGGAGCCAACCCGCCCACGAGGGCCGAACTCAACCACCTCGAGCTCGAAAGCCTGGAACGCGAGGCGGAATCCGCCGCCGAACGGGATGCCGCGCTCGCCGGCGACGACCTGAGGAATGCCGACTCCGCCAGCAACTGAAAGGCAGCACATGTCCAGCCACCAGTCCCCGTCCCTGCACGTCAGCAGCGAGTCCTTCCAGGACGGCCACACCCTGCCGCCCGCCCAGCGCAGCGGCAAGATGCGCGCCGGGGGCAAGGACGAATCGCCGCAACTGAGCTGGAGCGGTGCGCCGGCAGGGACCAAGGGCTATGCGGTCACGATGTTCGATCCGGACGCCCCGGGCCGCGGCGGCTTCTGGCACTGGGCGGTGCTGGACCTCCCGGCAGGCGTCACGTCGCTTCCCGCCGGCGCCGGTGCCGAGGGCGGCGGGCACCTTCCGGCCGGTGCGCTGCAGTTGAAGAACGACGGCGGTTTCCACGGCTACCTGGGCGCCGCGCCGCCGCCCGGCCACGGCCCGCACCGGTACATCGTCACGGTCTACGCCCTTGATGTGGAGCGCCTCGGGGTGGACGCGGGAGCCAGCCCGGGCAAGCTGGAATCCAAGATGGCCCCGCACGTGCTGGGCCGCGGGACGCTGACCGGCATCTTCGAGCGCTGAGCCCGCCCGACCCGGCGGGGTCCGCCGCCGGGCCAACGTAGACTGGCTGTATGCGGCTGGTAGCAAGTGATATCGACGGAACGATCCTCGGGCATGACGGCAAGATCAGTGACCGGACCATCCGCGCCTTCCACGCGTGCCGCGATGCCGGCGTCGAACTGGTGTTCGTGACCGGACGCCCGCCCCGCTGGCTGCACCCCCTGGAAGACCAGCTGGGGCACGCCGGAACCGTGATCTGCTCCAACGGTGCCGTCGTGTGGGACCTCGAGGCAGGCCGCCTGGTCTCCGCGCGCGCCCTCGCCCTGGAGGCTGTCTTCGAAGCGCGCCGCATCATCAAGCAGCTCCGGCCGTCCGCGCTGTTCGCGGCGGAAACGCTCACCGGCTTCCACCTGGAGCCGGGCTTCATCGAAAACGACTCCAGCGAACTCCTGACCGAATTCACCCCCGCCCCGCTGGCCAGCACGCTCACCGCCGACGACGCCGTGGTGAAGTTCCTGGCCATCGTCCGCGAAGGCACGGCGGACGACTTCCTGGCCGAAGTGTCGCCCGCAGTCGCGCACCTCGCCTCCGCCACCCACTCGGCACCCACCGTGGCCATGCTGGAGCTGGCCCTGCCGGGCGTCAACAAGGCGGTGACCCTCGCCGAATACGCCGCCACCCTGGGGATTGACGCAGCGGACGTGGTGGCGTTCGGGGACATGCCCAACGACATCGAGATGCTGCGCTGGGCCGGTGACGGCTACGCGATGGCCAGCGGCCACCCGGAGGCCATCCGTGCCGCAGGGCAGCAGGCGCCACATTTCGACGACGACGGCGTGGCACAGATCCTCGAAGCCAAACTGGCCGAATTTGGCGTGAAGCGCGCCTAGGCAGGCGCCTGGAATGACCGAGCCCCAGCCTTTCTTCACCGCCGGAAGCGCGTCCGCGCGGATCGCGATGGCGCACCGCGGATTTTCGCCGGACGGGATGGAAAATTCGATGGCGGCGTTCCGTGCCGCCGTCGAACTCGGCTACCGGTACCTGGAAATGGACGTCCATACCACCGCCGACGGCGTGCTGCTGGTGTTCCATGACCCCGCACTGGACCGTGTCACGGACGGGCAGGGACGCATTGCCAGGCTGCCTGCGGCGACGGTGGCCCAGGCGCGGATCGGCGGCCTGGAACCCATCCCGCTGTTTGAGGAGATGGTGCGGGCTTTCCCCGGCGTCCGGCTGAACCTGGACGTCAAGGACTGGAACTCCGTCCCCGGCCTCGCCGCCGCGATTGAGAAGTACGCCGTTCACGATCAGGTGCTGGTTACGAGTTTCTCGGACCGCCGCCGCCGGGCGGTGCTCAAACGGTTGAGCCGGCCGGTCGCGGCGTCGGCCGGCGTCGTATCCAATGCGCTCTTCACAATGCTGGGGCCGGTGCTTCCCGCGCCGGTCATCCGGCGGGTGGTGCGGGGCATCCACGCGCTGCAGGTGCCGGTCAGCTACGGTGCCGTCCGGGTGGTGACGCCGGCGTTTGTCCGCCGCGCCCACCGGCACGGCCTCCAGGTCCATGTGTGGACCATCAACGACCCCGCGGAGATGCACCGGCTCCTGGACCTAGGCGTTGACGGCATCGTGACGGACCGGGCCGATCTCCTCAAGACGGTGCTGCAGGACCGGGGGCAGTGGGACTAGCTGCCGTGGTGTGAAGCCCGCTGCGCTTCCAGCACCGCCGCGAACTCGTCCGCAGGAACCGGACGGCCGAAGTAATACCCCTGGGCGCTCACGCAGCCGATGCTGGCCAGGTGCTGTGCCTGTTCCGCCGTCTCCACCCCTTCCCAGACCGCTTCGAGGCCGCACGCCCGGATGAGCTGGAGAATCGCTGCGATCAGGTCCGGCTGGGCCGGATCCGTTCCGAGGTCCTTCAGTAGCGAGCGGTCCACCTTGACCTTGTCCACCGGAAGCTTGCGCAGGTAGCTGATGGAGGAATAGCCCGTACCGAAGTCGTCGATTTCAAGGCCCACCCCGAGCTTCCGCAGGCTGCTCAGGGAGTACCGGTCCAGCTCATTGCCGCTGACAATCGCGCCCTCCGTGAGCTCCAGGACGAGCAGCTCCGGGCTGATTCCGGCCCCGCTGAGGGCATCCCTGACCTCTTCGATGAACTCGAGGCGCTGAAGGTCCGTGGGCGAGATGTTGATCCGCATGGAGAAGTCGTCCCCCGCGCGGCCCTCCGCCCGCCAGTCCTGCAGTTGCCTGACGGCGGTGCGGAGCACCCAGCCGCCCAGCTCGGAAATGAGTCCGGCATCCTCAGCGAGGGGAATGAACTCGTCCGGCATCACCATGCCGCGGGAAGGATGCTGCCAGCGGACCAGGGCTTCCGCGCCCTCGATCCGGCCGGAAGCCAGCGCGACCACGGGCTGGTAGAAAAGCACCAGCTCTGACTCTGAAATGGCCGTCCGCAGGTCCTCAATAAGCTGGCTCCGCAATTGGCGCGCGTGCAGCATGGCCGGTTCGAATACCTTGAGCCTGTTGCGCCCGCCGGCCTTGGAGGCATACATGGCCACGTCGGCTTCCATGAGGAGCTGTTCGGCGCTTTGCCCGGCGCCGCCGATGCACAGCCCCATGCTGGCGCCGCACTGGACGGAATCGTTGTCGAGCTCCACCTGGCTGTCCAGGGCAGCGAGGATGCGGTTGCCCACGCCCGCGGCGCGGGCAAGGGTGGTGGCGGGCATCAGGACGGCGAATTCGTCACCGCCCAGGCGGGCCACCGTGTCCGTGTCCCGGACCGATGCCTTGATCCGTTCCCCGACGGCGGCCAGCACCTGGTCCCCGGCGGCGTGGCCGAGGGAATCGTTGATGCCTTTGAAAGCATCGAGGTCCAGCAGGAGGACGGCGGGCGGAAGGTCGCCCCGCTCAGCCTCCGCCAGGGTGTCGTTTAGGGCGCTGACCAGTGCCGTGCGGTTGGCCAGGCCGGTCAGCGAGTCCGTCAGCGCCATCTTCTGCATTTCCAGGTGCGCTTCGTTGAGCAGCCGGGTGCGCAGTTCCACCCGCTGTT
This sequence comes from Arthrobacter sp. CC3, assembly GCF_039907775.1. Taxonomy (NCBI): domain Bacteria; kingdom Bacillati; phylum Actinomycetota; class Actinomycetes; order Micrococcales; family Micrococcaceae; genus Arthrobacter; species Arthrobacter sp. CC3. The sequence goes on from NZ_JARCCY010000003.1 coordinate 56,582, forward strand.
CCAGCTCCTGGTACATGATCTGCAGGTCTTCGGCGAGGAGGTTGGTGCCCATGATGACGGCATCCAGCTCATCCCTCGCGGGAGATACTTCAATCCGCGAGTGAAGCTCCCCTGCGGCAAGGCGGACGATTCCGTCCAGCAGCTTCCCCAGGCGCGGGTCGCCCTCAGTGAACATGGGCGTTTTCCTTCAACCACTTGAGGGCCTCGGGCTCGGACGTGAAGTAACTGGCAGGCCCGGACTTGAAGTCGCCGCCAAGGATGAAATGCGCCAGGATCCGGTCCACCGGCGTCCGTCCCAGCAGCGCCCAGGCGGCCACCGTGCTCACATTGCTGAACACCGCCCTCGCCGCCCTGCTGACCGACGCTACGTCGGTCACATCCAGGAGTACGGCCAGCGGAGAGCCGGAGCGCGGGCGTTGAAGGCCGGCAGCGAGCAGCCGCGCTGACTGCTCATCCAGGTGTTCGTCCCGGGGAAGCACGATCCTGACTATTTGCTCTTGCATCAATCCAAGCGGCTTAGACATTAATCCCCCGAACATATGAGAAGAGCCGTTCGGCCTCCCTGGCGCCACCTAACCTCCGGCGAGGCTTTGAAACTAAAAATACACCGTCCGTCCCTCCGGAGTGCGTTAGCTGACACCTGCCGCATACGCACGGACCTGGGCGCTCCGTTCGGAAGCGGCAGCATTGTCGAAGAGTTCGGCCGCATCAGCCAGGCGTTGGAGTGCTTCCTCGTGTTCACCGTTGGCAAGGAGCGATTTGCCCAGCAGGAACGAGGCTTCACCCGCTGTCTGGGTGGCCAGGATTCCTGCTTCGGTGCACAGCGGCCGGAGCATGTTGATGGCCGTGGCCATATCGCCGGTCAGGAAATGCCAGTGCGCGCGCACGAACGACATTTCAAGGAGGTCGCGGTCACTGCCGCCGACCACTTCGGTGGCGAGCTCGGCCCGCTCGATGCAGCGAAGGGTTGCGGGGTCGGTGAGCTCCGCCTCGAGGCGCATCACGGCCGACGCGCGGTTGAACCGGGCCCAGAGGTCCACGTCCTTCGACGGTGACAGGCTCTCTGCCGCCATGTCGTGGTAGCGGCCGCCGTCCATCACCCGGCCGGTGAGGAACGCGACGTTTCCAATCACCCAGTAGGCTTTTCCGGCAGTGTCCTCGTCCACGAGGTCCGTCAGCAGGCCCTCCAGCAGGAGGCACTGCTCCCACGCCTCATCCAGCCGGCGGCTTTCCGCGAGGGCGGCGATGAGCGCACGCTGGGCCTGGATGTGGAGGTAGACGTACTCGGGGTTGCCGGCAACGAGGTCGGCGGCGGAGGTGGCTGCGGCGACGGCGTCAGGTAGCCGCCCCAGCCCCTGCTGCGAGAGCGCCAACAGAATGAAGGCCCGTGCTCCCAGGGCCGGTTCCGCCGTGGAGAGCGGGTGGCCGGACAGGTACGTGATCAGCTCCATGCACTCGTGGATCTGACCCATGTCCTTGAGGCATTCAGCCTGGAAGAGCGTCATGTTCCACCAGGCGGTCTGGTCCCCCTCCAGCAAGGCGAGGTCCGCTGCCCTGCGTGCTTCGTCCCGCGCCCGCGAGTACTCGCGGCTTTTCCAGCTTTCGCGGGCCTGAAGCTCCGCAACCACATGCGGTAACAATTTCCGGGGAATCGGCATTTTTCAATTATCCCCCGGAATGGTTCTGCATCGTCCATCCGCGTCAATATTTTGCTGGTGTTACTGGAGTTAAATGTTGATCTTGTGACCGTATACTGACGCTCGTAATGAGTTTTTGCGCCCAATTGATTGAAAGGACCCGCGGATGAAGAAAATAGCCGCTACATTCTTGCTCACCGGCGTCCTGGCTGTCGCAGGTTTTGCTGCGCCCGCCACGGCCGCTCCCAAGTCGGATACCACCGTCAGCACGTCAAGCAAGGCGCCCACCACGCAGGCACACATCGGCTGGTGGCCAGACTAAGCTCCATGCGCCAAGGCTGCCCCCGGATCTCCGATCCGGGGGCAGTTTCGTTTAAGGCCCGGAAACCGGCAGTTTTACGGTGATGGTGGTGCCCCTGCCCAGTTCCGAGCTGACCGCCACATCTCCCCGGTGCGCCTTGACGATGTCGTACGCAATGGCGAGTCCCAGGCCGCTGCCGGGGACGGCGGCCGAGGTCGCGTTGGATGCCCGGAAGAAGCGGGTGAAAAGATGCGGGATTTCTTCCTCCGGGATTCCAACCCCCGTATCGCGCACGTGGACATTAATGCCGGGCTCGCCATCCGTCATTGACTCAAGGCTGCAACTGACAACAATCCCGCCTCCGCGAGGCGTAAATTTGATGGCATTTGAAACAAGGTTCGTAAACACCTGCTCCAGCTGAACTTCGTCGGCCATAATCGCGGAATCGCCGTCGCAGAGCTCCAGCGAGATGGAAACATCTCCCAGTTCGGCCAGCGGGCGCAGCGCCACTGTCACGATCTGGAGAGTGTGGCCCAGCTGGACGGGCCCCAGGTGGAGGTTGGCGCCGTCGTAATCCTGGCGCGAAACAGTGAGCATATCTTCGATCAGCCGCCGCAGCCGTTCCGAGTTCCTGACAATGATGTCCAGCATCCTGTCCACTTCCGCGGGCACCGGCCCTCCCACGCCGTCCTGGATCATGTCCAGGTAGGCGGAAATGGACGTCAGCGGAGTACGGAGTTCGTGATTGACGGTGGCAAGGAAATCGGTCTTTGCCTGGTCGAGCTGCCGCAGCTGCTTGACCACCCGCTGCTGCGCGCTCATCAAGTGGCTTTGGATGAGCCCGTACGCAACGTTTCCGGCCACATGCTGAATCAGGGAAATTTCGGTGCGCGTCCAGACCCGCGGCTCGTCCAGCTGCGCGATCCAGATGACGCCGAGCGATGACTTGCCCTCGCCCACGGGAACGAAGGCAGAGGCCCAGGGGGCCATATGCTCCGACCATGCCGCCAGTTCGTGGTCCTCGGGGGACCACTCGTGGAACCGGTGGTCCTCCACCGCGAGGACTTCGGCTTCCGACCACAGCCGGTCCGCAACGCGGTGCGCGGAGGATTCCTGGATGCCGAGGCCGTCCGGGACCGGGGCAAGCCCGGGCCGGTGCCACTGGGCAGCTATCCGCGGGACCCGGTCGTCGTCGAAAGTGGTGAACAGGACGCGGTCGGCGCCGAACGTCTCCCCGAATCCCGTCACCAGATAATCCGAAATCAGGAGGGGATCGTGGGTGGCGCGGACCGCAGAGGACACTCCGCGGAGCTTCTCGCGCAGCCGCTCAGCGCTTTGCCGGGCATCGGAGCGCTGCGCAGCGCGGCTGATCAGGACGTCCGCCCGATGGACAAGTTCGGCCGGGGCCGGGGGTTTCGCGATGTAGTCCGCCATGGGGAGCGACCGCACGCTTTCGGCCGCGGACTCGTCGTCCAGATCGATCAGGAGGAGCAGCGGTGCATCCACCGGCGGGCCGGCCAGCGAATGGTCCGCGACGACGATGCTGGGATGGTGCCGGTCCAGCAGCCCGGCGAGGCTTTCGTGGCTGGAGGCCGTGGAAACCTCGAACCCTGCGTCCGCCAAAACGGCCGCTGTAGCGGACAGGCGCCCGCTGTCCGGATCGGCCACGACAGCCGTGCGTTGTACAAGTGATTCCTGCGCCGCCTGAATTGCCACACTGCCCCCCTCGGTCCCCGGTTGAGTACATTGTAGGGTGACATAGGTCGCACGCATTCCGTGCGGTGCTTACCCTGGCGGGAGGAAGGGTGGATATGTCCGGAAATCGCGAGATGGGCACGGAAGCGGGACTGGCGCTGGGAGCCGACGGAGTGCTCCGGTTAACCTGGCCGCGGGGCGCCGTGATCACGGCCGAGGACGCGGAGCGTGCCATGCTCAGGGTGAACCAGTTGTGCGGCGACGAACGGCATCCCATGCTGGTGGACATGGCCACCACTGCCGATGTGAGCAGGGGCGCGCGCGCCGTTTTTGGCCGCCCGTGCCAGGCCTCCCGGATCGCCTTGCTGGGGGCATCGCCGGTTGACCGCGTCCTGGCCAATTTCTTTTTGGGAATCAACGCGGTGCCGTGTCCCACGAAGTTCTTCACGTCGGAGCGGGACGCCATCGCCTGGCTGTCTGTGACCTGACTTCCGGACCTGGCTGACCGGGCATCAACAGACGTGCCCTTATATTTGGACCATGCTCGCCGCCCTAAAGAAATATCTGATGATCCCCAGGCTGGTGCGATTGTCCGCCGGCGCACCACGGGACCACCATGTTGCCTGGGACCGGTTCTGGTCCTCCGTGAAAACCACGGGGGCCACCGGCGACGTTCTGTGGGACTCCGGCAGCGACCACGAGATGCAGGGTTACGTGCACAGGCTGCACCAGCATCTGGACCCCCGGCTGCCGGTGGTGGACATCGGCTGCGGCAACGGCAGCTTCACCCGGCAACTCGCCGCGCTCTTTCCGCACGCCATGGGAGTTGATGTCTCCGCCCACGCAGTGCGGCGGGCGCTCAGCGAGTCAGCCGGGCTGGCGAACGTTTCGTACCTCGTCCGTGACATGACGGCTCCCGGCGCCGGCGGCAGGCTCGGGGAAGAGCTGCGGCTGCTTGGCGGGGGAGCCGGGGCAGGGGCGAATGTCTTTATCCGGGGCGTACTCCACGTCCTGGGGGAACGGGACCGGCACGCCCTTGCCGAAAACGTTCGTGCCATCGCCGGAGCCGACGGGCGGGTGTTCCTTGCCGAAACCGACTTCCAGGGAAACGCCGTCGAATACGTCTCACACCTCGGCGCAACGCTCCGGTCCATCCCGTCGCCTCTCGAAGGGGCCATCCGCGGGCTGCCGATGCCAGGACGCTTCGGCCCGAAAGAACGGAACCTGGCCTTCCCCGCGGGCCGCTGGGAACTGATCGAGGACGGTCCCACGACAATCGAGACGATGCCCCTGTCCCACCCGACGCGGGCTGACCTCATCCCCGGCTACTTCGCGGTGCTCAAAGCACGGAACTGGGAGAACTTCCCTTAATCCCTTCCCGGGAGGACTGTTTCGCGGATACGGGCCGCAGCCGCAGCCGTCGTGTCATGACTTGAGCAATCCCCGTGTTACTCGCAGGCAAGCGCTTTCCGGCGGTTGCTGGCAGGATAGACCCATGCGCATTCTCATCGCTCCGGACAAGTTCAAAGGGTCACTGACTGCTGCGGAGGCTGCCAGTGCCATCGCCGAGGGGGCGCTGCGCGTCTATCCGGACGCGGTGGCCACGCAGTTCCCCGTGGCCGACGGCGGGGAAGGCACCTTGGAGGCCGCCGTTGCCGCCGGCTACGAGGAACGGCTGAACGCCGTCGTCGGTCCCATCCTGGCGCCCATAGGCGCGGCCTGGGCACTCCGCAAGGATGCTTTCGGCGGAGCCACTGCAGTGATTGAAACCGCGCAGGCCTCGGGGCTGGCGCACATGGAGCCGACGCCCGCCAACGCGCTGCGCGCCCACAGCTACGGCTGCGGCCAGCTCATCGCGGCCGCGCTGGACGCCGGGGCCACCGAAATCGTGCTGGGCGTGGGCGGCTCTGCCATGACCGACGGCGGCAGCGGCGCCCTGCGTGCATTGGGCCTGAAGCCGCTGGACGCCGGCGGCAACGTGGTTCCGCTGGGCGGCGGTTCACTGGGGGACGTTGTAGGCGTTGACGTTTCCGGCCTGGACCCCCGGCTGGCTGCCGTGAAATTCCGGATCGCCGTGGACGTCCAGAACCCGCTGTTCGGAAACGACGGAGCTGCGCACGTCTTCGGTCCGCAGAAGGGTGCCGACGCGGACGCCGTGGAACTGCTGGATGCGGGGCTCCGCAACTGGGCGTCGGTTCTGCGGGAGGCCACGGGACGTGACGTCAACGTTCCCGGAGCCGGCGCGGCCGGCGGGTTCCCGGCGTCGTTCCTGGCTTTCAGCAATGCCGCCCTCGAAGGAGGCTTCGCCCTGGTGGCGGGCCTCACGGGCCTGGCGGTCCAGCTGGCCGAGGCGGACCTGGTGATCACCGGCGAGGGATCCATGGACTCGCAGTCGCTGGAGGGCAAGGCGCCCATCGCGCTGGCCGATGCAGCGCGCGAGCGGGGCATCCCGGTGATTGTGGTGGCCGGCCGCATCCTGGTCACACCGGAGGATCTGGCCAGGCACGGGGTGGTGGCCGCGGCGCAGCTGCTGGACGTCGCTGCCAGCCCGGAAGACGCCGTCGCCAATGCCGCCAAGTACCTCACCTGGGCCACCAGCCAGGTCCTCGAAGGAGCCTGACCCGGGCCGCTAAGCTCCGGTCTCGTAATGCGGTTCGGCCACAGGTTTGGACTCGGGTGAGCCCCGTTCGCGCAGGTAGACGGACGCGCCAACCAGCACGGCGACCGCCAGGAATTCGCTCTGCCAGTTCTGGAACGACTCGAACCAGAACCGGCTGGTGCCGAGATAGCCGAGCAGCGTCACGCCCGGCTGGCCGTGGCTTTGTTGTTCCTGGCTGTACTCCTCGCTGCCGCCAACCGCGTGGAGGATGAATGAGGCCAGGAACAGCACCAGGAACATGATGGACAGGGAGTGCTCGTAGAGCTTGAGCACCCAGCCGCCGCGACGTACGGGCCACGGCGTGGCGGCCTTCACGGCTGCACCTCGGGGGTCCTCGTCCTGCGGGGCTGCTTTACCCATCGGCTTCGATTCCGAAGAGCCTTTTTGGAAAAGGAAAACCGTCAGGATGACATACATTCCCATCTGCAGGAACTCCGATTCCCAGTTCTCGAACGTGGCTTCGAGGAACGCCCCGGTGGCGAGGTACTCGGCCACGGTCACTGCCGGCTGGCCGTGGGCGAGCTGGTCCTCGCTGTAATCGCTGGCTCCGCTGACCACCATGCCGCTGAAGAACGCAAGGAACAACCCCACGTTGGCAAGCATCAGGCCGTGTTCCTTGGCCCACTTCTTCATGGCGCCTCCCGAATTTGACTGGCGAACTTCATTGAAGACAGCCTCCGAACTATCCTCGCCTGGCGCGTTTGTTGAGCTGGATCGGGACGATTACCAGCAGGATCAGCAGGACTGCCAGCAGCAATCCGCCTGCCGTGAGTCCCGCGTTGCGTCCGGCAGTTACGTCGAAGACCAGGGCTGATGTTCCGACGCTCAGGAGTGCGACGCCGCCGAGGGCAACCTTCGTAATGCTGTCCGCGCTCGAAACCAGGGTGGCCTTCAGCCGTTGCCGGAACAACCTGCGGTGGACGCTGACCGGCAAGAGGATCAGTGCTGTGGTCAGGGCGGCCAGCACCACGTTGGTCAGGTAGAGGCCCACCTGGAAAGTGTCGAGGTCCTCGAACCGGGACTGGAAGGGAAGCGTGAGCAGGAAGCCGGCAAGGATCTGGACGCCGGTCTGGAGCACGCGCAGCTCCTGGATTAGCTCCATCCAGTTGCGGTCCATTTGCTGCTCGACCGTTTCGTTCCTACCGTTGCCCGGCGTCACCTCCGGGTCCGACAATTGCCCACCTCCGGTTGCCGCGAGCGGCCGCGCATGGCCGCAACTATGTCTCAACCTAGGCTTGAAGGCCCCTATTATCAAGCACTACTAAGTTTACTGACTAATTTGGCCAAAACCGTGGACTTGCCTTGTGCGCTGGGATAGTTTCGAAGAGCCAGTCACGCACCGGACCAGAAAAGAACTGAGACGTTAGCGAGGTGGAAATGACCGACGAAAAGCAGGATCACCAGCCCAGGGACCCGAGGGCGGGCTACCATGACGGACCGTTCCCGGAGCAAGTCCAGAAGCAGCCGGGGCTCACGGCGCCCATGGAGCCGCAGCCGGACCACGGCGAGGAAAGCTACGAAGGAAGCAACGCGCTCCCCGGCAAGGCAGCGCTCATCACCGGGGGAGACTCCGGCATCGGACGGGCGGTGGCCATTGCCTTCGCCCGCGAGGGGGCCGACGTCGCCATCTCATACCTTCCCGAGGAGGAAGCGGACGCCCAGGACACCGCCGCGTGGATCCGCAAGGCCGGGCAACGCGCGCTGTTGCTGCCGGGCGATGGGCGCCGTGAAGACTTCAGCACCGGGATCGTGGCGGACACGCTCGCGGAGTTCGGTCGCCTGGACGTGGTGGTGCTGAACGCCGCCTACCAAAAGAACCGCGACAGCTTTGAATCGCTGCCCACCGAGGAATTCGACCGTGTGTTCAAGACAAACCTGTATTCCCTGCTCTGGACGGCACGGGCCGCGGTGCCCCATCTCAAGGCAGGCGCCTCCATCATCACCACCGCCTCCATCCAGGCCTTCAACCCTTCTCCGCAACTCATTGACTACGCCATGACAAAGGGCGCCCAGGTGGCGTTCACCAAGGCGCTTGCCCAGGAGCTTGGACCCAGGGGCATCCGGGTCAATGCTGTGGCCCCGGGCCCCATCTGGACACCGCTCATTCCCGCGACGGAATGGCCCGACAAGCTGCCGACGTTCGGCCAGGACACTCCTCTGGGACGCGCGGGACAACCCGCGGAACTGGCGGCCGCCTACGTCCTGCTGGCCTCGGACCACGGCTCCTATATCTCCGGGGCCGTGCTTCCGGTGACAGGCGGCAAGGGTCTCTGATCCCGTCCAGGTCCAGGGTCCAGACTTTGGATCCAGGCCCGCATCCAGCAAGCCAGCAATCCCTACCACCCAGGAGGAATGAAATGACGCAGGATAACCAAGGAACACCCATCGAGGAAGAGGGCGGGTACGGTACGCCCACTGTGGAGCAGGAAATGGGTGGCGCTGACACGAAGAAGTTCGCCCAGCCGCGTGAGGAAGAGGCGTTCGACGCCGCGGGCCTGAGCCAGGACAGCCCGGACGGCGAAACCTATCCTGCCGGAGCGCCGGACCTCAGCCAGCTCGGCGGTGAAGACCAGGACAGCGCCGGCGAGCCCGGCGCCGGCCGTTTCGGAGGAACGGAGGATCAGTTGCACGCAGAGAGTGAAAGCACGGACCCCGGCTTTGAGCCGGCTGAAGGCGACGCCGCAGTGCCGTCCGCGGAGGCGGAAATGGATGGATCCAACACCGAGGATCCCGACGCCGGACGGCCCTTCTCGTCTGAACCGCCGCAGGACGCCGCCGGGATCCCCGACGGCAGCGGCACGGACCTGCCGGACAGCAAAGCCCCCAAGGACCGCGAGGACGATGCCTTCGACGCCGGATAACGCTCCGCCGGTAAACGGCCCGTGCGGGCGGCTGCCGAGGCGGCCGCCCGCACGCGGTGTTTAAGGCCGCTTCTTCGGAGTCCGCTTGGCGACGGCGTTGATGGCGGCCTTGACTGCGGGGGGCAGGCCGGCCTGTTCGGTCTCGGGCTCAGCGACGCTGCCGCGGGCCTTCGCGATCGCCTTCATGCCGTGGTAGATCACCAGCGCGGCGGCGGAGCCCAGGGCGATGCCGGTGAACGTCAGCTCGCCGATGGTCCAGGTGTAGTCCGCGATGCCGATGATCAGCGCCACCGCTGCGGTGGTCAGGTTGACGGGGTTGGAAAAGTTGACCTTGTTCTGGACCCAGATCTTGACGCCCAGGATGCCGATCATGCCGTAGAGCATGGTGGCCGCGCCGCCCAGCACCCCGGCGGGAACCGTGGCAATCAGTTCGCCGAACTTGGGGGAGAAGCTGAGGATGATCGCGAAGGTGCCGGCCACCCAGTAGGCCGCCGTCGAGTAGACCTTCGTGGCTGCCATCACGCCGATGTTTTCGGCATACGTGGTGGTTCCCGAACCGCCGCCGAAGCCGGCCAGTACGGTTGCGGCACCGTCGGCCATCAGGGCGCGTCCGGAGACGCCGTCGAGGTTCTGGCCCGTCATGGCGGACACGGATTTCACGTGGCCGATGTTCTCCGCGACCAGCACCAGCACCACGGGAACAAAGAGGCCTACCACGCCCAGGTGGAATTCGGGGGTCTGGAAATGCGGCAGCCCAACCCACGCTGCGGCGTCCATCTTGCTGTAGTTGACTTCGCCGCGGAGCATGGCCACAAGGTAGCCCACCACTACGCCCACCAGGATGCTGAGGCGGCCCAGGATGCCCTTGAACAGCACACTCACCAGGATGATGGTGGCCAGGGTGATCACGGCGGTGACCGGGGCGGCGTCGAAGTTGTTTTTCGCGGCCGGGGCCAGGTTCAGTCCGATCAGGGCCACGATGGCGCCCGTGACGATCGGCGGCATGAGCCGGTTGATCCAGCCGGCCCCGAACTTCTGGACCACCGCGCCGATGACGGCCAGGCCCGCGCCGGCGAGCACCACCCCGCCCAGGGCCCCGGGAATCCCGAACTGCTGCTGGGAGGCCATGATCGGGGCTATGAACGCAAAGCTCGAACCGAGGTAGCTGGGCACCCGGCCCTGGGTGATCACCAGGAATAGCAGGGTTCCGATGCCGGAGAAGAACAGCGTGGTGGCCGGCGGCATGCCGGTGATGATGGGCACCAGGAACGTGGCCCCGAACATCGCCACGACGTGCTGCATTCCCACCCCGATGGTCAGCGGCCAGGTCAGCCTTTCGCCGGGGGCCACCACCTCGCCCGGGCGGACCGACTTACCGTTGCCGTGGAGCTTCCATTTGGTACCAAGCATGCTCATGGCCGGGAGCCTTTCAAAGGAGGATGTGTCGGGAGCGGGGAAGGAATCTTCCGGAGCAACATTACCGCGCAGGCCCGCCAGTGCGCCCCGCAATCCGCCCGGCCCCCGGGGAGCCTGCGCGCCGGGCCGCCCGCCGGGCTGCCCGCCAGGCAGGTCGCCGCCAGGGAGGCCCCGGGCCCGCGCGCCGGGCTGTCCGCCAGGCAGGTCACCGCTGTGGGGAAGGTCACGCGGGGTCACGGGAAGAGGAACGATTCGCTTGAAGTTGCAACTATGGATAGCAGAACCGCCGGCCGCCTTCGGGTGAGCGGGCCCAGCGAAAGGTATGCAGATGACAATTGCCCATGAAGAAGCAGTGATCGACGCAGCCGCAGTGGACGCGATTTTCGCCGAAGCCCGTACGGCCAACGCATTCACCGGAGAGGTCACGGACGAGCAGGCCCGCGCCATCTACGAGCTGACCAAGTTCGGCCCCACGGCGTTCAACTCCCAGCCGCTGCGCGTGACCTACGTCCGCTCCGACGAGGCCCGCGCACAGCTCGTGGACACCCTGGCCAACGGCAACAAGGCCAAGACCGCGTCCGCCCCGCTCGTGGCCATCCTCAGCTACGACACCGACTGGGCCGGGCAGTGGAACAACTTCCTCCCCGGCTACAACGCCCCCAAGGCCATGTACGACGCCTCCCCGGAACTGGCGGCCAGCACGGGCAACAACAACGCCCACCTGCAGGCCGGCTACTTCATCCTGGCGGTCCGCTCGCTCGGGTTCGCTGCCGGCCCCATGACCGGAGCCGATTTCTCCGCCATCGATGCGGCGTTCTTCCCCGCCGGGGACCAGAAGAGCTTCCTGGTGGTCAACATCGGCCAGCCCGGTCCCGACGCCTGGGGCGAAGCCAAGCCGAAGTTCGCTTACGAGGATGTAGTCCGCACCGTCTAGGTCCCTAGCGTCCGGGGCCGGAGTGTCAACGGGTCCGGAGTATCAACGGGTTGGGCGAGCCCTGATGCGCAGAGAGGCCCCCGGCACGATGGGGGACACGCCGGAGGCACTCTAGACACATTTTTGCAGTTGAATGCATGGCATGTGTCCTGGGCCACTTCCCATTTTAGTCCAAATCGCCACGCTGGCTACTGTGCCCGTCCGCGCCCGCGGACGGACACAGCCGGCCTGCGCAGTGGCACACTGGCCCTATGCGGAACCTGATTCTGGTGGCTTTCACCGAGCCCGTCACCGACGGGCTCGTTTTTCCCCGCGACGACTGGCCCCTGCATATCACCCTGGTGAAGTTCGACGTCGACCCGACCTCGGGCGCCGACCCCACCGAACGGATCGCCGGACTCATCGACCTGCCCGTGCGGGCGGCCCTTGGCGCCCGGCTGACCATCGGCGCAGACGCCGGCTTCGGCCGGCGGGAGTCCATCCCGGTCAGTCTCGTAGAGCCCAGCCGGCCCCTGCAGGAACTTCACGAGTCACTGGTGGAGGTCGTGGCGGCGCTGCCTGGCCGGGTGCCCACGCCGGACCACACCCTGGCCAACTATCGTCCCCATGTGTCGCACCATGGTGACAAGCGCACCCGCCCGGGAGACGCCGTCGTACTGGACCGCGTGGCCCTGGTGGACATGGCGCCGGACGGAAACCATTCCGTCCGGCGCATCCTCCACTTGTGGGAACTTACGAAATAACCCCGTCAACCAGTGCCTTGGCTTCGGCCTGGACCTGCTTGAGGTGGTCGGCGCCCTTGAACGACTCGGCGTAGATCTTGTAGACGTCCTCGGTGCCGGACGGGCGGGCGGCGAACCACGCGTTCTCGGTGACCACCTTCAGGCCGCCGATCGAGGCGCCGTTGCCGGGAGCCTCGGTGAGCTTGGCCGTGATCGTTTCGCCGGCGAGCTCCGTGGCGGTGACATCCGACGGCGACAGCTTGCCGAGCGCAGCTTTCTGCTCGCGCGTGGCGGCGGCGTCGATCCGGGCGTAGACCGGATCGCCGAACTGGTCGGTCAGGCCCTTGTACAGCTGCGACGGCGACTTGCCCGTGACGGCGGTGATTTCCGAAGCCAGCAGCGCCAGCAGGATGCCGTCCTTATCGGTGGTCCACACGCTGCCGTCCATCTTGTTGAACGAAGCGCCGGCGGATTCCTCGCCGCCGAACGCGCCCTCGCCGGACAGCAGCCCGGGAACGAACCATTTGAAGCCCACCGGCACCTCGACGAGCTTGCGCCCCAGGCTCTCGGCCACGCGGTCGATGATGGACGAGGAGACCAGGGTCTTGCCGATCACGGACTCCGGGTTCCAGCCGGTGCGGTGCCGGTACAGGTAGTCGATGGCCACGGCGAGGTAGTGGTTCGGGTTCATCAGCCCGCCGTCCGGCGTGACGATGCCGTGACGGTCGGCGTCGGCGTCATTGCCGGTGGCCACGTCAAAGTTTGCGCCGCTGGACATGCGGTTGATCAGCGAGGCCATGGCCGACGGGGAGGAGCAGTCCATCCGGATCTTCTCGTCCCAGTCCAGGGTCATGAAGGCCCACTGCGGGTCCACGGTGGGGTTCACCACGGTGAGGTTCAGGTGGTGGCGCTCGCCGATCTCGCCCCAGTAGTCCACCGAGGCGCCGCCCATCGGGTCGGCGCCGATCCGGACCCCGGACTCGCGGATGGCGTTCAGGTCCAGCACGGACGGGAGGTCGTCCACGTAGCTGCTGAGGAAGTCGAACTTGCCGGTCGTCTCGGCGGCCAGTGCGTCCGCCACCGGGATGCGCTTGACGCCGCGGAGTCCGTTTTCCAGGAGTTCGTTGGCGCGGTTGGCGATCCAGCCGGTGGCGTCCGTGTCTGCGGGGCCGCCGTGCGGCGGGTTGTATTTGAAGCCGCCGTCACCGGGCGGGTTGTGGCTGGGCGTGACCACGATGCCGTCGGCCTGCGGTGCGCCGGCGGGGGCGTTCCGGTTGTGCGTGAGGATGGCGTGGCTCAGCGCCGGGGTGGGCGTGTAGCCATGGCGGGCGTCAATCAGCACGTTCACGCCGTTGGCGGCCAGCACTTCAAGCGCGGAGTTCTGCGCCGGTTCGCTGAGGGCGTGGGTGTCCTTTGCCATATACAGCGGTCCGGTGATGCCCTGCCCGGCACGGTATTCCACGATTGCCTGGGTGATGGCCACAATGTGGGGTTCATTGAACGACGCCTTCAGGCTGGATCCCCGGTGCCCGGAGGTGCCGAACGCAACGCGCTGGCCCGGGTCGCTCAGGTCGGGGGAAACATCGTAGTACGCATCCAGGAGCGCAGTGAGGTCAACAAGGTCTTGGGGTTGGGCAACTGTGCCCGCGCGGCTAGCCATGGCACCAGCATGCCAGACGACGGCGGGACGCAACACGGTATGTCCGGAATCCGGCCCCTGTGACGTCGAATTTCATCCGGCATTTACCAATTCATTCCCCTTTGCATTTATTGAGGGGCAGTAATTGGCTGCGGAAAAGCGAGTAGTGGCGCCAAAAGTACCTATATACCGGCCGTCCCGCGGCTGCTAATTTCTAAACAAATTACGACGGCGGGCCCTCCGCCGCCGTCAGCGTGGCGGCGAATCCACGTCGGATTGGTCCAGGTCCGGATGATCCAGGGTGCGGCGAATCAAAGGAGGACAGCCAATGGCGGCAGGCGACGAAGCGTCGGAACAGGCCCGGCTGGCTGCCGAACGGATTGCACGGCTCAAACGCCAGCTGGAGCATGCAGAACGCGCCGAGGAACCGTGGGGTTCCGGTGTGGACGGAGAGCGCCGCACTGCCAGCCTGCTGGGCCAGCTGACCCCGCACGGCTGGTTCCTGCTGCACGACGTGCACTGGCCCGGACGGCCCCTGGCCAATCTCGACCATGTTCTGGTGGGCCCGGGCGGAATAGTGGTGGTGGATGCCAAGAACTGGTCAGGCGCCGTTGAGGTCCGGGCAGGCGTCCTGAGGCAGAACGGCTACTCACGGAACCCCGCCGTGGACGGCTCCCTGGGGCAGGCGGCCGCCGTGGCCGCCCTGGTCGACGCGCCGCACCGGCACCTGGTCCGCTCGATCATCTGCCTGACCGGCCAGCCCGACCTCGCGGACGTGACCGGGTCCGGGGTCGAAGTGCTGGGCGTCAACCGGGTGGTTGCGCGGGTGGCGGCCCTCCCGGCAGTGCTGGATTCACAGTCGGTGATTGGAATCTACTCCCACCTGGGACAGCAACTGACGCAGCCCCAGTCGCCCGCAGCCTCGGATGTCCGCGGGAGCGCGGGCCGCCATCCCCCGGCTCGCCCGTATCAGGGCGGAGCTTATCCGTCGCCGGTCCCGGCCCGCACCGGATACCGGTCCGTGGCTGGTCCACCGCACTTGGGAAGCCGGTCCCTGGGAAGCCAGCCCAACAGAGGCTGGCTGGTGGCCGGATTATGGAGCCTGCTGGTCCTGGGGATCGTGGTGTTCGCACTTTCGACGCCGCTCTGGAACCTGTAGGTCCTGCCCGCTGGCGTATCACGGGTGTATCACGGCCGCGCACCTCCGGGCGGTGCGTTGGTAGGCTGGTTCTAGCCTTTCAATAAGGGGAATTCCCATGTCGAACCAGCCTGCCCCCGGCGACGAGGGGACGCCACAGGGCTACCAGCCGCCGTCGTACATTCCACCGCAAGGGTCACAGCCGGCCGGACCCTACGGCGCTGCCTACGGGCAGCCGTCCTATTACGGCATGCCGCCCGAGCCCAAAGGCCTGAGCATCGCCAGCCTGTGCTGCGGCATCGCCGTCTTCCTTGGCCTGGGCCTCTTCATCCTGCCGCAGATTGCGGCCGTGGTCCTGGGCCACCTGGCCCTGCTCAAGGAACCTGCCGGGCGGGGACTTGCCATCGCCGGCCTGATCCTTGGCTACCTCGGCCTGGCCCTGACCGCGATTGTGCTCACGTTCGCCGTGGCAGCGATTTTCGCCGCGGCCAACGCGGGGTACGGCTACTAGAACCGCTTCGAAACCGGCGCGCACCAGCCAGTCCAGGTGCCCCGCCACGGCGAAACGCTGCGGCTGGTGCGGGCGGCGGATGGCTCC
This sequence comes from Arthrobacter sp. CC3, assembly GCF_039907775.1. NCBI lineage: Bacteria > Bacillati > Actinomycetota > Actinomycetes > Micrococcales > Micrococcaceae > Arthrobacter > Arthrobacter sp. CC3. Next base: position 72,182 of record NZ_JARCCY010000003.1, read on the forward strand.
GCCCACCCGCACCACGCCGTCGGTGACGTCGGGTCAGCGGACGCCGCCCATGAGCTTCTTGATGGCCGGCGACGCAGCTGCAAGGCCGACAGCCAGCACCATGGCCGTGCCGCCGATGCCGATGAAATACGGCAGTTCGTCGGCCGGGTTGTACAGCCCGGACAGGATGCCGGCCAGGGTGGTGCCCAGCGAGACCGACAGGAAGAACAAGGCCACCATCTGGGTGTGGAAGGCCTGGGGCGCCAGCTTGGTGGTCACGGACAGGCCGATGGGGGAGAGGAAGAGCTCCGCCAGGGTGAACAGGAACAGGATCCCCACCAGGGCCAGCAGGGGCGTTTTCCCGTCGCCGGCGAGGGGGATGAAGGCCAGGAAGGCCAGCCCCATCACGAACAGGCCGATGGAGAATTTCACGGCCGAGCCGGGCTGCTTCTGGCCGAGGCGGGTCCACAGTGCCGCCATGACGCCGGCGAAAATGATGATGAACACCGGGTTGATGGACTGCACCCAGGCGGCCGGCATTTCCCAGCCGAACAGGTTCCGGTCCAGCTTCTCTTCCGAGTAGACGGCAATGAACGTGAACTGCTGCTGGAAGAGGGCCCAGAACGCCGCTGAGGCGATGTACAGGGGGATGAAGGCCACCACCCGCTTGCGTTCGGCGCCGGTGACCTTGTTGCTGCGGAAGATCAGGGCGAAGTAGAGCACGGAGGCGCCGATCGCCGCGTAGGCCATGGACATGGCCAGGTTTTCGGCGTTCACGGTGCCGGTGGCCAGGAGAACAGCCACCACGACGGCGATGCCCAGGAAGATCAGGCCGTACCTTGTGCGCTGGGCGGCCGGCAGCGGGTTGGGTACGTGATGGGCTTCGTCGGGGAGCTTCCCTCGTCCCATGGCGTAGATGCCCAGGCCCAGGGCCATGCCGACGGCGGCAGCGCCGAAGCCCCAATGGAACCCCTGGCTTTCCTGCAGCCAGCCGGTGACCAGCGGGCCGATCAGCGCACCGGCATTGATACCCATGTAGAAGATGGAGAAGCCGGCATCGCGGCGTTCGTCCTTCTCCCCGTACAGGGTGCCCACCAGCGCGGTGGCGTTGGCCTTCAAACCGCCGGAGCCGACGCCCACCAGCACCAGCCCGGCGATGAGGCCCGGAATTCCGGGCACCAGCGCCAGTGCGATGTGGCCGGCCATGATCAGGACGGCCGAGCCGAACAGGACCCGTTCCGAGCCGAAGAGCCGGTCGGCCAGCCAGGCGCCCAGAATGGTGGAGAGGTAGACTCCGCCGCCGTAGGCTCCGACCAGGCTGGCAGCCAGGCCCTGCTCAATTTCGAGCCCGCCCTGCGCAGCCGTGAAGTACATGTAGTAGAGGAGGATGCCCTGCATGCCGTAGAAGGAGAAGCGCTCCCACATCTCTACGGAGAAGAGGCTGGCCAGCATCTTTGGGTGGCCAAAAAATGACGTATCGCCCGGCGTTGTAGCGGGACGATCGGATAAATGAGTTGTGCTCATTTACTTAAGGGTGACACCGGAGCGCGGGATTGTCACATTCGCGGCGCGAGGAAGCAAGGCGGACCCGCTGGGTGGACGCCCCGCCTAGAACCCGATCTGCGCAGCCACCTGCAGCAGCAGTTCCTCGGATCCCGTGGGCCCCACCAGCTGGATGCCCATGGGCAGGCCGGCCCCGGCTGAGCCGCCGGTCCAGTGCACGGGAATGCTGATGGCGGGCAGCCCGCACACATTCACCATGCTGGACCACGGCGCGTATTCGCACTGCTTCCGGTAGTCGCCGTCGGCGTCGCCGGCCCATTCCGAGGTTGGCCAGTAACCGTCGCCGTGGGAGGCCCCCGTGAACCAGCCCACGGGCCGGGGTGTCTGGGCCAGTGCCGGCATCAGCATGAGGTCCCACTGGGAGTACTGGGACACGGTGTCCCGCTCAAACTGCCGCAGGAAGCCCAGCGCTTCATTCAGTTTTGAGGCGCTCCGCTGCTGTGCGCGCCGGCGGAAGGTGCGTGTGAGCGGGGTCAGCAGGGCTTCGCGCTGCGGTGCAATCCGGGCGCTCCCGACGCCGGCTGTCCACGCCGTGGTGAACGCGTCCGGGTAGCGGTTGTCGTACCCGACGGCGGCTTCGGCCGTGGAATGGCCCGCGGCTTCGAGCAGCCGGATGCCCGCATTGAGGGCGTCCATTGCTTCCGGGTCCGGCGTAAACGGGAATATGGCCTGCCAGGGGCTGTCCAGGCTCACGCCGATCCGGAGCCGGCCCGGCGCCCGGGCCAGGGACTCGAGGTACCGGCCGTTGCCTTCCGGCACCATGGCGTCCAGCATCAGGGCGGCATCTCCGGCTGAGCGGGCCAGCGGTCCGGCCACGACGAGCCGTGCCGGGTCGCCGGTGCTTTCGCCGGCCGGGACGAGTCCGCGCCCGGGTTTCAGGCCCACCAGTCCGCAGGCGGCCGCCGGAATTCTGACGGAACCGCCGCCGTCGGACCCCGGAGCAAACGGCACAAGGCCGGCGGCCACCGCGGCGGCGCTGCCGCCCGATGATCCGCCCGAGCTGCGGCTCAGCGCATATGGATTACGCGACGGCGGCGCGATCAGGTTTTCGCTGTAGGCCGTCAGGCCGAACTCCGGAACCTGGGTCTTGCCCAGCGAGATGGCACCGGCACCCTTCAGGGCCGCCGCGAGTGCACTGTCCGCGGGAGCGGGCTTGTGGTCCAGGGCCGCGCTGCCGTGCGTGGTCACCACGCCCGCCACATCCGTCAGGTCCTTGAAGGCCACCGGCATTCCGTGCAGCAGCGGAAGCTGCCCGGGCGCCTCTGCGTGGAGGGCGTGGGCGTAGAGCGCGTCGGCGCGGGCGGCATCGTCCAGTGCCTGCTCTCCGGTCACCGTGATGAAGGCGCCGAGGCCGGGATTCCGCGCCGCTATCCGGGCCAGGAAATGCTCCGTCACTTCGCGGGCGGACAGATCGCCCGAGCGCACCGCGTCGCGGAGTCCCACCGCGGACAGCTCGTGGATGTCAGCCAAGGAAACGGGCCTCCAGCCGCTCTTCGGCGGCGGCGGGTGCCCCGCCGTCGGCCTGGCGGGTGACGCGGTACGCCGCCTTGCCGTGCACTTCGGTGACTGCGTCCACGAGGTCCGTGCCGAAGTAAACCAGCCCCGCGCCGTCGTCCGTGCAGTGCGTTTCGCCGAGGGTGCCCTCGGCCACCAGCCGGTGCACCAGCGGGCGGCGCTGGTCCTCGGAGTCGTAGTGGACGCCGTTGGCGTACGGCAGGAAGCCCAGCGCGTTGGTCACGGGGCGCAGCTGCGGGCCGAACGAATCCGTGGTGCCGCCCTGGTACCAGCAGATGGACCCGGCCGAGACGCCTGCGAGGACCACGCCGGCCTCCCACACGCGCCGCAGGATTTCGTCGAGGCCGTGTGCGCGCCAGACGGCCAGCAGGTTCACCACCGACCCGCCGTTGACCCACACCACGTCCTGCTCCATGAGGTGCGCTTCAGGATCGTCGATGCTGGGCATCGTGAACAGGTTGAGGTGGCTGAAATCGAAGCCGGCGATTTTCGCGGCCTGGTCCAGCTCGGCATTGAACCAGCGCTGGTCGCCGGCGGCAGTGCCGATATGAGTCACGCGCGGCGCGCGTCCCGTGACGCCGGAAAGTTCGACGGCGTGGTGCAGCAGGGCGTCGAACTCCAGGCGTGAACGCTGGCCGGCCTTATATCCGCCGGACGTTGCCAGGATGGTTGGCTGTGGGGCTGTCATCGGCGATTCCCTCCTTTGCGGTCACCTTGAAGCGTAACGTGCTCCGGATTCGGGGTGCCTGCCTCCGGCGGCGGCTACGCTGGAGGCAGACCTTCATTTTCCGGAGAGGATTTCCATGAGCGACTTCGAAACCGTGACCGTGACCGACGTTCCCGCCGACGCCAAGATCCTTGATGTGCGGGAGGACTACGAATGGTCGGCCGGGCACGCGGAAGGTGCCCTGCACATACCGCTGGACCAGCTGCCGGGCCGGCTCGGCGAACTGGATCCGGACGAGGACCTGTACGTTATTTGCCGCACGGGCGGCCGCTCCTTCCGGGCGGCCAAGTGGCTCGTGGGACAGGGCTATACCGCCATCAACGTGGCCGGCGGAATGGACCAATGGCTCGAATCGGGCCTGCCGCTTGTGTCGGACAACGGACTCAAGCCGGTCATCCTCTAGCGCTCCTGCCAGTAACTGCGGCACCCGCAGTAGCCGCCGGGCCGCCCGCCGGGCGGCGCTTAGATTATCGAGAAGGACAGTCCATGCCCGCGTCGCCCGTCACCTACACCTTCCTCGGCCCGGAGGGGACGTTCACTGAGGCGGCGCTGATTCAGGTTCCGGGCGCCGTCGAGGCCGTCCGCATCCCCTCCTCCAATGTGAACACCGCGCTGGACAAGGTACGTGACGGGTCAGCCGATGCCGCCATGGTGCCCATCGAGAATTCCGTGGAGGGCGGTGTCACGGCAACCCTGGATGCCATCGCGTCCGGCCAGGAACTGAGGATTGTCCGCGAGGCTCTGGTTCCCATCAGCTTTGTCCTGGTGGCCCGCCCGGGGGTGGAAATCCGGGACATCCGCCGGATCTCCACCCACGGACACGCCTGGGCCCAGTGCAGGCTCTGGGTCGAAGCGAATATGCCAAATGTGGAATACATTCCCGCTTCCTCCACAGCGGCGGGGGCCATGGGGCTGCTGGACGAGGAGGGGGTCCACTACGACGCCGCCATCTGCGCCCCGATCGTGGCCACCGAGCAGCCCGGGCTGCAGGTGCTCGCTGAGAACATCGGCGACAACCCCGGGGCAGTGACGCGCTTTGTCCTGGTCAGCCGGCCCGGGGCGCTGCCACACCGCACCGGAGCTGACAAGACCACGGTGGTTGTGCCCCTGCCGGAGGACCGGCCGGGTGCGCTGATGGAGATCCTGGACCAGTTCGCCACCCGCGGCGTGAACCTTAGCCGCATCGAGTCACGGCCCACCGGCCAGTACCTCGGCCACTATTTCTTCAGCATAGACGCCGACGGCCACGTGGAGGACGCCCGTGTTGCCGATGCTTTGGCCGGCTTGCACCGGATCAGCCCGGCCACTCGATTCCTCGGCTCCTATCCGCGGGCCGACGAGCAGAGCCCGGAGGTGGAACCGCACACCTCCGACCAAGCATTCCAGGCGGCACATGAATGGGTGGCAGGGATTCTCCGAGGAGCATCGATCGCTCCCGTCCATGCCCCGCAAGGTTCGCCCACAGCTTAGGCAAATGCCCCTTGGGGTACTTCCCCGCCCGCACAGCAGTGCGTATGCTTGCCTGATCCATTGGGGAAGACCTCTACCGGAAGGAGCGGGTCATGTCAGGAACCAGCAGCGACAATGACGGCCAGGGAATGATTGTCAATCCCAAGCCGACTGCCGACAACCAGGACTGGGACGGCGACGATGCAGACAGGGCGGATCGCCTGCGCTTCGAAGAGGAGCAAGCCATGATCCGTGAACAGTCCGAAGCCCGTGCGGCGGCAAAGGCCGCAGCCGAGGCGGAGGAGAAGAAGGCCAGCGCCTGATTCCGGCGTCCCCGCAGGAAGCGTCCTTCCGGAGGCCTACTGCGGGGTGGAAGCTTCCCCTGCGGACGGTTCGCCGCCCTTGCTTTCCGTAACCCGCACCAACAGTGATCCCGGCGCCACCTGGACGGTAACGTCCGTGGCCTCGCCTGAGGGATCGCCGTCGACCTGCGTGGCCACCGGTTCCGCACACTTGATCACGATCTTGCCGGAGCGGTAATAGCTCATCACCGGCAAGTTCCTCTTGTGCTTGAACATGATCTTTGTGTACATCGCAATCCACCCGATGGCGCTGCGCGGGCTCATCACCACCACATCCAGCATGCCGTCGTCGATCATGGCCTGCGGGATGAAGTCGATGCCACCCGGAATCAGGCCGCAGTTGGCGAACAGCACGCTGCGGATCTTCCGGGACTGTTCCGGCTGGTCGTCCAGGGCGATGGACACCTTCTTCCGCCGCCCGGGCAGGTGCCTGACCCCGGCCTCGGTGTAGGCCAGCCAGCCGACGGCCTTCTTCAGCCCGTCGTTGGTGTCCCCGACGACCTCGGCATCCATGCCCATGCCGGCAATCACCAGGAACACATGCTCCGACGACGCGCCCGTCCGCGAGTTCCGGATGCCCATCCGCGCCGTGTCGATGTGCCGCTGGTGCCCGAAGAGCGCCGTCTGGATGCTGCCGTGGACGTCGTTGACGTCCAGGTGGATGTTCCTGGCCAGCAGGTTTCCGGTGCCGAGCGGGATGATGCCCATCGGCACGTTGGTGTGGGCCAGCTTCTCGGCCACAACGCGTACCGTGCCGTCTCCGCCGCCCACCAGGACGACGTCGGCACCGCTCTTCAGTGCCGCCTCGGCCTGCGCATATCCGGGATCTTCCGCTGTTGTTTCGAAAAAGACGGGGGCTTCCCAGCCGGCCGACAGGCAGGCGCGCTGGATGAGGGCGCGGGCCTCCGCCGACTTGGCCTTGATCGGGTTCATCACCACGGCCACCTTCTGCTGCTCCAGGCCGGGATGGTACGTGTCCTCCTGGACCGCACTGCGTGTGTGCAGCGCTTTGAGCCTCCGGACACCCCACCAGCTGGAGACCGCGAAAGCCAGGGCCGCAGCAAGGATGAGGTAGAGCAGCCAATCGTTCATGGTGCTCCAACACTATCCCGCACGGACCTCCGCACGGCCCACCGCGTCATCCCGGGCGGATTCGATACTCTTGTCTGGTGATCGACGTAAAAGACCTCAGCGAAAATCCGGACAAGTTCCGTGCCAGCCAGCGCGCCCGCGGCGCCGACGAGTCCGTGGTGGATGCGATCATCTCAGCGGACGCGGCCCGCCGCGCGGCATTGATCCGCTTCGAAAACCTTCGCGCCGAGCAGAATGTCTTCGGCAAGAAGGTGGCACAGGCCAAGGGCGAGGAAAAGCAGGCCCTGCTGGCGGAGGTCAAGGTCCTGGCCGCGTCGGTCAAGGAAGCCTCGGCCGAAGCCGACGTTGCCCAGGCCCAGCAGGAAGAACTGCTCCGCGCCATTCCCAACCTGATTGTGGACGGGGTGCCAGAAGGCGGCGAGGACGACTACGTTGTGGTCAAGACCGTCGGCGAACCCCGCGAATTCCCTGATTTCGAGCCGAAAGACCACCTGGAAATCGGTGAGCTGATCGGCGCCATTGACATGGAGCGCGGCGCCAAGGTGTCCGGCTCACGCTTCTACTTCCTCCGCGGCGTCGGCGCCCGGCTGGAGATGGCTCTCCTGCAGATGGCCATGGAACAGGCCATCGATGCAGGTTTCGTCCCCATGATCACCCCCACGCTGGTCCGTCCCGAAACGATGCAGGGCACAGGATTCGACGTCAAGCACGACGCCGAGATCTACCGCCTCGCCGAAGACGACCTGTACCTGGTGGGCACCTCGGAGGTGGCCCTCGCCGGCTACCACGCGGACGAGATCCTGGACCTCTCCGCCGGCCCCATCCGTTACGCGGGCCAGAGCTCCTGCTACCGCCGCGAGGCGGGGTCGCACGGCAAGGACACCCGCGGAATCATCCGCGTCCACCAGTTCAACAAGGTGGAAATGTTCATCTACACCACGGTGGAGGAGGCAGCTGCCGAGCACGAGCGCCTGCTCGCGTGGGAAGAGGAGATGCTGGCCAAGTGCGAACTCCCGTACCGGGTGATCGACACCGCCGCCGGCGACCTCGGCAACTCTGCGGCCCGCAAATTCGACTGCGAAGCCTGGGTGCCCACACAGGGCGCCTACCGCGAACTGACGTCCACGTCCAACTGCACCACGTTCCAGGCCCGCCGCCTGAACATCCGCGAGCGGGTCCTGAACGAGGACGGCGCGCCCAAGGGCACCCGCGCCGTCGCCACCCTCAACGGCACCCTGGCCACGACGCGCTGGATTGTGGCCATCCTGGAGCACCACCAGAACGAGGACGGCTCGGTGAACGTCCCCCGGGCGCTCCAGAAGTACCTCGGCGGCCTGGAAGTGCTTCCGGTCCTGTAGTTTTCGGGTTCTCCTAAGCTTGTTCGCGTTTCCTGCCCCTCACGGGCCTGATGCGCGGACAAGCTTAGGATCTGCCGGACGGAGGCGGCGTGACCGTTCCTCCACACGTCGCTCGGGTCCACATAGCCCACCGTTTCCGGTGCTGGCTGCCGCCTGGTGCGTCATTCTGTTGGCATGGAAATCCCGCCCGGACTGATCGACTCAGCCGCCGTTCTGCGCACCCAGGGCGGCACCAATTTCATCCATCGCGAGTTCAGGGCGGGAAAGCTGGTGCGGATCCGCCGCGGCTACTACGTGCGCACCACCGATTGGATCCGCGCCCACCCGTCGCAGCGCTTCGCGTGGTCGACGGCGGCGGTGGCCAGATCGGTGAAAGACGCCGTGCTCTGCGGGGAAACGGCAGCCCTTGCCATCGGCCTGCCCACGCTCAGGACCCCCGCCTGCGTTGAGCTCGCAACAACCCTGCCCGGACGCAGCGGGACACGGCGGTCTCCGCTCCTGGTCCTGGGCGGGGACGGCACGGCCAAAGAGGTCCGCGACAAGCGCTCCTATCCACTCCGCTACTGCCTCAAAGCCGAGGTAGAGCCCGTGCAGCACGGTGAGTTCCGGTGCACGGGGCTGATGCAGACCGCGGTGGATGTCATGGCTTCCGGCAAGCTGGGCAACGCCCTGGTGGTTGCTGACGGTGTGGCCCGAAAACTGCACGCCGGGGGCGCCCTTGCCGCGGGTGCCAGCCTTCTTAGCGTGCCCGGCATTGCGGACCGCATAGCCGCCCACCCGTTTGCAGCTGCCCGGCGTCGTGCGGAACTGGCTGCCGGCCTCGCCAGTCCGCTCGCTGAGTCTGTTGGCGAGTCGTTCAGCCGTGCGGCCTTTGAGTATCTGGGCTTCGAGCAGCCCGTGCTCCAGCACGTCTTCAACGACCATGATGGCTTCATTGGCAGGAGTGACTGCTGGTGGCCGGAACAAGGTGTGGTGGGGGAGTTCGACGGCAAAGGCAAGTATGTTGACGCCGCGATCCGCGGCGGGGTCACGCCGGAGGAGGCCCTCTACCTCGAAAAGCTACGCGAAGACCGGATCCGCGGCCTGGGGTGCGGCTTCGTGCGCTGGAGTTGGGCGGATGTGGATAACCCTGAACGGCTGAGGCGCAAGCTCCTGGCGGCCGGGCTGCGCCCACGGAACCGGCCCTAGTCCGCGCATCAGTACCCTCAAGGGCAGGAACTGCGAACAAGGTTCGGAAAGGGCGGGATTTTGCGGCCGCACATGGCGTCGGGTGACACGCAGGCAAACACTCACAATGTGGACAAACTGTGGGTGTTTACCACAAGTTAACATCGGCTGTGGCGTGCGTCCTAGCGGCCGTCCGGGGGCGTCTGCTGTACTAGGTGAATGACAACATTGACTGAAACCTCAGTCGCTGGCAACGATGACCAGCGAGACAACGGCAAGAACAACTCACCCAAGCTCATGGTGGCCCTGGACGTGGACGGCACCCTGGTCAACCACGACGGCCACATGTCGGCCCCCGTCCGTGAAGCGGCCCAGGCTGTGGTCGCAGCGGGCCACGAGGTCATGATCGCCACCGGCCGGTCCCTCAACGCCACCCTCCCCATCATTGAGCAGATCGGTATCGAAACCGGCTACGCGGTGTGCTGCAACGGCGGCGTGACGCTCCGGCTGGATCCGGCACACCCTGAAGGCTACGAGGTCATCCGCAAGGCCACGTTTGATCCCGGCCCGGCGCTCCGTGCCCTCCGCAAGCGGCTCCCCATGGCCAAGTACGCGCTGGAGGACGAGCACGGCAACTTCCTCTCCACCGAGCGCTTCCAGGACGCGAGCTTCGGCGTGGAGGCCATCGGCGTGGATTTCCAGACCATGCTCGACGCTACCGCAGTGCGCGTGGTGGTCTTCAGCTCCGAAAACACGTCCGAGGAGTTTAACGAGGCCATCAAGCACATCGGCCTGTCCGGTGTCACCTATTCCGTCGGCTGGACTGCGTGGCTGGACATTGCCGCGGAAGGCGTCACCAAGGCCAGCGCCCTGGAACACCTCCGGGGGCACCTGAGCATCGAGTCGCACCTCACGGTGGCGATCGGCGACGGCCGCAACGACATCGAGATGCTCACATGGGCCGGCCGCGGCGTCGCCATGGGCCAGGCTCCCGACGAAGTGGTTGCCGCCGCGGACGAGGTCACCATGTCCGTCCACGACGACGGCGCCGCGCACGTTCTCCGCAGCCTGCTGTCCTAAGCCGGACTGCTTCGCGTTCGGCCCGGGGCACAGCCGGGCCGCACCCGGTTCTCCGGGCAGCCCGGGCTTAGCGGACCTCGAGAATCAGCTGCAGCAGCCGGGCCGCCGCCGGGCGGGCTGCGTGCTCCTCGTTCCACTGGGCCCTGGCCACGGCCTTGCTGACAGCCTGGGTGGTGATGCCAAGCTCCTGGGCGACAGCCTTTTGCTGGCCTCGCACGCCGGGCGTCAGCAAATCCAGGACACGCCACTCTGCCGCGCTACGGTCGTGCACAATGTGGCCGAGGAGCTTCAGGACGGCCTCTGCTTCCGCGGCGAGATCTGCGAACGGACCGTCAACTGCAACGGGGACGCGTTCCTTGCCGTTCCGCAGGCGGTCCACGGCGCGGCGGGCGTAGATAAGGCCGTGCCCGGTAGCGTCCCTGATCTGGTTGGGCAGCGGCTCATTCACCGGCCCAACACCGATCCCGACGAACCAGCTGCCGCAGCGAAGGGCGATCAGGGCAGCCTCCACCGCTTGGTGCGGGAACTCAACGATGCCCTGGACCTCGTCCTCAACCGACCGGTCGAAGTCGAGGCGCGCCGGTATGTGCCGCAGGTCCTTGAGCAACTGCGGCACCCGGTCACCGTCGCGCCGGCTGTCCGTTTGATTGATGGTCAGCGTGAACATTCTGGATGACAGACTACCCGGTGACGGCCCGGGCTCAGCGGGAATCTGACAGGCGGACAGTTCCGTGCTGTCGCTGCCCACCTTGGACGCGGCGGGTTCCTGACCATGCACCCATCATCTAATCCAAAGACACCGCGGAATGGACGACGGCGGGCGGCAGCGCTGGTAATGCGGCTGCGGCTTCCGGGACGCCAGTATGTCTCAGACCCTCCTGGATCATGCCCACCAGCTGGTCAGGGCTATTCCGTGTGGTGAAGGTGAAGAAACGGAGACGCCTCCCGGCGCCGTCCGAACCTGATGCGGGCTGCGCTGTGGCTGTCACCCGTGATTCCCTGGCGCGGAACACTACTGCAAACTGTCCCCGCACACCCAGTGAAATCTTGTCCTCAGGGTTCAGCGTCTTCAGCAGCCGGTCCGCGTCCGTTCCTGCCGGAGCCACAACGGAGCGAAGGGTTCCGGCGTCGATGTCCTCCCAGAAGGTTGCCCTCGCGGCGAGACCAACCCATCGCTATGAACTTCTCGTCGAAAGTGTCCGGGGTTGTGTCAGGCGCGTGGAGATGTTGCGATGGGAGCTGTGCCACCGACGGAGCCCCAGCGAAACGAGGACTGCAGTGACCAGTGACGTGAGTGATGCCCTGCTTGGTGACTCCGAACTTGGGCTCGTGGACCGCTGGTGGCGGGCGGCCAACTACCTGTCCGTGGGCCAGATCTACCTCCGCTCCAACCCGCTGCTGCGCGAACCACTCCGCGCGGAGGACGCCAAGTCCAGGCTCCTGGGCCACTGGGGCACCACCCCGGGACTCAACTTCGTCTACGCCCACCTCAACCGGGCCATCCGGCGGGACCGGCAGGAGATGCTGTTCATCGCCGGACCCGGCCACGGCGGCCCGGCGGTGGTGGCCAACGCATGGCTCGAGGGCACCTACTCGGAGATCTACAGCAACGTGGGCAACGACGAACCGGGGCTTGCTGAGCTGTTCCGGCAGTTCTCCTACCCGGGCGGCATCCCCAGCCACGCCGCTCCCGAGACCCCGGGCTCCATCAGCGAGGGCGGCGAACTCGGCTATTCCCTGGCGCACGCGTACGGGTCCGTCTTCGACAATCCGAAGCTGATTACCGCCGTCGTGATCGGTGACGGCGAGGCGGAAACCGGGCCGCTGGCGGCCAGCTGGCACTCGCACAACTTCCTGGACCCCGTTGCTGACGGCGCAGTGCTGCCCATCCTGCACCTGAACGGCTACAAGATCGCCAACCCCACGATCCTGGCCCGGATGCCAGAGGCCCAGCTGGAACAGCTCCTGCGCGGCTACGGCCACCAGCCGTATTTTGTCACCGTGGCGGATCCCGACGACGTCGACAGCGCCCACCGCGATTTCGCCGCTGTTCTGGATACGTGCCTGGCTGACATCCGCGCCATCCAGTCGGAGCGCCGCGCCGCCGTCGCCGTGTCGCCGGACGGCGCCCCGTCGCCAGCCGACGCAGGCGCCGGCGACGACGCAGGCGCCGCCCGGTGGCCCATGATTGTGCTGCGTTCACCCAAGGGCTGGACCGGACCCAAGCAGGTGGACGGCAAGCAGGTGGAGGGCACCTGGCGGAGCCACCAGGTGCCGCTGTCCGAGGTCCGCACCAATCCGGAGCACCTGGCCCAGCTGGAACAGTGGCTCCAGTCCTACCGGCCGGGCGAACTGTTCGACGACGCCGGCCGGCTCATGCCCGACGTCGCGGAAAACGCTCCCGCCGGGGAGCTGCGGATGAGTGCGACGCCGTACGCCAACGGCGGCATCCTGCTGCGCGACCTCAAACTGCCGGACTACGGCAAGCACGCCGTCGAGGTGCCCGTGCCGGGCGTGGAGCGGGTCAGCGCCATGATCACCCTGGGCGGTTGGATGCGGGACGTTGTTGCGCAGAACCCCGAGACGTTCCGGCTTTTCGGCCCCGATGAGACCGCGTCCAACCGCCTCCAGGACGTCTACGACGTCACGGACAAGGTCTGGCAGTACCGGATCGACGACGTCGACGAGCACCTCGCGCGGGCCGGGCGCGTTATGGAGGTGCTCAGCGAACACCTCTGCCAGGGCTGGCTGGAAGGCTACCTCCTGACCGGCCGGCACGGAGTGTTCAGCTGCTACGAGGCCTTCATCCACATCGTCGACTCCATGTTCAACCAGCATGCCAAGTGGCTCAAGGTCCACCGGGAGCTCGCCTGGCGCCAGCCCGTGGCGTCGCTGAACTACGTGCTGTCCTCGCACGTGTGGCAGCAGGACCACAACGGCTTCTCGCACCAGGACCCGGGCTTCATCGACCACGCCGTCAACAAGAAGGCCGAGGTCATCCGGGTGTACCTGCCGCCGGATGCCAACACGCTGCTCTCCGTCATGGAGCACTGCCTCGGATCCAGGGACTACGTCAACATCGTGGTCAGCGGCAAGCAGCCCTCACCCACCTGGCTGGGGCCCGCCGATGCCGCCCACCACTGCCAGCGCGGACTGGGGATCTGGGAGTTTGCCGGATCCGAGGTGCCGGGAGAGGAGCCGGACGTGGTGCTGGCCTGCGCCGGGGACGTACCCACGGTGGAGACCGTCGCCGCCGCGGAGTTGCTGAAGGAAGGCGCCCCCGGGCTGAAGATCCGGGTGGTCAACGTGGTGGACCTGATGCGGCTCCAGGACGACCGAGAACACCCCCACGGGCTGAGCTCACGCGACTTCGACGGCATCTTCACCGCGGACAAGCCGATCATCTTCGCCTACCACGGCTACCCGTCCCTGATACACCGGCTGGCCTACCGGCGCACCAACCAGGAAGGCCTGCACGTCCGCGGCTACAAGGAAGAAGGCACCACCACGACGGCGTTCGACATGGCCATGCTCAACGGGATTGACCGCTTCCAGCTGGCCATCGACGCCATCGACCGGGTTCCCGGACTGGCGGAGCGGCACTCCCTGCTGCGCCAGTCGCTGCAGGATCAGCGCATCCGGGCGCATAACCACACGCGCAGCCACGGCGAGGATATGGCGGAGATCCGCGACTGGACGCTCGGCGGGTAGTCCGGGGCGGGTAGCCCCGGGGCGGGCAGCGCTCGGGGCGTAGCCCGGGAAGGGTAGTCCGGTGAACGCAGGTTACCCGGTCCCGGTCAGGCCCGCGAGCGGGCCGGACGGCACGTGGATCCAGCCTTCGCTGAGGGCCGCGGCGGCATGGTCATCCGGCGGCATCAGGGTCTGGCGGAGGCTCACGGCGCGGGCCGTGAGCGAGGCGATGACGGCGTCGAACATGTCGTCGGAGGCCTCGAGGGCGTCACGGTATCCGGCCAGGTCCAGCCAGGGCGCCACGGCGGTCAGGCTGCCCAGGATCACGCCCAGCCGCTCCGCCTCCGCGGTGCCGCGCCCTTTGTAGCCGCGGGCGCGGATTCCCCAGAGTTTCAGCGAGGCCGCGGGGTAGACCTCCGCCAGCCGGCCGGAGCCATCCCTGGCCTGCGGGCCGTAATCCTGTGCGATCTTGGCCTGGATGACCGCGCAGCGCATGGCGGGATGGGCCAGCCGGTCCGCGGAGACGCTGAGCGGAATGAGGCCGGTGGCGCCCGTGACGAACCTGTCGGTGTCCCTGTAGGCCAGCAGCCGGCGGCCCGCAATCCCGTCGTGGTCCAGGACCGGATGCGGGTCGAACTCCAGGTGCCCGGCAAGGAACGGAAGGAGTGCGTCCGGCCAGCCCAGCGGGCAGTCGACGCCCGTCAAGTCGCTGCTGCCGAACAGCTCCACGATCTCCTCGTCGGTGACGTCCAGGGAGAGGTGGACAAGCCGCGCACCACCTTCCGTCCACTCGAGAACCGCCGCCGCGGTTTTCCTGGTGGCCGCAGCGAGGTCCACGCCCAGGGTCCTCACGGGTCAGGCGGAACGGTAGCGGAGCGTGCCGGGGAGTTCTCCCCGGGTATCGAGGCCCTCCCCGGAAGCGAACCGGGCCCAGATGGCGCGGAGGGCGCGGCCCTGGGCGTCGATGTCGTCCCAGGTGGCGCCCGCGACAAGGCCGGCCGTGGCCCACGTCTGTTTGTTTCCGAACAGCAGCGGCAGGTCAACCGTGTGGGCGGCCCCAAAGTAGTTCCCGGGCGCGGCCCACGTGAGCACGTAGCTGTACGCTTTTCCTCCGGCCCGGGCATGCCGCCGGGCGAACTTGCGGGCGGCCCGGCCGTAAACGGCTTGGGTCACGGCACGGCTGACTGCGTTAACGACGGCGGTTCCTAGCACCGGAATTTTGGCCAGGCGTTCGGCGACGGGGTTTCCCGGCAGGAACATCCGTGCCTCGTCGGCGGTATGGCCGATCAGGACCTCGATGCCGGGCGCGGCCGAGTTCCACGCGGCTTCAATCTCGTGTTCCGGCGGCAGCGGTGCGTGTCCGTACTGCGTGCCGAAGGGCATGGCGGCCTTCAGCCCGTACTTCCGGGCCACCTGGGAAACACGCCCTTCGATGGCAACCACGTCCATCGCGGGGGTGTCTTCGGTGACATGTTCCGCAGCGACGCCCATCGCGGCGTTCATCTTCTCCCGGCCCCGGGTAATGCCCAGGGGCGCACTCTGGATGATGGCGCGCTGGAACAGCGAGGCTGCCTCCGGCGTCGCCATCAGATGCGCGACGGCGTCGCCTCCCGCCGACTGGCCAAAGGCGGTCACGCGCTCTGGATCGCCGCCGAAGGCGCGGATATTGCGCTGCACCCAGCGGAACGCCTCAAGCTGGTCCAGCAGGCCGAGATTTCCGGGCCGGCCTGTGCCGGTCGCGAGATATCCGAACAGGCCCAGGCGGTACGTCACGGAGACAACGATGACCCGGTTCTCGGCCACCAGGGTCTTGGGATCGAAAATGGCCAGGTCGCCGGAGCCCGAGGTGTAGGACCCGCCGTGGAGCCACACCATGACCGGAACGCGCTCGCCGTCGGCAAGGCCGGCCGGGATGGTGATCGAGAGGCGCTGGCAGTCTTCGCTGCCGGGAAGCTCACCGTAGCGGGTTCCGAGGATGTCGTCGAGGAACGGCACCGGGCCCTGCGGGCACGCGGGGGAGAGCGAGGTTGCGGCCAGGACTTCGGTCCAGTCGGGTGCACTGGCCGGCGGCTGGAAGCGGCCCGCCGTGGCGTACGGGATTCCCGTGGCGCGCACGACGTCGCCGTCGCGCCAGCCGCTGACCGGCCCGCAGGGCGGACTGAAGCACGGAGGATTGAAGGCAGGAACGTCACTCATAAGGCAACGATTTCACGGAAGGCTGGCACACTCCTGAGAACGACGACGGCGGGTGCCGGGTTCCCGTGCTCCCCGCCAGAGCGCGAGCGGACACTTGAGGCCCCGGAATCCGCAGATTCCAGGGCCTCAAGTGTCCGTTCGCGCTAATGCGCGGCGATGGCGTAACTAGTGTGCTGCCGGAACGTAGCGCTTGATGGAAGCTTCCAGCTCGGCTTCGGCAGCGGCGCGGTCGCCCCAGCCTTCAGCCTTGACCCACTTGCCCGGCTCCAGGTCCTTGTAGCGGGTGAAGAAGTGCTCGATTTCCTTGATCAGGTATTCGCTGACGTCGCTGACCTCTTTGATGTGGTCGAAGCGGGCGTCGGTGGGAACGCAGAGGACCTTGGCGTCCCCGCCGCCGTCGTCGGTCATGTTGAACACGCCGATGGGGCGGGCTTCAACGATGACGCCCGGGTGCAGATCGAAGTCCTGCAGGAGCACCAGTGCGTCCAGCGGGTCGCCGTCTTCGCCGAGCGTGTTCTCGAAGAAACCGTAGTGGGTGGGGTACTGCATGGACGTAAACAGGACACGGTCCAGGCGGACGCGGCCGGTCTCGTGATCGACTTCGTACTTGACGCGTGATCCCTTGGGGATCTCGATGGTCACGTCATGCTTCATGGAATGCTCCTCGACTTCAGGGTGTTCGCGGCACACAGAATGACCAGCAAAAGGAGTGTCGGTGCCGCCGACTACTATTGAGGATATAGCGATAGGCCCAGGTTTCATGAACTAGTGGGGACATTTCAGGACTATAAGGACCAGCAGCAGCATGAAACGCATGATGAGCCACGTGGCCAGCCATCCCTGGGCCGCCATCATCAGGCGGCAACTGCCGCTCGCGCTGCTCACCATCCTGATTGTGGCGCTCGCCGTCCCCGCGGCCATGCTGATCGCCCCTGCCTTCACCGGGCGGGGCCCGGAGCCGGCCAACACTGAGTCTGCTGTTCCCGCCTGGCAGCAGGTCCCGCGGGACCTCTCCCTTCCGCAGGGAATCGCCCCCCTCAAGGACTCGGCTCCCGTACCCTGGCCGGACGCCCTAGGAGCCCAGCTCAACACCACACTGCAGGCCGACGGCGGCGGGTCCTTCACCGGCGTGGTGCAGGACGCCGCCACCGGGCAGGTGCTGTTCGACCGCGGCGTTGCGGAAGCCCGGGTGCCCGCCTCCAACATGAAGCTCCTGACGGCCGCCGCCGCCGTCCGTGCCATCGGCCCGGACCAGCGCTTCAGCACCCGGGTGGTGTCCGGGGCTGAGCCGGGGTCGGTGGTTCTCACCGGCGGCGGCGACGTCCTGCTGGGTGCGGGGGAGTCGTCCCGGGACAGCGTGCTGGGCCACGCCGGGCTGGCCACGCTGGCCCAGCTCACGGTCAAGGCCCTGCAGGAAAGCGGCGTCAAAGGCCCGGTGCAGGTACGGCTGGACGATTCCTTGTTCACCGGTCCGGCGCTGAACCCGACGTGGAGCCCGGACGATGTGGCAGCCGGCGAGACCGCACCCCTGTTCCCGCTCGCCCTCAATTCGGCCAGATACGACCCCGCAGTGACCACCGGACCTCGTCCGCAGGACGCCGCCATGACAGCGGCAGAGGCGTTCTCCGCCCAGCTCACGACGGCGGCCGCCGCCGCCGGGCTGTCCGTCACGCCCGGCGTCGTGCGTGGCCAGGCACCGGAAAGCAGCAAGGTGCTGGCCGAGGTCCAGTCCGCCACGCTCCGCCAGCAGGTGGACCTGATGCTTCAGACCTCGGACAACTACCTCGCCGAGGTGCTGGGCCGGCTGGCGGCCGTCGCAGCCGGACAGCCCGGCAGCAATGACGGCGCCACGGCCACGGTGTTCAAACAGGTGCAGGACCTCGGAATCCCCACGGATGGCCTTCGCGTGGCCGACGTCTCGGGGCTGTCGCTGGGCAACCAGGTCTCGGCCGGGCAACTCGCCGAGATCGTCCGGGCCATCACCTCCGGCACGGACCCCAGCCTGCGGGCGGCCATCGGCGGCTTCCCCGTGGCCGGCCTGACCGGAACCCTGGGCAGCAGGTACACCGACGCATCGACGGAGCGCGGCGCCGGGCTGGTCCGGGCCAAAACCGGAACCCTGAATTCCGTGATCGCACTGAGCGGCTACGTGGTGGACGCGGACGGGCGCCTCCTGGTGTTCTCCTTTATAGGAAACGGGCTGCAGCCCGGCGCTGCGGGCAACCGGACAGCGCTGGACCGCACGGCGTCGGCCCTGGCTTCCTGCGGGTGCCGCTAGTTTTCTGAAGCGGAACTCAGCTGCACTCCGGTTCCGGGTGATGCCTCCGCAGCCCCAAACGCGGCGGTGCCCAGCAGCGCGGCCATCAGCACAGCCGACAGGACGGACCTCCAGCCGGTGCTCTTACCCAGGCTCAGCGGCGGGATCGGACGGTACGCAATCATCGGACTCTCCTCGGTGGTGTGGACTTCGGTACCAACTCTGGTCCGGAACATTTGTGTTCCTCTGTTCCGATCCTGTGCCCTGCCTGTGCGTTGAACCCGTTCGCCGGTCAGCGAACTTAAGGCGTAACTGCAGGGTGCTGTGATCTGATGGACGCTATGGAGTCAACTGCAGGCGATTCATCAGCACAGGCCCAGGCACTGATCAACTGGGAGCTCGCAGCGTCAACAGCCGCGCGGCTGGCTCCCGCGGGCCCCGCGCTGGGGTCCGCCGAAATCGGGGCGGCCGTGGAGAACCTGCGCCTCATGGCGGATATTTCCGTGCCGCACGTCCACGACATCACCGGGCTGGAGGCGGCACGGGACCTCCGTGATTCGTCCGTGCTGGTGGTGGACCGCGCTTCCTGGGCCAAGGCCAACACCCAGAGCTTTGCCGTCATGCTGAAACCGGCCATGGAAAAGATGCTCGAAGGCCGGCGCGGAACCATGAGCCCCGGTGCCGCATCCGTGAGCGGAGCCATCACCGGAAGCCAGTTGGGCGCCGTGCTCGCCTTCCTCTCCAGCAAGGTCCTGGGCCAGTACGATCCTTTCTCGGCGCTCGCCGAGGACTCCACCGCCCCCGCCGCCGGGCGCCTGCTGCTCGTGGCGCCGAACATCGTCCAGGTGGAGCGCGAACTCAACGTTGCCCCCGAGGATTTCCGGCTGTGGGTCTGCCTGCACGAACAGACCCACCGCGTCCAGTTCGCCGCCGCGCCCTGGCTCCGCCACCACATGCTCAACGAAATCGACAATCTCAGCGAACACCTGCTGGGCAACGTGGACACGCTCCTCGAACGCGCATCGGCCGCGGCCCGGTCGCTGAAGGACCGCACGGCCGCCGGAACAGCGCCCGGCCGCGGCGCCATCCTGGACCTGCTGCAGGACCCGGAGGAAAAAGCTTCCCTCTCGCACTTGACTGCCGTGATGAGCCTGCTGGAGGGCCACGCCAACGTGGTGATGGACGCCGTGGATTCCAGCATCGTCCCGTCCGTCAAGACGATCCGGCAACGCTTCAACGCCCGTGGCAAGGACCGCGGCGTCGTGGAGAAGTTCATCCGCAGCCTGCTGGGCCTCGATGCCAAGATGCGGCAGTACACGGACGGCGCCAAGTTTGTCCGCGCCGTAGTGGACGTCGCCGGCATGGACGGCTTCAACCGGGTCTGGGAATCCGCCGGGAACCTGCCCACCGAACCGGAAATCCATGACGCCAAGCTCTGGCTCGAGCGGATGGGGCTCTAGTTGTCCCAACCCCCAACCGGACGACGGCGTCCCGGCCGGCTGTCGCCCGTCGTCGGCAAGGCGCGCAAAATGTTGCAGAACGCCCTGGCCGACGCCGGCTACCCCGGCCGGGTGCTCGTCGCCTGCAGCGGCGGCCCGGACTCCCTGGCCCTGGCCGCCGTCGCGTCCTACTTCGGGCGCCGCGGCCATGTGGACGGGCACCCCGTATCGGTGGGCGCCGTCGTCGTGGACCATCAGCTGCAGCCCGGTTCAGCCGGCGTTGCCGCCCAAACCGCAGACATCCTCCGGGGCCTGGGGCTCTCTCCCGTGGACATCCGGCGGGTTGACGTCGCGTCCACCGGGATCGGCCCCGAAGCCGCTGCGCGGGACGCCCGGCACGCCGCCCTGGAGGAAGCCGCCGCCCAGGCCGGTGCCGGCGCGATCCTCCTCGGCCACACCCTGGATGACCAGGCGGAACAGGTGCTGCTGGGACTGGCCCGGGGCTCCGGAACACGCTCGCTTGCGGGAATGCGGCCGGTCCGCGGACTCCTGCTCCGGCCTTTCCTGGGCCTCCGCCGTGCCGACACCCTGGAGATCTGCGCCGTCGAAGGCCTGGACCCGTGGCACGATCCGAGCAATGCCGATCCGTCCTTTGCACGGTCAAGGACGCGGGTGGAGGTCCTTCCGATGCTGGAGGAAAAGCTTGGTCCCGGCGTCGCGGAGTCCCTCGCCCGGACGGCGGCCATCCTGCAGCTGGACGCCGATTACCTCGACGACGTGGCGAACAGCACTTATGGGCAACTGGCCGAGCAATCCGGCGACGAAGTCAGCCTGCCTGAGAAAGCCCTGGGCGAGCTGGCCCCCGCCATCCGGTTCCGGGTGATCGCGAAGGCGGCCGCCGCCGTCGGGGGCCAGCAACCAAGCTATCAACGGCTGCTCGCCGCGGAAGCGCTCCTGCGCCGGCAGGGCTCCGCCGGTCCCGTGGAACTTCCCGGCGGCGTGAGTGCCTACCGGCTTTCCCTGGCGCAGATCCTCGCCGGCGAAGGGCAGAATCAGCCGGCCGGGGCGCAGGACGCTCCCAACGGCGGTCCCCGCGAAGCCGCCCGCTGTGGGAAGCTAGTATTCCGGCTTCACAAGCCGCCCCAAAAATAGTCGCACCCGCATCTACACAGGAGCCATTGGTGGATTCAAACGACGTCCAGGCAGACCTCAAGCACGTTCTCTACACCAAGGATCAGATCCAGCAGCGGATTACCGAGCTCGCTGCCGAGATCGACAAGGACTACGAGGGCCGGGAGCTCCTCATCGTCGGCGTTTTGAAGGGCGCGGTGATGGTCATGGCGGACCTGGCGCGGGCACTTCACAGCCACGTTTCCATGGACTGGATGGCAGTTTCCTCCTACGGTTCCGGCACCCAGTCATCCGGTGTTGTGCGGATCCTGAAGGACCTCGACACGGACCTGATGGGCAAGGACGTGCTGATCGTTGAAGACATCATCGATTCCGGCCTGACGCTGTCCTGGCTCAAGACCAACCTGGAATCCCGCGGCACCGCCTCTGTGGAAATCTGCACCGCCTTCCGCAAGCCCACGGCCGCGAAGGTCCAGATCGACGTCAAGTACGTCGGCTACGACATCCCCAACGAGTTCGTGGTGGGCTACGGCCTGGACTACGCCGAGAAATACCGCAACCTGGACTTCGTGGGCACCCTGGCCCCCCACGTCTACGAGTAGGCACACTCCCCGGGATCCCTCCCGGCCGGCTGGGCCCGAAAAGGCCGCGGCCATGCACCGCTACGCCTAGAGGGAACTTTTGCCCTACACCGTGCGTGATTCACTCCGAACGGTGTATAGCTAGAAGCTGACGCAGCACCACACGCGCGCAGACCAGTCGCCGTGCAGCACTACCAGGAGGGACGGGGCCAGCCCCCGATCAGATGAAAGCTAAGAGTTTCTTCAAGGGCCCGGGCATCTGGATCGTAGTTGTGGTCGGAATGCTCCTGCTGGCCTTTGCCACGCTCGCCCCCGGCGGGGCTACCCGGATCGACACCAAGCCGGGCCTCGAGCTTCTTGCAGACAGCGGCAAGGTGGAACAGGCCAAGATCTTCGACGCGGAAAACCGCGTGGACCTGGTCCTCAAGGACAACCTGGTCATCGACGGCCAGGACAAGGGCAAGAACGTCCAGTTCTTCTTCGTCAACGCCCGCGCCGCAGACGTGGTCAAGGCAGTCACCGACGCCAACCCCTCAAGCGGTTTCACTGACCAGCCGATCGAAAACAACTGGTTCTCCGGCCTGTTCTCCCTCCTGATTCCGGTACTGCTGCTGGGTGTCCTCTTCTGGTTCCTGCTTTCCCGCATGCAGGGCGGCGGATCCAAGATCATGCAGTTCGGCAAGTCCAAGGCCAAGCTGGTCAACAAGGACATGCCCCAGGTGACCTTCAGCGACGTCGCCGGTGCCGACGAAGCCGTCGAAGAGCTCCAGGAAATCAAGGAATTCCTCCAGGAACCGGCCAAGTTCCAGGCCGTGGGTGCCAAGATCCCCAAGGGCGTGCTGCTCTACGGCCCTCCGGGCACCGGCAAGACCCTGCTGGCCCGTGCCGTCGCCGGTGAAGCGGGCGTGCCGTTCTTCTCCATCTCCGGTTCCGACTTCGTCGAAATGTTCGTCGGCGTGGGCGCGTCCCGTGTCCGCGACCTCTTCGAGCAGGCCAAGGCCAGCTCGCCCGCCATCATCTTCGTGGACGAGATCGACGCCGTCGGCCGCCACCGCGGCGCCGGCATCGGCGGCGGCAACGACGAACGCGAGCAGACCCTCAACCAGCTGCTGGTTGAAATGGACGGCTTCGACGTCAAGACGAACGTCATCCTGATCGCCGCCACCAACCGTCCTGACGTGCTGGACCCGGCCCTGCTGCGCCCCGGCCGCTTCGACCGCCAGATCACCGTTGAGGCACCGGACCTCGTGGGCCGCGACCAGATCCTGCAGGTGCACGCCAAGGGCAAGCCGATGGCTCCCGGCGTCGACCTGAAGGCCGTCGCCAAGAAGACCCCCGGCTACACCGGTGCCGACCTCGCCAACGTCCTCAACGAAGCCGCCCTGCTGACGGCCCGCTCCAACGCCAACCTGATTGACGACCGCGCCCTCGACGAAGCCATTGACCGCGTTATGGCCGGCCCGCAGAAGCGCAGCCGCGTCATGAAGGAACACGAGCGGAAGATCACGGCCTACCACGAAGGCGGACACGCCCTGGTGGCGGCCGCCCTGCGGAACTCCGCCCCGGTCACCAAGATCACCATCCTGCCCCGCGGCCGCGCCCTGGGCTACACCATGGTGGTCCCGGAGAACGACAAGTACTCCATTACCCGCAACGAACTGCTGGACCAGATGGCCTATGCGATGGGCGGCCGCGTGGCCGAGGAAATCGTCTTCCACGATCCGTCCACCGGCGCCTCCAACGACATTGAGAAGGCCACCGGAACGGCCCGCAAGATGGTCACGGAGTTCGGCATGAGCGAACGCGTCGGCGCCGTCCGCCTCGGACAGGGCGGCGGGGAGCCGTTCCTGGGCCGCGACGCCGGCCACGAGCGCAACTACTCGGACCAGATCGCCTACATTGTGGACGAGGAAGTGCGCCGCCTGATCGACCAGGCGCACGACGAGGCCTACGCGATCCTCACCGAGAACCGCGACATCCTCGATTCCCTGGCCCTTGAGCTCCTGGAGCGGGAAACCCTCAACCAGGCCGAGATCGCCCACGTCTTCCGGGATATCCGCAAGCGCGACTTCCGCGAAGTCTGGCTCTCCAAGGAATCCCGGCCGGTGCAGACCGCCGGTCCCGTGGAATCCCGCCTCGAAAAGGCCGAACGTGAAGCCCAGGAAGAAGCCAAGGAAGCACGCCTGGAAGAGCCGCTGGACGCCCAGCCGCCCCACCCCCAGGGCGTGTCAAGCCAGGAGACCTTCGGCGGCGGTGTTACGGACGTCGGCGCCGACGGACCGCATCACGGCTAAGCTTCTGCTGTGAATCATTTCGACGACGACGACGTTTCCGGCTCCGCCAACCCCTCGACTGCAGACCATTCGCGGCATGGGGGAGGCACCAAGGTGGACCGCCCCAGGATCGAGGCGGCCGTCCGGGAAATCCTGCTGGCCATCGGGGAAGACCCGGACCGCGGCGGGCTGCTGGACACTCCCAAAAGGGTGGCCAAGGCCTATGCGGAAATGTTCGCCGGCCTGCACCACGACCCCGCGGAAATCCTGGCCACCACCTTTGACCTGGACCACGAGGAGCTGGTCCTGGTCAAGGACATTCCGTTCTACTCCACCTGCGAGCACCACCTGGTGCCGTTCCACGGGGTGGCGCACGTGGGCTACATTCCCTCGCACGACGGCAAAGTCACCGGGCTGAGCAAGCTCGCAAGGCTGGTGGACATGTTCGCCAAGCGCCCGCAGGTGCAGGAACGGCTGACCACCCAGATCGTCGAAGCACTGGTGACGCACCTGAAGCCGCGGGGCGCGATCGTGGTCGTTGAGTGCGAACACCTCTGCATGTCCATGCGCGGCATCCGCAAGCCCGGTGCCAAGACCGTCACCAGTGCCGTGCGCGGTCAACTGCATGACCCGGCCACCCGCGCCGAAGCCATGAGCCTCATACTCGGAAGGTAATAAAACAGACTATGGACTCCCTCGCTGCTGCCCCTGGAACCGGACCCGCAACAAACCCCTTGCCCATCCTGCGTAAACCGCGGCCGGCAGCCAAGTTTGAAGATCTCCCCACGGACCGCACGCTGGTGATGGGCATCCTGAACGTCACCCCGGATTCCTTCAGCGACGGCGGCACGCATCCGACGCCGGACACGGCCATCGCTGCAGGCCTCCGGATGTTCTACGCCGGAGCCGACATCATCGACATCGGCGGCGAATCCACCCGCCCCGGCGCTGAGGAAGTCAGCCCGGAAGAGGAGCAGCGCCGCGTCCTGCCGGTGGTCGAGGCCATGGTCAAGGCCGGCGCCCTGGTCAGCATCGACACCACCCATGCGTCAACGGCAGCCGCTGCCCTCAAGGCCGGCGCCGCCATCATCAACGACGTTTCCGGGCTGACGATGGAGCCGGAGATGGCTGAACTGGCTGCCCGGACCGGCGTCCCGTACGTGCTGACCCACCGCCGCGGCGATGCCAAGACCATGACCTCCCTCGCGGAGTACGGCAACGTGGCAGAGGAAGTCGCCGCTGAACTGGTGGGCGTGCGGGACAAGCTGTACGCGGCCGGGGTGGCGCCGGAAAAGATCATCGTGGACCCGGGGCTGGGCTTCTCCAAGAACGATGTCCAGAACTGGGAGCTCCTGCGGAACATGGGACCGCTGGAGGCCCTCGGCCACAGGATCCTGGTGGGAGCTTCGCGCAAGCGCTTCCTTGGCACGCTGCTGACCGTGGCTGGCAAGGCCGCCGCTCCCCAGGAACGGGACCACGCCACCGCCGCCATCACGGCGATCAGCGCCGCCCGCGGCGCATGGGCTGTGCGCGTGCACGACGTCGAACCCAGCCTTGACGCCGTCAAGGTTGCCGCACGGATGTCCGCCGCACCGCTCGGCGACTCCAGACCCACCAACTAGGCAGCCACGATGGACACAATCACGCTGAGCGGTGTTACCGCCGTCGGCCATCACGGGGTGTTCGATTTCGAACGCCGCGACGGCCAGCCGTTCATCGTTGATGCGGTGCTGCACCTGGATTTCAGCAAGGCCGCCGCCTCGGACGACGTCCTGGACACCGCCCACTACGGCGAGGTGGCCGAGCGGATCAAGCACTGGATCACCGGCGAGCCGCTGAACCTGATCGAGGCCCTGGCTGTGCGCATCGCCGAAGACCTGCTGCAGGAATTCCCGCTGGCCGCCGTCGACATCACGGTGCACAAGCCCAAGGCGCCCATCGAAGTTGAGTTCGGCGACGTCTCCGTCAGCGTGCATCGGCGGCGCTCATGAACCCGCCGTACTCGAACAACCCTTATGTCCGGGCCGTCCTGGCCCTGGGCAGCAACCTGGGGGAGCGGAACGACACCCTTTCCAGCGCGGTCGCGGACCTGGTGGACCGGCCCGAAGTGCGGCTGACCGCGGTGTCCCCGGTGGTGCAGACCAAAGCCGTCGGCGGGCCGGAAGGCCAGCCGGACTTCCTGAACATGGTGATCACGGTAGAGACCTCGCTGCCGCCGTCGGAACTGCTGCGCCACTGCCAGGCCGTGGAAAACAAGCACCACAGGGTGCGCGAAGTCCGGTGGGGTCCGCGGACCCTGGACGTGGACATCATCACGTACGGGGACCTGGTGAGTGCGGATCCCGCCCTGACCCTGCCCCATCCGCGGGCTGCCGAGCGTGCGTTTGTGCTGTATCCGTGGTCGCTGATCGACCCGTCGGCGGAGCTCAACGGCGTCCGCGTGGGTGAGTTGGCGGCCCGCGCCGCCGACTTTCCCGATCTTGCCCCCTTCGACGGTTTCGGGGACTTCGACGGCCTTCCCACCGCGGGAGCAGTGGAATAGGCCGTGAAACCCGTCAACCCCTTCCTGCTGATCGTCGTCGGGCTGATCCTCGCCATCGCCGGCTGGTTTGCGACCGTCATGACCACCCGCTACGGCCTGGCCACCCCGGTGCTGCCCCAGACCGGCCTGGTGACCATGGGCGTGATCGTGGCGCTCACGCTGGTGCTCGGAATCCGCGTCCTGCGCTGGCGGAACGGCAACAAGAAGAAAATGCTCAACCCCATCCTGGCCGCCTGGACGCTGGTCCTCGCCCAGGCCTGCGCGTACACCGGAGCCGTGCTCCTGGGCTGGCACGCGGGAATCTTCCTGGACCTGCTAAGGCTCTGGAACCTGCGCAGCGACCAGGGAATCACCTGGCTGGCGCTTTCCATGGCCGGCGGCGGACTTGCGATGATCATCGTCGGGCTGGTGGTGGAACGCTTCTGCCGGATCCCGCCCGAAGACGGCGACGCCGACGGCGCGCCGGGATCGCCCGGAAGAGGCGCCCGCAAGCCCAAGGGGGAGGGCGAATATGCGTACCGAGGCGATTGATCCGCCGGGGATCTCCTGGCTCCGCGTTTCACCCAAATACGTCACCGTCCGTCTGGTTGAATGGGCGGTCGGCAACCTCATCGCCGTGGGATTGCTCTCACTGCCGCTCGTCTTCACCCTGGCGGGCTGGTGGGTGTGGCTTCCGCTCTGGCTGGCCGTCACGGTTCCGGCCGTCATGCTGCTGCTGGCCGTCTGGCGGCTGCTGCTGATACCGCGCCAGGTGCGCGCCATCGGGTATGCCGAGCGCGACGATGATCTGCTGATCCGCAGCGGCATCTTTTTCCAGCGCACCCTGGTGGTTCCCTACGGCCGGATGCAGTACGTCGACATCGGCGTAGGTCCCGTGGAACGCGCCCTCGGGCTCTGCACGCTGAAGCTGCACACCGCGTCCGCCGGCACCAACGCTGAAATCCCCGGCCTGCCTGCCGACGAGGGGGCACGGCTCCGCGAGCAGCTTTCCGCCCGGGGCGCTGCACGGCTGGCCGGGCTGTGACCCCAGGCTACGCCGCGACCCCTGAAGGTCCCGTGGCCACCGAGGGGCCCGGGCAGGTTTCCGGGAAGCCCGACGGCGAGTGGCTGAGGGTACACCCTGCGTCGCCGTTCATCCGGGGCTGGGTAGCGCTTGCCGCCATCGGCTACTTCTTTGGCCGCGACACTTTTGAGCGGCTCCTGCAGGGCCGGCCCCTGATGGATGACATGTTTGCCGGGCGCGTGCCGTTCCTGGTCGCCGGCGGCGGGCTGTTCCTGCTGCTGTCCGTACTAGGGTTCATCATGACCTGGTACTTCACCCGCTACCAGGTGGCCGAAGGCTATGTCCGGGTGAACACCGGCTTCCTGTTCAAGCAGCAGCGGCAGGCCAGGCTGGACCGCGTGCAGGCCATCGACATCGTGCAGCCCCTCCTGGCCCGGGTCTTCGGCCTTGCCGAGCTCAAATTCGAGGTGGCCGATGCCGGCGAATCGGCGGTCCGCCTGGCCTACCTCCGCATCGACGACGCCCGCCAGCTGCGGGCCACCATCCTGGCCCGCGCGGCCGGGCTGGAACCCGACCCCGAGCGGCCGGAAGCAGCCCTGCCGGAGGCGCCGGAATTCCCGGTCCTGGCCGTCCCGCCGTCGCGCCTTGTCGGTTCGCTGCTCCTGAGCGAGCAGAGCTTCTTCGTGGTGCTGGGCGCGGTGGCGTCCGTGGTGCTCTCAACCATCACCGACAACCGCAGCTTCTACTTCTACCTGATCCCTGCCGTCCTTGGCCTGGCCGCCGCCTACTGGGGGTCCTTCAACAAGGGCTATAACTTCACCGCCGCCATTTCGCCCGACGGCATCCGGCTCCGCTACGGGCTGCTGGACACGCAGGCGCAGACCCTTCCGCCGGGCAGGATCCAGGCCCTGAAAGTGACGCAGCCGCCGCTGTGGCGGATCTTCGGCTGGTACCGGATGCAGGTGAACGTGGCCGGCTACGGCGGCCCCGGCAGCAACGGCGAGGCCGCCTCACGCACCACGATCCTCCCGGTGGGAGTCCTGGCGGACGTCATGAGGATGCTCTCCCTGGTGCTCCCCGATCCCGGAACAGCGGACCCTGCCCGCGTCTTTGGCGCCGGCCTGACCGGCCTTGCCCCCGCGGGAGCGGCCTCCGGTGCGGAGACTCCCGCGGGAGTGTCTTCCGGCGGGGCGCCCGACGGCGGGTTCGTCACCAGCCCGCGCCGCGTGCGGCTGCTGGCTCCCCTGGGCTGGCGCCGCAACGGCTTCGCCGCCACGGATACGGCGCTGCTTATCCGTTCCGGCCGGCTGTGGCGCGAGCTCGTGGTGGTTCCGCACCAGCGCACACAGTCGATGGCCCTGCACCAGGGGCCGCTGGCGCGGCGATTCCGGGTGGCGGACCTGGTCCTGCACACCACGGCCGGTCCGGTATCGCCCCGGGTCATCCAGGCCGGACTGGACGAAGCCCGGGCCCTGTTCGATGCCCAGGCAGCCCGCGCACGGGAAGCCCGCAAACGCCAGACCAGCGAGCAGTGGCTCGCGCAGGTCGCGCCGGAGGCGACGGCGGACCGGCACACTCCCGACCACCCCCAGAACCACGAGGAAGGCCCGCAACATGGCTAAGCCAGGACGCCTCGGCATCGGAATCATCGGTGCAGGCAAAGTCGGAGCCGTGCTCGGTGCAGCACTCCGCGCAGCCGAGCACGCCGTCGTCGGGGTTTCCGCCGTCTCCGACGCAAGCCGCGAACGCGCCGAAACCCTGCTGCCCGGCGTGCCGGTACTCGATGTGCAGGACATCGTGGAACGGTCCGAACTGGTGCTGCTCGCCGTTCCGGACGATGCCCTCGGCGACCTCGTGCAGGGGCTCGCGAAGCTGGGTGCCTGGCAGCCCGGACAACTCGTGGCCCACACCTCGGGCCGCTTCGGCGTTGGCATCCTGCATCCGGTGCGGGCAGCCGGTGCCATCCCGCTCGCGCTGCACCCCGCCATGACCTTCACCGGCATGAGCCTGGACCTCACCCGGCTCCTGGACTGCACCTTCGGAGTCACGGCGGACGCCGCGATGCTGCCCATCGCGCAGGCCCTGGTGGTGGAGATGGGTGCCGAACCGGTGGCCATTGCCGAGGGCGACCGTACCCAGTACCATGCGGCCCTGGCGCACGGCTCCAACCACATGGTCACCCTGGTTGCCCAGGCCTCCCAGCTGCTGCGCGAAGTGGGCGTCGAATCCCCTGAACGCATGCTGGGCCCGCTGCTGCGGGCAACGCTGGAGAACGCACTTGCCTCCGGCGAGGCCGCCCTCACCGGGCCGGTGGCCCGGGGCGACGTGGGCACGGTTGCCGCGCACGCGGAGGCCCTGCGCGAACACGACGCCGGTGCAGGGGGCGATATTCTCGAGGCATACCTGGCCATGGCGCGGGCCACCGCCCACCGCGCCGGGAGCCGGGGGCTGCTGAAGCCCGACCAGCTGGACGCGATCCGGAAAGCACTGGCCGGGGAAGACGGTCTGGATGACAACGGGCCGGACAACAGCGGGCCGGACAACGACGGCCCGCAGGCCACTGGAGGTAACTGACTTGGCGATCAAACTCGTGACCACGGCGGCGCAGCTGCGCGCCGAAAGCGCCCGGCTGCTGACGGAGAAACAGGGTTCGTCGCAGGGCCTCGTTCCCACGATGGGCGCCCTGCACGAAGGCCACGCGAAGCTGGCGCGCACCGCCGTCGAACAAAACGACGTGGTGGTGGCCAGCATCTTCGTCAACCCGCTGCAGTTCGGCGAGGCCGTGGACCTGGACCGCTACCCCCGGACCCTGGAAGCAGACATGGAGCTCCTGGACGCCGAGGGCGTGGACCTGGTGTTCGCGCCGTCCGTGGAGGAGGTCTACCCCGGCGGCGAACCCCTCGTCCGCGTGACGGCAGGACGCCTTGCCGGGAAATGGGAGGGCGCGTCCCGGCCGGGCCACTTCGACGGCGCACTCACAGTGGTGGCCAAGCTGCTGCACTACGGGATCCCGGGGACGGGACTGCCCGGCGGAGGCGCGTTCGTGACCGGCGCCGGCGCGGGACTGCCCGCGTACCGCGCCTACTTCGGCCAGAAGGACGCCCAGCAGCTGGCGCTGGTGCGTCGCATGGTGGCGGACCTGAACTTCCCGGTGGAGATCGTGGCCGTGCCGACTGTCCGTTCCGCCGACGGCCTGGCCCTGAGCAGCCGGAACAGGTTCCTGTCCGCGGAGGAACGCGAAGCCGCCCTGGTCCTCTCCCGTGCGCTGCGGCTCCTCGAAGAGCGGGCCAACGCCCACGAACCGCTCGACCTGGAATCCGCCCAGGCCCTGGTGGAATCACAGCCCCTCGTGGGACTGGACTACTTCGACGTGGTGGACCCGGACACCCTCGAACCCCTGGCGGAGAACTGCAAGGAGACACCGTTCCGCGGCGAGGGCCTGGCCATCATCGCGGCGAAGGTGGGCCCGGTCCGGCTGATTGACAACGTGCCCCTCAGCTCCTGAACTTTTTTCCAATGACGGGAATTACCCCGGGGGATACACTGTTGGAATCTGCAGCGACGAAGCTCGCCGGAAACCACTTCACATCTCCCTGAGGGAATCCCCATGTCTACAGACGTCTCTTCCAACGCCCACGGCGACCCCGTGGCCCCCGCCGCGCCAGCGTCTGAGACGGTAACGGCGACCGGCCCGGCGAAGATGTCCCGCGAGTCGGTCACCATCATCGTCACACTGCTCGTTGCCACCTTCGTGGTCATCCTCAACGAGACCATCATGAACGTCGCCCTCCAGCGGCTCATGGTGGACCTTGGTGTCGATGCGCCTACGGTGCAGTGGCTGTCCACGGGCTTTATGCTCACCATGGCCGTGGTCATTCCCACCACCGGATTCATCCTGCAGCGGCTGTCCACCAGGGCGGTCTTCATGCTGGCCATGGGGCTGTTTTCGGGCGGCACGCTACTGGCGGCGCTTGCTCCGGGATTCGAAGTCCTCCTGCTGGCACGCATCGTGCAGGCCGGCGGCACTGCCATCATGCTTCCGCTCCTGATGACCACCATCCTGACGCTGGTCCCCATCGAACGGCGCGGCGCCGTGATGGGCAACGTCAGCATCGCCATTTCGGTGGCCCCGGCCATGGGCCCCACCGTGTCCGGGCTGATCCTTGAGCACTTCACCTGGCGCTTTATGTTCGTGTTCGTGCTCCCCATCGCCCTGGCCGCCTTCGCCATCGGAGCCCGCTACCTCACCAACATCGGCGAATCCGAGAAGACCCGGCTGGACATCCTTTCCGTCCTGCTGACCGTGCCTGCCTTCGGCGGCCTGGTGTACGGGCTTAGCCAGGTCGGCGGAGGCCACGGCGGGCAAAGCGGCCCCGGAACGCCAGCCCTGGCCGCGCTGGCAATTGGCCTGGTGGCCATGACGGCGTTCGTCTTCCGCCAGCTGAAGCTGCAGAAGTCGGAGGGCCCGCTGCTGGACCTGCGCGCATTCAACTTCCGCATGTTCACGGTGTCCGTGCTGCTCCTGGTGGTGGCCATGATCGCCCTGTTCGGCGCCGTCATCCTGCTGCCGCTGTACCTTCAGGAAATCCGCGGGCTGAAGTCCCTGGAGACCGGCCTGGCCCTCCTGCCCGGCGGCCTGGCCATGGGCCTTCTGGGCCCGTTCATCGGCCGGCTTTTCGACAAGGTCGGACCCCTTCCCCTGACCGTCACCGGCTCCGTCATGATGGTGCTGTCCCTGTGGCAGTTCTCCATGCTGAACGCGGAAACAGCCGTCTGGTGGATTGTGATGCTGCACGTGGTCCTCAGCCTGGGCCTGGCGCTGCTGTTCACCCCGGCGTTCACCACCGGACTCAACCCGCTGCCGCCGCACCTCTACTCGCACGGCTCGGCCATCATGAGCACCCTGCAGCAGGTTGCCGGTGCGGCCGGAACCGCGCTCCTGGTCTCGATCTACGCTGTCGTGTCGGCAGGATCGGGCATCGTCGCAGGCATGCACGCAGCGTTCCTGACGGCGGCAATCATCGCCGTCGCCGCCGTCGTGCTTTCCGCCATGATGCGCAAGACCGCCGGTGCGGAGCACCCGGTGCCGGCAGCACACTAACGTCCCATTAAGCACGAACGGACAGTTGGGGCCCCACAAAGCGGGCCCCAACTGTCCGTTCGCGCTGTGTGCGGTAAACCGGCGTCAGCCGGCGAAGAACTCGCTGAGTTCGCTGATCAGCTTGTCGGGGGCCCGGTTGACGCCGTCGTGGCCCGCGCCGGGCAGGATGGTGTAGCTCGACCCGGACAGGACGTCGTGGATCTGGCCGCAGGCGATGCCGAAGTAGGCGGGGCTCTTTTCGCCGACGATGATCAGGGTCTCAAGCGGCAGGGCCAGGAACGGCTCGGCCGGCATGTCGGCGGCGATGATGGCCTTGATCTCGCGCACCCCGGTCTTCATCAGCTCGCGCTGCTGCTTGCCGATGGGCGTTCCGGCGGTGAGCTTGTTGGCCAGCGTGAGCATTGAGAGCGGCATCCGGGAGGACAAAGCCCCTCCCGTTTCGAGTCCCCGGACCAGCACGGCGAGGGCGCGGTCGTCGTCGCCGGCAGCGGTGGCGCGTTCGTATTCGGCGATCCAGTCAGCCTTCACGCTGTGGTTCACGGAGACGGCGGGATCGTAGACGGCGAGCCGTTCCACCGGCAGCGTGCGGGCCGCGTGCAACGCCACGGCGCCGCCGAAGCTGTGGCCGAAAACGTCGGTGCTCGCCGTGTGCCTCATCACGGTGTCCAGGTCGCGGATGTCCACGTCCAGGGTGTAGTCCTCGGGCTGCGGTGACGATTCGCCGCGGCCGCGCCGGTTGAACGTGTGCACGGGCCGGCCCAGCGAAGCGCTGAGTTTCTGGGCAAAGCGCGTGTAGTCCGCGGCGGTGACCATGGAAGCCTGAACGACGACGACGCCCGAGCCCGCCGAAGCCAGCTCGGCCCCCGTGGTGTAAAGCTCCAGCGTTCCGCCGTCGGGTGTTTTGATGTTCTCGCGCGTCATGTTCCGAGCCTACCCGGGGCGGCAGGAACCGCGCAGCAGCTTCGGCCCGGCACGCAGTGCGTCAGCCCTTGTAATACGCGGAGATGTCCTCGACCAGTTCCTTGACGGCCGCGGGAATGGAGGCATGGACGCACTTGGGTGAAACCTGGAGGGCGCTGCCGGGCACCGCACGGTGCAGCAGTTCCGCCGTCACCTTGTAGTACCGGGGGCTCCTGGCTCCCACCATGAACCGGGTGTTCGGCGGCAGGACGGAGAAGTCGCGGACGTGGTCGGCCTCGTCGAACACCGCCTTCAGCTCGCCCACCCCGCTGGGCATGAGCTCCTTGAAGAGCCGGTTCACCTTGGTCCGCGACACCAGCGCCATTAGCCCGGCAAGGACCGGCTCCGGAATCCTGGCCAGCGCCGAGCTTGGCTGCATGCCCTTCTTGAGCTTGGCCAGGGCGTGCGGGACGTTTCCCTCATTGACTGAGCGTTCGAAACCCTCCAGCCAGGAGGTATCCACGCTGCCGTCGATGTTCACGGCGGCGTCATAGACCGCAAGCTTGTCGGGCTGGTGGGCGGTGCCGATGAACTCCTGCACGGCGTTGAGCGCCACGGAGCCGCCCAGGCTGTGGCCGAAGAGGTTGCGCGCACCGGTGGCGTCCATGATGGTCCGGACGTCGGCAATCTCGGTGGCCATGGAGTAGTCCGCGGGCTGCGGCGTGGAATCACCGCGGCCGCGCCGGTCGTAGACGTCCACCGCCCAGCCGTCCCCGAGGCCCTTGGACAGCGCCTCGGAAAACGGCCGGTAGATCGATGCCGTGAGGAAGGCTCCGCCGATCACCACCACACGGCGCTCGCCGGGGGCATCGACGGTCCCGTAACTGTACAAAGCCAGCCGTCCGCCGTCGTGCGCGGGGATGACCTGCTGCTTGACTGTGCCCTCACGGGCGCGGGTTTCCTTCACCGGCCCATCCTAAAACGGTTGCCCGGCGGAATCCCGGCGGCGCGGAGGCGCTGAAGCCGCAACCCGGCGTCGTCGGCCAGGAACCGCGCGGCGGTGAGGGCAAGCCGGGCCCCCGGACGGAGCGGGCCTTCGTGCAGCTGCCCGGGAACGAGGGCGAAGTCGATCGCCTGGACTGACGCCGCGAGCTGGCGGCCGGTTTCGGCGAAGTACGCCGGGCTCCAGCCGCCGCTCAGCATCAGGGTGGGGGTGGTGATGCCGGCGAAATCCTCCAGCTCGGCGTCGGCCTGGAGCACGGCCCGCATTTCGACGACGGCGGTGGGCAGCAGTTGCCGCATTTCCGCGCCGAGGCGCGTCCGGGCGGACAGGATGCTCAGCATGCGCAGTGCGCCGAGGGGGAGTTTCGACACCGGCCCGGCGGTCTCCAGCCCCTGGACAAGGTGAGCCCACGCCTGGTCGAGCTGCCCGGCCGCCATGGAGTGCTCGAGTTCCGGCCGCCACCGGCGGCTGAGGCTGCCGGAGAGGGAAACCGCGGCGTCGTACGTCACGAGCCGCCGGATGGACCCGGTCCGGGCCGCCTGCAGCGCCACGAACCCGCCGTAACTGTGGGCCACGACGTCGGCGGAGCCGGTTGCCCGCATGACGGCCCGGAGGTCGCTGACCTCCGTCGCCGCCGAATAGTCTTCGCGCTGCTCGGAGGAACCTTCCCGGCCGCGGCGGTTGAAGGTGTGCACCGGCCGCCCCAGCAGGCGGGCGAGCTTGAGCGCGAACGGCCGGTACAGCGCGTCGGTCACCAGGGTGCCGTGGATTACGACGACGCCGGGTTGCGCGGCGCCGTCCGCTGCGGGAATTGCCGTGGCGGGTGCAGGACTGAAGGAGTGCACCTGAAGGTGACCCTCGCCGTCGTCCGTGCTGATCGTCCGAGTTTCCACAGCCCCGAGTCTATGCCCACCCCTCGAAGCGAAAACGCCCGGGGGAGGGGATCCCGGGCGGCCGGAAAACATGCCGGGGAACTCCCGGTAAACTTATGGATTGTGACTTCCCAAAACACCCCCAC
Source organism: Arthrobacter sp. CC3 (assembly GCF_039907775.1). Classification (NCBI taxonomy): domain Bacteria; kingdom Bacillati; phylum Actinomycetota; class Actinomycetes; order Micrococcales; family Micrococcaceae; genus Arthrobacter; species Arthrobacter sp. CC3. The sequence continues at coordinate 107,608 of NZ_JARCCY010000003.1, forward strand.
CCCGACCAATGCTGCCGAACCGGCGGACGCCAGCGAACAGATGCGCATCCGCATGGAGAAGCGCGCCAAGCTGATCGAACGCGGTGTTGAGGCCTACCCGGTGGGTGTTGAACGCACGCATTCCCTGAGCGAAGTCCGGGAGAAGTACGCACACCTGCAGGCCGACGAGACCACCGGGGACACCGTGGGCGTCACCGGCCGCATCGTCTTCATCCGCAACACCGGCAAGCTGTGCTTCGCCACGCTCCAGGAGGGCGGCACGGACGGCAAGGGCACCCGCCTGCAGGCCATGCTGAGCCTGGCCAACGTGGGCGAGGAAGCCCTGGCCGAATGGAAGGCCCTGGTTGACCTGGGCGACCACGTCTTCATCAAGGGCGAGGTCATTTCCTCCCGCCGCGGCGAGCTGTCCGTAATGGCGGACTCGTGGTCCATGGCGTCCAAGGCGCTGCGCCCGCTGCCCGTGCTGCACGCCGGCCTGAACGATGAAACCCGCGTCCGCCAGCGTTACGTGGACCTGATGGTCCGCGACGAGGCCCGCGAAATGGTATACACCCGCGCCGCGATCACCCGCTCCATCCGCGAGAGCCTGCACCGCCGCAACTACGTCGAGGTGGAAACCCCGATGCTGCAGCTGGTCCACGGCGGCGCCCTGGCCCGGCCGTTCGAGACCCACATGAACGCCTTCGACCAGAAGATGACCCTCCGCATCGCCACCGAGCTGTACCTCAAGCGCGCCGTGGTGGGCGGCATCGACCGCGTCTACGACATGGGCCGGGTGTTCCGCAACGAAGGCGTGGACTCCACACACAGCCCGGAATTCACCACGCTGGAATGCTACGAAGCCTGGGCCGACCAGTTTGTCATGGCGGACCGCATCAAGGAGATCATCCTCGACGCCGCCGACGCCGCCGGCGTGGGCCGCACCCTCCAGACCGAAGCCGGGGAGATCAACCTCGACGGCGAATGGAAGTGGCTGGCTGTCTACCCGGGGCTTTCCGAGGCCGTGGGCCAGGAAATCACGCCGGACACCACCGTGGAGGAACTGCGGGCAGTGGCGGCCAAGCACGACGTCAAGGTGGATCCCAAGTGGGACGCCGAAAAGCTGGCCGTTGAACTGTTCGGCGAAATCGTGGAACCCACGCTGCTGAACCCCACCTTCGTGTATGACTACCCGCCCTCCGCGCAGCCGCTCGCACGCCAGCACCGCGACGACGATCGCCTGATCGAAGCCTGGGACCTGATCATCGGCGGCATGGAGCGCGGCACGGCCTTCTCCGAGCTCATCGACCCCGTGATCCAGCGGGAGCGCCTCACCGAACAGTCCATGCACGCAGCGGCCGGTGATGTCGAGGCCATGCAGCTGGACGAGGACTTCCTCCGTGCGCTCGAGTACGGCGCCCCGCCCATGGGCGGCATCGGGCTGGGCATCGACCGCCTGGTGATGCTGTTCACCGGTGCAGGCATCCGCGAAACAATCCTCTTCCCGCTCCTGAAGCCCGAAGGACACTGACCATGGAGTACGTTGCAGTCCTCCTGCCGTCCCTTGTGGTCGGGTTGCTTTTCTGGTTTGCCATGAAGTCGATCTTCAATGCCGATAAGTCGGAGCGCCAGGCGGAAGCGCGCGCCCAGGCCGAAGCGGACGCCCGCTCGGCTGAAACCAATCACGGTCCCAATGGCGCGCCGAATACCGGGACGAATGCCGGCAACGGGAACGGCACAAACTAATACTCCCGGTATATTCCTGCCCACCATTCACAGGAACCTTTTGGCGCTTTGACGCGTTGCCATAAACCGGGGGATACTTTTTACAGATACATCCTGCTTTTCTGCATACCCGTCCTTTCCAAAAGAGAGAATTTATATGGCACAGAAAGTAAAAATCATCCTTGTCGATGATCTGGATGGGGGAACCGCGGACGAAACTGTCCGATTTGGCCTTGACGGCGTCAGTTACGAAATTGACCTGTCGGGTGCCAATGCTGCAGAACTCCGCTCCTCCTTGGAGCGGTTTGTTTCCAGCGCCCGCAAGACGTCCACCGGCCGCGCCACCCGTACCAAGGTCTCAGGCGGCAGGAACCAGGACTCTGCACAGATTCGCCAGTGGGCCAGGGAGAACGGCTACGCGGTTAACAGCCGCGGCCGCATCCAGGCTGAAATTCAGGAAGCCTACCAGAAGGCAAATTCCTAGCACTGCCGCAGTTTTGCGTAGAAAATCAATGCCCCTGCCAATCGGCGGGGGCATTGCCTTTTGAATACCAGTGCCTGCCGGTGAAGCCGCCCGGGTAAAGCGGTGCCCGCTATTGCGCGGATATTGCGGCGGGGAACAAGGCAGTTTCAAGGCAGTTACCAGGCAGGGGCGAGTTCCGTGTTCAAGTTCGAAGCGGCCGAGCCGCAATAGAAGTCGCTCAAGTGGCGGGATTCCGGACCGATAACAAAGCCATTAGGTGCGGAGTTCGGGCACTGCCGCGGCCCTGATGACCAGGGAAGTCAACCCGGAAGGACTGCCCCGGGTTTCCCCTGTGGCGAACACGCTCCACAAGTCCGGGTCTGCCACGTAGCATCAAAGTACGTCGTAGCTAGGAGTGTGGCGAAATGTTTGAGCGATTTACGGACCGTGCCCGTCGCGTAGTTGTGCTTGCCCAAGAAGAGGCACGCATGCTGAACCACAATTACATCGGTACCGAACACATCCTCTTGGGTCTGATCCACGAGGGTGAGGGCGTTGCCGCCAAAGCTCTGGAGTCCTTGAGCATTTCGCTCGACGGCGTACGCGAGCAGGTGCAGGAGATCATCGGCCAGGGCCAGCAGGCCCCGTCCGGCCACATCCCCTTCACCCCGCGCGCCAAGAAGGTGCTGGAGCTCTCGCTCCGCGAGGCACTGCAGCTGGGCCATAACTACATCGGCACGGAGCACATCCTGCTGGGGCTCATCCGCGAGGGTGAAGGCGTGGCTGCCCAGGTGCTGGTGAAGCTCGGAGCGGACCTCAACCGCGTCCGCCAGCAGGTGATCCAGCTGCTCTCGGGCTACCAGGGCAAGGAGACCACCGGCGCAGGCGTCGGTGCCGGCCAGCCGGAAGGAACTCCTGCAGGTTCCGTGGTCCTGGACCAGTTCGGCCGCAACCTGACCCAGGCTGCGCGCGAGAACAAGCTGGACCCGGTCATCGGGCGCGAACAGGAAATGGAACGCGTCATGCAGGTCCTTTCCCGGCGCACCAAGAACAACCCCGTGCTCATCGGCGAACCCGGCGTCGGCAAGACCGCCGTCGTCGAAGGACTCGCCCAGGCGATCGTCCGCGGGGACGTCCCGGAGACCATCAAGGACAAGCAGCTCTACACGCTGGACCTTGGATCCCTGGTGGCAGGCTCCCGGTACCGCGGTGACTTCGAAGAGCGCCTGAAGAAGGTGCTCAAGGAGATCCGGACCCGCGGCGACATCATCCTGTTCATCGACGAGATCCACACCCTGGTGGGTGCGGGTGCCGCCGAAGGCGCCATCGATGCCGCGTCCATCCTCAAGCCCATGCTGGCACGAGGCGAGCTCCAGACCATCGGCGCCACCACGCTGGATGAATACCGCAAGCACATCGAGAAAGATGCAGCGCTTGAGCGCCGCTTCCAGCCGATCCAGGTCAAGGAGCCTTCGGTGGCGCACGCCATCGAGATCCTCAAGGGCCTGCGGGACCGCTATGAAGCGCACCACCGCGTGACCATCACCGACGGCGCCCTCGCCTCGGCAGCCAACCTGTCCGAACGCTACATCTCGGACCGCTTCCTGCCGGACAAGGCCATCGACCTCATCGATGAAGCCGGTGCACGCCTGCGCATCCGCCGCATGACCGCTCCGCCGGAGCTGAAGGCCATGGACGAGCGCATCGCCGAACTCAAGATGGAGAAGGAGTCCGCGATTGACGCGCAGGACTTCGAAGGTGCCGCCTCGCTGCGCGACAAGGAGCAGAAGCTCATTGCCGAGCGTGCCGAGAAGGAACGCCACTGGAAGACCGGCGGCATGGACGACATCTCCGAGGTGGATGAGGATCTCATCGCCGAGGTGCTGGCGAATTCCACCGGTATTCCCGTCTTCAAGCTGACCGAGGAAGAGTCCTCGCGACTGCTGAAGATGGAAAGCGAACTGCACAAGCGTGTCGTCGGCCAGGACGAGGCCATCAAGGCCCTGTCACAGGCAATCCGCCGCACCCGTGCAGGCCTGAAGGACCCCAAGCGTCCGGGCGGTTCGTTCATCTTCGCCGGCCCCACCGGTGTCGGCAAGACCGAGCTCGCCAAGGCCCTCGCGGAGTTCCTGTTCGGTGAAGAGGATGCCCTCATCACGCTGGACATGTCCGAATACTCCGAGAAGCACACGGTGTCGCGCCTCTTCGGTGCCCCTCCGGGCTACGTCGGTTACGAAGAAGGCGGGCAGCTGACCGAAAAGGTCCGCCGCCGTCCGTTCTCCGTGGTGCTGTTCGACGAAGTGGAAAAGGCCCACGCGGACCTCTTCAACTCACTGCTGCAGATTCTGGAAGACGGCCGCCTGACCGACTCCCAGGGCCGCGTGGTGGACTTCAAGAACACGGTGATCATCATGACCACCAACCTCGGCACCCGGGACATCTCCAAGAGTGTCGCCACCGGCTTCCAGTCCGGCACGGACACGCAAACCGGCTACAACCGGATGCGCGCCCGGGTCACTGAAGAGCTCAAGCAGCACTTCCGCCCCGAGTTCCTGAACCGTGTTGACGACGTTGTGGTCTTCCCGCAGCTGACCCAGGACGAGATCATCGAGATCGTGGACCTGTTCGTTGGCCGCCTCGAGAAGCGCCTCAAGGACAAGGACATGGGCATCGAGCTCACCAAGGCTGCCAAGGTTCTCCTGGCAACCCGCGGCTACGATCCCGCCATGGGTGCCCGGCCGCTGCGCCGCACCATCCAGCGCGAGATCGAGGACCAGCTGTCCGAGAAGATCCTCTTCGGGGAGATCCACGCGGGCGACATCGTAGTGGTGGATGTGGACGGCGAAGGCGACGACGCCAAGTTCACCTTCGAAGGAAACGCCAAGCCGCGCATCCCGGAAATCGCTCCGAGCGTCTAAGCATCACCGCCAAGGCCCCGCCCCCTCTGCAAAGAGCGGGCGGGGTCTTTGCGTTGCCCTGGGTTCCGTTCCTGTTGCTGGGTCCGGCGCTGCCGGCCGAGACATTTGCCGGCGCCTCGGTCGTTCCTCCCTTAGACGGCGCCTACACAAATGCCTGACCGGCAGCGCCTCAGCGCGGAAGGCGGCTCCCAGCGGAGCGAAGGCGGCGGTGGCATTTGTGTAGCTTGCGTCAAAGCGACGAAGGAGCAGCAAGCGGCAAATGGTGCCGGTGCCGAAGCGCCCCGGTTGTCCGTGCATGACTTGCGGCGTCGCCGTGCGTTTGTGTTGGGGGGGTGTGAAAGTAGTGGTTCACTAATAGTGAACGTGCTGTGATCTGGCGCACAGTCGGTGTTGAATCTCTTCATGGCTTCCCAAGACTCAGCGATCCTGAGCGAACAACCGGCGACCCCTTTCCACGATATTGACCACTACCTCGCCATACCCCGGGTGAGCGGCCTGGCGCTGAGCCCGGACGGAAAGCGCCTGGTGACCACCGTCGCCACGCTCAACTCCAAAGGCACCGAGTACGTCACCGCCCTGTGGGAACTGGACCCCGCGGGTGAGAAGCATGCCCGGCGGATCACCCGCAGCGCCAAGGGCGAGGCGGGTGCTGCCTTTGCCTCCACCGGCGATCTCTACTTCACGTCCGCCCGCCCCGATCCCGAGAGCCCGGACGACGAACCTGTCAGTGCACTCTGGCAGCTGCCCGCCGACGGCGGCGAGGCCCGGGTGGTCCTTTCGCGCGCGGGCGGAATCAGCCACGTGATGTCAGCCCGGGACACCGGGGCCACGTTCGTCACGGCCTCCGTCCTGGCCGGTTCCCCGGACGAGGATGCGGACGAAGCGCGGCGGAAGAGCCGCAAGGACAACAAAGTGTCCGCCATCCTCCACAGCGGCTACCCCGTGCGCTACTGGGATGCCGACCTGGGCCCGGACCAGCCGCGGATTTTCGCTGTCGAGCCAGGGGAGGGGAAGGAGCGGGGCAAGCCGGCGACGGTCGATGCCGCCGCGCCGCTGAAGCTCCGGAACCTGACGCCGGACGCGGCAGGACTGTTGCGCAACGCGGATTCGGTGGTCAGCCCGGACGGCAGGACGATCTACACCAGCTTCGACAAACCCCTCGCCAAGGCCGACTCGCGCTCGGTCCTGGTGGCCGTCGACGTGGCCACAGCAACGCACGGGGTCCTGCTGGACCGCGAAGGCATGAGCTACTTTGCCGGGCCGGTGAGCCCTGACAACCGCACACTGGTGGTGCTGAGCGAATCGGACAGCACTCCCCTCGAGGCTCCGCAGGGCAGGCTCCACCTGCTGGACGTCAGTGCGCCGGGGGATCCGGAAGCGAACCTCCGGCCGCTGGTCCGCGACTGGGACCGCTGGGCCATCAAGGCGGCGTGGCTGCCGGACGGCTCCGCCCTCCTGGTAACGGCCGACGACGACGGCGCGTCGCCGGTTTTCCGGATCACCGTTCCGGCGTCTGCCGGCGAAGCGAGGGTCACCCGGGTGACCCGGGACGCCGCCGCCTACACCGACGTCGTGGTTTCCCCGGACGGGCGCAGCGCCTACGCGCTGCGGAGTTCGTACGAATTTCCGCCCGAGGCAGTCCGGATCGACCTGGCGACCGGGGACGTCACCCGCCTCCAGGCTCCGGCTGAACGCCCGCACATCCAGGGCTCCCTGGAGCGCCTTGACACGACCGCCGCCGACGGCACGCGGGTGCCCGCCTACCTTGCCCTGCCGGACGGCGCCTCCGCGCAGGAACCGGCGCCGCTGCTGCTCTGGATCCACGGCGGACCCCTGGGCTCGTGGAACGCATGGACGTGGCGCTGGAACCCGTGGCTGCTGGTGGCCAAGGGCTACGCCGTCCTCCTGCCGGATCCGGCCCTGTCCACCGGCTACGGGCAGTCCTTCATCCAGCGCGGCTGGGGAGAGTGGGGCAAGGCGCCCTTCACGGACCTTATGGAAATCACGGACGCCGTCGTGGAGCGCCCCGACATTGACGCGGAGCGTACAGCTGCCATGGGCGGCTCCTTCGGCGGCTATATGGCGAACTGGGTGGCAGGCCAGACGGACCGCTTCGGCGCCATCGTCACCCACGCAAGCCTGTGGGCCCTGGACCAGTTCGGCCCCACCACCGACGCCTCGCAGTACTGGCTGAAGGAAATGACGGCCGAGATGGCGATGGCGAACTCGCCGCACCTGCACGTCGAGAAAATCAGCACGCCCATGCTGGTGATCCACGGCGACAAGGACTACCGCGTGCCCATTGGCGAGGGCCTGCGGCTCTGGTACGAGCTGCTGTCCAAATCGCAGCTGGCAGCGGACAGCGACGGCCGGACGCCACACCGTTTCCTCTACTACCCGGACGAGAACCACTGGATCCTGCAGCCGCAGCACGCCAAGGTCTGGTACGGGGTCGTCGAGCACTTCCTGGCGAAGAACGTGCTGGGCAGCGACCTGCCGTTGCCGCCGGATCTGGGGCTCTAGCCGGACGGAGGTCGGCCGTAAGATGGGGGCTGTGACTGAGACCTTCCGCATCCGCCCTGCCCGCACCAGCGATGTAGCTGCCATCAAGCGCCTGGTGGCTCCGCTGGCGGACAAGAGGATCCTGATGGCCAAGGAAACGGTGGCCTATTACGAAAGCCTGCAGGAGTTCAGGATCGCGGAGTCGGCCGACGGCGAGGTGATCGGCTGCGGCGCCCTGCACGTCATGTGGGAGGACCTCGCCGAGGTGCGCACCCTGGCGGCCTCGGACGCGTGGCGGGGCAAGGGCGTGGGCCACGTCCTGGTGGAAAGCCTGCTGGAAGAGGCCAGGGCGCTGGGCGTCTCGCGCGTGTTCTGCCTGACGTTCGAGGTGGATTTCTTCAAGAAACACGGCTTCGATGTCATGGCTGACCAGACGGCCGTTGACCCTGTTGTCTATTCCGAGCTGCTCCGCTCGCATGACGAAGGTGTGGCGGAATTCCTGGACCTCGCCCGGGTGAAGCCGAACACGCTGGGCAACACCCGGATGATCAAGGCCCTCTAGCCCCGTCACGTCGCAGGCGTGCCCGGCACCATCCATAATGTCGTATTTCTAAACTCTTCCCATATATCGAATCGATGTATAAAATTAATCAAGCCTGCCAGTAACACCAGAATCCCGAAACCACTTCAAAGGACAGAAATGCGCGAGCACGCCATTTTTCCGGATTTTTCGGCGTTTCAAATGGACCTGCCGACAGTACTGACTCGAAGGGATCCGCTGAGTCAGCCCTGCGAGTCCTCGGCATTCCACATAGGCGCCGCGGCGTGGCCGGATTTCCTCCCGGCATCCTGGGGGAAGCGCTGAACCCGGCCGGGGGACACAAGCTGGAAGGGGAAGGGACAGTCTATTGGGGGCTGTCCCTTTCTTTTGCCCTCGCTGAACCGGCCTCCGGCGCCGGCTGAACCAGCCGATTCGACGGAGCGCTACCGTTGCCCGGGCCGCGGTAGTACTGTCAAGACAAAGCCGCCAGGACACTCCAGGGAGCACTCCAATGAAGAAGCTGATCAACGATCCCCGCGCTGTAGTGGACGAGTCCGTGGAAGGCTTCGGCCTGGCCCACGCAGACCTCGTAACCGTCAGTGCCGAGCCGAAATTCATTACCCGCAAGGACGCCCCGGTGGCAGGGAAAGTGGGCCTTGTCAGCGGCGGAGGCAGCGGCCACGAGCCGCTTCACGGCGGCTTCGTGGGGCTGGGAATGCTCGACGCCGCTGTGCCGGGTGCCGTCTTCACCTCGCCCACGCCCGACCAGATCATTCCGGCCACCCTGGCCGTGAATTCCGGCGCCGGCGTGGTGCACATCGTCAAGAACTACACCGGCGACGTCCTGAATTTCGAAACGGCCGCCGAAATGGCGGAGGCCGAAGGCGTGCAGGTGCGGACTGTCCTGGTCAATGACGACGTCGCGGTTGAAGACTCGCTGTACACGGCCGGCCGGCGCGGCGTGGGCGGCACCGTCCTGGTGGAGAAGATCGCCGGTGCGGCCGCGGAACGCGGCGATGACCTGGACGGCGTCGCCGCCATCGGAGACCGCGTCAACCAGAACGTGCGCAGCATGGGCGTGGCACTGACCGCCTGCACGGTCCCCCACGCCGGTACGCCCAGCTTTGATTTGGAAGAGAACGAAATCGAAATCGGCATCGGAATCCACGGTGAGCCCGGGCGGCACCGGATCCCCATGGAAAATGCCGACGGCATCACCGACCGACTCCTGGAGCCCATCCTGTCCGACCTCGGCATCGCCTCCGGCGACAAGGTCCTCCTGTTCGTGAACGGCATGGGCGGCACCCCGCAGAGCGAGCTGTACATCGTGTACCGCCGCGCGGCGCAGGTGCTCGCGGAGAAGGGCGTCACGGTGGAACGGTCCCTGGTGGGCAACTACATCACCTCCCTCGAGATGCAGGGCTGCTCCATCACGGTGCTGCGGCTCGACGATGAACTCACCACGCTCTGGGATGCGCCGGTCCACACCGCTGCGCTGCGATGGGGCATCTGACAGTGGGACTGGACGTTGACTGGGCGGTACGGTGGCTCACCCTTTCCGCGCAGGCCATGGCGGACCACCGCGTGGAACTGATCGAACTGGACCGGGCCATCGGGGATTCCGATCACGGTGAAAACATGGACCGCGGCTTCAAGGCCGTGATGGAGAGGCTCGCAGAGGCGCCGCCCGCCACGCCGGGAGCGGCGCTGAAGCTCACGGCCATGGCCCTGATGTCCAAGGTGGGCGGCGCGGCAGGACCCCTCTACGGGACTGCCTTCCTGCGTGCCTCCACCTCGCTGGGCGACACCACGGACATCGACCCCGGGGCCTTGGCTGTTGCCATTCAGGCCGCCCGCGACGGCATTGTGGCCCGCGGCAAGGCCGAATCCGGCGACAAGACCATGGTGGACGCGTGGACCCCCGCCGTCGATGCTGCGGCAGCGCAGGCCGCTGCAGGGGACGGGGACGTCCTCAAGGTCCTCCTGGCGGCGGCGGAAGCCGCCGAGGCGGGTGCCGTGGCCACCGATCCGCTGATCGCCCGCAAGGGCCGGGCCAGCTACCTGGGGGAGCGGAGCGCGGGCCACCGCGATCCCGGCGCCGTGTCCACCGCCCTCATCCTGCGCGCTGCGGCCGGGGCAGCCGAGTGACGGTCCGCCTGGTGGTGGTCTCCCATAGCGAAAAGATCGCCGACGGCGCGGTGGAGCTGGCGGCCCAAATGGCACCCGACGTCGTGATCCTCCCCGCGGGCGGTACCGACGACGGCCGGATCGGCACCAGCCTGGAGAAGGTCATGGCCGCCCTCGAACAGGCGGCGGGCGAGGATGGAACCGTGGTGCTGACGGACCTCGGCTCCGCCGTGATGACGGCCGAATCAGCAGTGGAGTTCCTGCCGGACCCGGACACGGTCCTGTTGGCCGACGCGCCGCTGGTGGAGGGGCTCGTGGCGGCTGCCGTTGCGGCGCAGGCCGGGGCGGACGCCGCCGGAGTGAAGCAGGCGGCGGAAGCGGTGCGCCGTGCAGCTGCCCCGGAGGCGCCGTCGGAGGCGGAAACGGTCGGGCCGCCGGACGCTGCGGGCGATTTTGAGCTGGTCAACCAGGCCGGCATGCATGCACGGCCCGCAGCGAAGATCGCCGGGGGAATCTCGGGCCTGGAAGCCGAGGTGACCGTCAACGGCGTGGACGGAGCGTCCATGACCGGCCTCATGACCCTGGGCGCGGGCAGGGGATCGATCCTCCACGTGGAGGCCTGGGGGCCGGACGCGGCCAAAGCTGTGAAGTACGTCGGCGGACTGGTGGAGGCAGGGTTCGGCGAGCCCTGACTTGCGGCCTGTAGTTACGGTGACTGCCGGAGGCCGTCGGCATCCAGCACCACGCCGGCCGTGATGAACTTTCCGCACTGCTCGCCGTAGGGATACTCGGCCCTGGGCATAAAGCTGAGCCTGCGCTCTGGCAGCGGCGTCCCCGCAGTGGACGTGCCGGTGGCAGTGGCGTCAATGCGCGATTCGGTCAGGACGTCCATCATCAGCATGCCGGTGAGCGTGCCGTCCGGGGAGGACGTTGCGGAGCACGTGCCGTCCGGGCCGGCTGAGGGCTCGCAGCCCTGGTCCACCGTGGTGCTGCCCGGCATCAGCTCAAGGTCGGCTTCCCGGCATGTTCCATCCTGGCAGGCCTTGAGGTGGATGGCCTCGACCTCGGGTACATAGCTGGCAGCCACGGTCAGCGCCACCACGGACGCCTGCGCGATTGCCGGGCACGGCACTGCCTCGGGCATGCACGCGGACGGGATCAGCGACGTCGTGACCGCTGCCAGAAGTACCCCCAAGCTGCGCATGCTTCAGGGTAGGTCCGCAGGCTCGGGCCGCACCAGCACAGGGTGGTTCCAGTTCCGGAACGAATGCATAACGGGCGTCAGGCAGGAAGCCGCAGGCCGCCGAGGTGCAGCTCGGCCAGGCCGTCGCTGACCAGGCCCGCCAGTGCGCGTTCCAGCTGTTCCGGCGCGGAATTCAGCCGATGCAGCGCCGCAAGCGGGACGCCGATGCCGTCCGCTTCGAAGCCAAGGTCCGCGGCAGGCTGATGGAACATTTCCGGTGCCACCGGTGAGTCCGCCAGCCGGAGCACAGCCATCACGGCACCCCGCACCTGCCGGTCGGTGCCGTGCCAGGACTGCCCTTTGGGGGTGTACGACGGCGGCGGCTCGCCGGCCGCCAGCCACTGACACGCGCCACGCACCGGGCAGTCGCCGCATTTCGGCGCCCTCGCCGTGCAGACCAAGGCTCCCAGCTCCATAACCGCCGCGTTCCAGCGGACAGAGAGTCCGACATCGGCCGGCAGCAGTTCGGCGGCGAGCCGCATCTCGGCGGCCGTCAGCGACTGTGACGGCAGCGCCGTGCCCGAAAAAAGCCGTGCATGGACGCGGCGGATGTTGGTGTCCACCACCGTCTCGCGGCGGCCGAAAGCGAATGCGGCCACGGCGGCGGCCGTGTAGCTGCCCACGCCCGGAAGTTCCAGCAGTTCCGCGTACGTTCCCGGCACCCCGCCGTCGTGCTTCTCCACGATGGCGACGGCGGCAGCGTGCAGGCGCAGTGCCCGCCGCGGGTAGCCCAGCCGGCCCCAGTGCCGGACAGCTTCGCCGGACGGTTCCACGGCGAGGTCTGCCGGTGCCGGCCAGCGGCGAAGCCACTCTTCCCACACGGGCAGGACCCGGACAACCGGAGTCTGCTGCAGCATGATTTCACTGACCAGGACGCCCCAGGCGGGACAGTCGGGTTCGCGCCACGGCAGTTCCCTGGCGGTGTCTGCGAACCAGGCGTCAAGGGTTTCGTGGAGGACTGCCAGCGGCGCCGGCGCAGGGCGACTCGCCGGGGAAAGGGCAGTGGGTAAGGCTAAGGCATCGATGCAAATACTGTAGTGGATACTGGCCGACGTCCGTGTTCGCGGCGTGGTGGTGCGTCAATGTGCCCGGCGTTCTTTAGCCTAGAAGGATGGTCAGGCAAGGCACTTCAGGAAAGAACAGTTCGAAACCGAAGGGCACCCCCGGCCGTCAGGCGGGGCGGCCTCCGCTGAAGGCCGTCTACCGCCGTCGCAGGCTGTTCGTTGCCGTGGTGCTGCTTCTCGTGGCGGCTGTGGCTTTGGGAGGCTTCGCCGCCGTGTCCGCGGCCATGCGCTCCTCCGAGCAGGCCTCCTCCACCGACCCCGCGGGCCGCGACGGTTCTGACGGGGCGGCGGCGAATCCTGAGGCCACGCCCTCCGCGTCCGCGACTCCCAGCGCCCAGGCCACGCCGACATGCGACCAGGGCCTTGTCACCGTTTCGGCGTCCACGGACAAGGCTGCCTACGCGGCGGGGGAAAACCCGCTCCTTAGCCTGAAAGTCACCAACGGCGGAAAAGTGGCATGCGAGGTGAACCTGGGTACGTCCCAGATGGAGTACACGGTCACCAGCGGCTCCGACCGGATCTTCTCTTCGGTTGACTGCCAGGTGGAGAGCGGAGACCTGGTCAAGACCATCGCTCCGGGCCAGAGCGAGACCGCCAACTTCCCATGGGAGCGCAACCGCAGCGTCCCCGGGTGCGGCCCGGTGTCCGCGAAGCCCGGCGCCGGCGGGGCGTATTACATGTTCGTCGCCAGGCTCGGGACCAAGGCCAGCACCAAGGCCGTTTTCCAGCTCCTGTAACAACCCTCCCATTCCATGTACGCCCGCTCTGGCGGCGCGGTCAGGGGCAAATTCATTGTTACCAAATAGGACAAGGGACGTCCCATCTCCGGTAGGATTAGTAGCAGACCTGCTTGCTAGGCAGGTCCGATCCCGAGGAGACAGCCGTGACCGTGGCCCCGCAAGAAGTGTCAACTGCCCGCTTCAGCGCGCAGCTGCGCTCCCATGCCCTGCAAACGCGCATCATGGAACTGATCCTGGAGCAGGGACTGGACGTTGGCGATGCGCTCCCCACTGAAGCCGAACTCTCCGCAACTCTGGGCGTGGGGCGCAATACGGTCCGGGAGTCCTTGAAAGTCCTGCAGGCCCTCGGCGTGATCGAGATCCGCCACGGCTTCGGGACCTTCGTGGCCCCCAACAACTTCCATGCCCTCGCCGACGGACTGGCCTTCCGGGGCCGGCTCTCCCTGCGGCACCGGGGAGAGGAAGCCATGGAGCTGGTGGATGTGCGCCAGGCGCTCGAATCCGGGCTGATCGGTTCGGCGATGGACCGGATGACGGCTGCGCAGCAGGAGGACCTGCAGCACGCGCTGGAAGCCATGGAGGTGGCAGCCGGGAAGGGCGAACCCCTGTTTGCCCACGACGCCGAGTTCCACCGCCGGTTGTTCGCGCCGCTGCGCAACGACCTGCTCATGAACCTGATGGACGTCTTCTGGAAGGTTTACCGCCAAATCCACCTGGAACTGGGGCCGGGGCCCGTGGACCTGCTTCAGCAGGTGCGCGACCACCGCGAGATCTACGAGGCGGTGGCGGCGGGCAACAAGCCACTTGCCTCCGAGCGGCTGCAGCGCCACTTCGACGGAATCCGGGGAAAGCTCCGCGCCGTCGCGGCCCGCTAGAACCGCCTTCCGCATCATCCCCGCGGGTGCGCCTCCTTGAGCACGCCCGTCAGACCCCCGTCCATCCAGACACAGCACCCCGTCAACACAGAAGAGAGCCCGTTCGGCATGGAGTTTTTCGTAGTTCAGGACGCAGAGGCAGCCGGCGCGGTCGGCGCGGGGCTTCTGGCGGCCGTGATCCGCAGCAACCAGGATGCCGTGCTGGGGGTGGCAACGGGCGGCTCGCCCTTGCCCGTCTACCGGGCGCTGGCAGGATACGGGCTGGAGATGTCACGCGTCCGCTGCTTCGCGCTGGATGAATACGTGGGCCTGCCCGCCGGCCATCCGGAAAGCTACGCGGAAGTTGTCCGCCGTGAAGTCACCGAGCGGCTCAGCCTGGATCCTGCCAATGTGTTTGTCCCGGACGGCAGCGCAGCGGACCCCGAACGCGCGGCCAACGACTACGAAGCTGCCATTGCAGCCCACGGCGGGATCGATATCCAGCTGCTGGGCATCGGCCATAACGGCCACCTGGCCTTCAACGAGCCCGGGTCGTCGCTGGAGTCCCGCACCCGGGTAGAGGATCTCACTGAACGCACGAGGCAGGCCAACGGCCGCTATTTCGACTCGCCTGCAGACGTGCCCGGGCGGTGCATCACACAGGGCCTCGGCACCATCCTCGAGGCGCGCCAGCTCCTGATGGTGGTCCATGGAGCGGACAAGGCGGAAATCCTGCACCGTGCGCTCACCGGACCGGTGACGCCGGATTGCCCCGCTTCCGTCCTGCAGCGCCATCCGCACGTAACCGTGATCGCGGACGAGGGTGCGGCCGCCCTGATGCCGTGCACGGCCACGCGTGTGGCCGCCGCGAGCGTTTAGGCCCGGAAGGGTTAGGGCCTTGCGGGGTTGAGGGCAGGAGCCTGCAGACGGGCAGAAGGCTAGGGCCCGACGGCGGGGCGGGCCAGCTTCCGGCCCTCCCGCAGGACCAGCACCGGGCGGAAGTCCCGGTCCACCGCCACGACGTCGGCCCGCAAGCCGGCGCGGAGGCTTCCGATTTCGTGCTGCCGGCCGATGATCGCCGCCGGTACCGCGCTGGCTGCCTGAACAGCCGCGGCGGGTGCAACGCCTGCAGCGATCGTCCGCCGGACAACGTCCAGCAGCGTGGCGGTGCCTCCGGCCAGGGAGCCGTTGCTCGCCAGCCGCGCTTCGGCGCCCCTGACTGCGACGGCGGCGGGACCCAGTTCATAGTCGCCGTCGGGCAGGCCGGTGGCTGCCATGGAATCGGTCACCAGGACCACGTTCCCGGCGCCCACCAGCTCGAAGACCATCCTGACCGTGTCCGGATCCAGGTGTGCGCCGTCCGCGATCAGTTCGACAGCTACAGTGCCTACCGCTGCCAGGCGGAGGCAGGCGGCGACCGGTCCGGGGTTGCGGTGATGCAGGGGCGGCATTCCGTTGAACAGGTGCGTGACTGTGGGGCGTGACCCGCGGACTCCCGCCGCCATCAGCTCCGCCGCCTCGGTGAGGGACGCCGCGGAGATCCCGGAGTCCGCGTCAGTGTGGCCCAGCGAAGGCGTTACGCCGTGCTGCACGAGCGTCCGGACCAGGTCGACGGCGCCGGGCAGTTCCGGCGCGTATGTCATGGTGCGCAGGTGCCCGCCGGCAGCCTCCAGTATTTCCTCCAGCAGGCCGGGGTCCGGGTCCCGCAGAAACCGGGGATCCTGCGCGCCGCACCGTGAACGGGAAAGGAACGGGCCCTCTGCGTGGATGCCCGCAATCAGGCCTTCGTCCGCCAGCGGCCTGAGGTTGGCCAGCCCCCGCAGCAGATCCTCGCGGGACGCCGTCACCAGGCTGGCCAGGAGGGTGGTGGTGCCGGAGCCGTGCAGGAAGTCGACGGCTGTGCGGGCCGGGCCGGCATTGCCCGTGGGGAAGTCACCCCCGGCTGCACCGTGGCAGTGCAGGTCAACAAGGCCCGGGAGAATCATGCTGCCTGGCGGGAGTTCGAGTTCCTCAAGGCCGGAGAGCGCCGCCTCGTCCAGGCCTTCGCGTTGACCCACATACGCGATGCGGCCGTCCGCGACGGCCACGACGGCGTCGTCCAGCGCCAGCCCGCCGGTAAGGACGGCGCCAGCCAGCAGATAGCTGCCGGACCCAGCGGCTTCCGGCTGTTTTCGTTCCGACTGTATTTGTTCCGGCTGCGGAGTCACTTCAGGGCCTCGGCGAACCAGCCGGTGATGCTCGCCGGGTGCGTGATTGCGGTGCCGACGACGACGGCGAACGCGCCGGCGTCGAGGGCCTGCCTGGCCTGGGCGGGGGTGTGGAGGCGGCCTTCGGCGATGAGCGGCCGGCCGAAACCGGCGGCGGCGATCTGCTCCAGCAGTTCCAGGTCCGGGCCCTGCGTTTTGGGGCGCTCGCCGGTGTATCCGGAAAGTGTGGTGCCGATCAGGTCCGCGCCGGCTGCGACAGCGGCCGCGGCATCGTCGAAGGAACCGCAGTCCGCCATCACCAGGGCGTGGGAGTCGTTGTGGATGCCTGCCACGGTTTGTGCGAGGGAAAGCCCGTCCGGGCGTTCCCGGCGCGTGCCGTCGATCGCCACCACGTGGGCGCCCGCATTGGCCACCGCCAGGGCGTGCCGGAGCGTGGGGGTGATGAAGACGCCGTCGTGTCCGTCCTTCCAGAGCCCGATCACCGGAACCTCCACCGCGGCCCGCGTCTGCTGCACATCCGCCAGCCCCTGGACACGGATGGCGGCGGCGCCGCCGATCACGGCAGAGGCGGCAACCTGCGCCATGGTGCGCGGGTCCCGCATGGGCTCGCCGGGATACGCCTGGCAGGACACGATCAGTTGCCCGCGGAGGGTTTCGAGGGCTCGGGGACTCAGGATCACGGTCAGTTCCTCAGGAAAGTGGTGGTGTGGATGGAGCGGACAGGACCAGGCGTGCGGCGCCCACGACGGCTGCCGCGTTGCCGAGCTTAGCGGGGAGGACGGGTAGCCCGGATAGGGCGGGCAGGAGCTCGGCCCGGAGTGCGCGCTCCATGGGGTGCCACCAGGGGGCGCCGGCGTCGGACAGTCCGCCGGAAACCACAATTACCTCGGGGTCCAGGATGTTGGCGAGGCCGCCCACTGCCTGGCCCGCCGCGGAGGCGCCCCAATCCACTGCCCCGGCGGCGACGGCGTTGCCCGCGCCGGCCAGGGCAAAAACACCGCGGGCATCGACCGCCGTTTCCTTGCCGCCAAGACGGAGAAAGGACTGCAGGACGGCCGGTCCGGAGGCGACGGCCTCAACATGCCCGGCTCCGCCGCAGACGCAAGGAAGGGGTTTGCCACGGTGGTAGGCGTAGGGCGAGGCAAAATGGCCCACATGCCCGCCCGCATACCTGTTGCCCAGGACCGGACGGCCGTTTAGGACAAAACTGCCGCCGACGCCGGTGCCGAAGGCCACCAGCAGCGAACTCGCCGTCCCGGCTGCGGCGCCCGCCCACGCCTCGCCCAGGGCATGCGCATGGACATCGTTCACGGCCTGCACCGCAGCCGGATCCAGGCCGAGCCGAACAGCAAGCCCGCCCGTCAGCTCCGTCCCGGCCCACCCGAGGATCGCGTCGGTAGCGGACACCACCACTCCGCGGGCGGTATCAATCACCCCGGCAGAACCAACGCCAACCCCCGCCACGTCCAGGCCCTCTGCTTGAGCCCGGGACATGAGGGAAGAAACCAGCGCCGCCGTAGCATCAAGAATCGCCTCGCCACCATCCCGGTTGAGCGTCGGAATGGTCTCCGAATACAGCACCTCACCGGCCGCCGAAACAACCCCGGCAGCAGTCTTAGTGCCGCCAAGGTCGACACCGATCGCGTACGTCATTTTCTTCCTAACAGGGATCGTTGCTGGGTAGGCCCCAACGCGCCTGATTAGACGAGCCCGTTGCGTTCCAGGATGGTCCGGATTGCCTTGGTCTCGTCGTCATTGAGGGAGAGCATCGGCACGCTCATGGTGTTGGATTCGATGATGCCCATGACCTGGAGCGCGGTCTTGAAAGCGCCGAGGCCTGCCGCCCCGCCGGAGACGCGGCCGTTGGGGGTGTAGACGATCTCGAAGAGGTCGGCCAGGCGGTCCTGCTCGCGGGCGGCTCCGGCCCAGTCGCCGGCCTGTGCGGCATCGAACAGGCGGCGATAGCCGGCCGGGTCCACGTTGCCGAGGCCCGGGACCACACCTTGCGCGCCGCCGAGGAGGGCGCCGTCAACTACTACTTCGTGGCCGGTGAAGATGTCGAAGTTGTCGATATCGCGGGCTGCGAGGAGCAACTGTCGGAACGAGACGTCATCGCCGGAGGAGTCCTTGACGCCGGCAATGACGCCGTCGCTGCCCAGGCGGACCAGCAGGTCGGTGGGGAGCTTGAAGTGCGTGCGCACGGGAACGTCGTAGGCGAAGATCGGCTTGTTGACCGCGGCGTGGATGGCGCGGAAGTGTGTTTCGGTCTCGTCGGCGTTCCCGATGGCGTAGTACATGGAGGTGACCACGATGGCGTCGGCGCCGAGGTCGATGACTTTCCTGGCTTCCTCGATGACGCGGTTGGTGGTCTGCTCGTTGGCGCCCACGATCAGCGGGACGCGGCCTGCGCCGGCCGCCGAGTTGGCTTCGGCGATGGTGCTGACTACGAGTTCACGCTCGGCGTTGGTCATGTAGGGGACCTCAGCGGAGGAGCCCAGGACGAAAAGTCCGGACACGCCGCCGTCGAGCAGGTGCTTGGTGACGTTCTTCAGCGACTCAGTGTCGATGCTGCCGTCAGCGTGGCGGGGGGTGACAACCGGCGGGATAACGCCCTGGAACTGGGAAGACACGGAAAACTCCAATGATGGGTGGTTGAAAACTGGTGAGTGGAAAAGCTAGATGTGCAGCAGGCTCGGCGCGGCGCTCAGCAACTTCTTGGTGTAGTCGTTGGAGGGGGTGTCAAAGACCTGCGAGGCGGTGCCTTGTTCGACGATCCTGCCGAAATACATGACGCAGATGCGGTCCGAGACGTAGCGGACCGTCTGGATGTCGTGTGAGATGAACACCATTCCAAGGTTCAGCTGGGTCTTCAGGTCCGAGAGAAGGTTCAGCACCTGCGCCCGGACGGAAACGTCCAGGGCAGACGTCGGCTCGTCCGCCACGATGATGTCCGGGTCCAGGGCCAGGGCGCGGGCGATGGCCACCCGCTGGCGCTGGCCGCCGGAAACCTGCGACGGTGTGACTTCGGCAGCTGATTGCGGCAGGCCCACCAGGGCCAGCAGTTCACCCACCTTGGCAGCTCGGGTGGCCGCGGTGCCGATGCCGTGGATCTGAAGCGGGTCGGTCAAGATGTCCTGGATGGTCATGCGCGGGTTCAGTGCCGTGGACGGATCCTGGAAGACCACGGACACGGACCGGCCGAACTCCCTGCGCAGGGCGGCGTTCCTTTTGATGGCGGGCTTGCCGTGGAACAGGACGTCACCCGAGGTTGGTGCCTGCAGCCCCACGAGCACCGAGGCCAGCGTTGACTTGCCGCAGCCGGACTCACCCACGATTCCCACGGTTTCGCCGCGGCTGATGGTGAAGTCGACGCCGTCCACTGCCTTGACGATGTTCGGGCGGAACAGCTTGCCGCCACGGGCATGGTGGTGGACTTTGACGTCCTTGAGCTCAATGACCGGCTGGGAGCCGTTCTGCGTTGAATCAGTCACTTCGCGTCCTCCTTCAGGTGGCTCGCCCAGTAGTGGTCCGTGTTTCGTCCTCCGGCGGGTGAAACCGTGGTCAGGACCAGCTGCTGGTTGGGATCGGCGTCGGGCCGCAGCGAGCGTGCGGCGAAGCGGTCGCCGGACGCGAAGTCCTGTGGTGACGGGACGGTCCCGGGGATCTGGTGCAGGCGGACGGCGTCGGCTTCGATGGAGAGCACCGCGCCGAGCAGGCCGCGGGTGTATTCGTGCCTCGGGTTCTGCAGGAGCTCCGAGGCCTGCGCCGATTCCACCACCTGGCCGGCGTACATGACCGTGATGCGGTGCGCCAGTGAGGCCACTAGGGCGAGGTCGTGGCTGACGAAAACCATGGCGAATCCGAGCTGTTCGCGCAGTTCATTCAGGAGGTCAACCACTTGTTTCTGGACGGTGACGTCCAGGGCGGTGGTGGGCTCGTCGGCCACTACGATCTTCGGTGAACGGGACAGGGCCATGGCGATCAGGACGCGCTGGCGCTGGCCGCCGGAGAGCTCATGCGGGTAGCTGGCGAGCGTGCGGACGGGATCAAGCTTGACGAGTTCCAGCAGCTCGGCCGGGGTCTTGCGGCCGCCGCGCCGGGTCAGCTGCTCCATCTGGTCCTTGATCTTCATGGACGGGTTTAGGGAGCTCAGGGCGTCCTGGTAGACCATGGCGATCTGCTGGCCGCGCAGGCCCTCGTAGGCCTTGATGCTGCTGTGCCTGGTGGCCGGATCCAGTAGTTCCTTGCCATCGAACTTGATGGATCCCGTCACCTGCGCGGTTTTGGGCAGCAGGCCCATGATCGCGAGGGAGGTGATGGACTTGCCGCAGCCGGATTCGCCCACGAGGCCCATGGTTTCGCCTTCCCGGACGGTAAACGAGACATTGTCCACGATCGCAGTGTTCCCGTAACGGCCCGGGAAACTGATGGACAGGTTCTTCACCTCCAGGATGCTGCGTGCGCCGGCCGGGACCTGCGGGAGCCGGTCGGTCCGGCTGGCCTCGATCGCTGTGAGCAGTTCCAGTTCCCTGTCGAGGAGGAGGTGCGGGTTCACCGCAGCCAGCTTCGGATCGGACAGGACGGCGGACTCGCTGTAGCGCTCGTCGGTGAGGACGTCACCATAGGCGGCACGGACGCCGTCGAGCTCGTGCTCATCCAGCACTGACGGCTGGGCAACGGACATCGCCACCTGCGTATCCACAGGCTCGACGGCGGCACCCGCCGCAGTGCCGGTCACAGCAGCCGCAGAGCCGTCGTCGTCTTTCACAACCGGCGCCTTGCGTAGCTTCGGGTTCACCATGGCGTCGGTGAGGCCTTCGGCCAGGATGTTCAGCGACAGCACGGTGAGCAGGATGGTCACACCGGCGAAGGTGGTGGCCCACCAGCCACCGGACAGGACCAGGTTGCGGCCGTAGGAGATCACGTTGCCCCAGGACGGTGCGGGATCCTGCACGCCGGCGCCGAGGAAGGACAGCGAGGCCTCAAGGATGATCGCGTCCGCCACCATGACCGTGGCGAACACCAGGACGGGGGCTGCGGTGTTTCGGACGATGTGCTTGAGCAGGATGTAGAAGCGGCCGGCACCGATCACGCGCTCGGCGCGGACGTAGTCTTCGCTGTACTGCGAGAGCACGTTGGCGCGGACCACGCGGGCCAGCTGCGGCGTGTAGATGATGGCGATCGCAATGATGATGGTGGGAACCGAATTGCCGAAGGCCGCCAGGAGCACCGCCGCCAGGGCAATGCCCGGGAACGCCATGAGGATGTCCATCAGCCGCATGATGATCTCGTTGACAGCCTTGCTGGAGGTCGCCGCGAACGAGCCCAGCAGGGCACCGGCCAGGATGGCCAGGGCCACCGCGCCGAGGCCGATCATGAGCGAGGATTGTGCACCGAAGAGCAGCCGGGAGAAGATGTCGCGGCCCAGCCGGTCCGTTCCGAAGAAGTGCTCGGCGCCGGGCGGGGTGGCCGGGATGAAGGTTTCCAGCGGATCATGCGGGGCGATGACCGGGGCGAACACGGCCGCGAGGACGATCAGGACCAGGAAAAGGAGGGCAATGCGGGAACCCCAGGGCAGGGCCTTGAAGCGGAGGCCCGGGGCACTCAGCCGTTCAGCGAGTTTGCTACGCATGAGCTATACCGTCCTGATTCGGGGGTTGATGAGCAGGTACAGGAGGTCCACCACGATGTTCACCAGAACGAAGGTGACCGAGATGGTGAGCACCACGCCCTGGACGAGGTTGACGTCCAGGTTGGTAATGCCGTTCAGGATCAGCTGGCCCATGCCGGGCAGGGCAAAGATCATTTCAATCACGACGGCGCCGCCCAGCAGGTAGCCCACGCGCAGTCCCAGCACGGTCACCGGGGTGACCAGGGCGTTGCGCAGGACGTTTTTGGAGACGACCTCGCCGTAGGGGACGCCGTTGCCGATCGCGGTGCGGACGTAATCGCGGTCGAGTTCTTCCACCATCGATGTGCGGACCACCCGGATCAGTGACGCGGAGACCGGGATGCCGAGCGCGAGGGCCGGAAGGGCCATCGAGTTGAGCCAGCCGCCAAAGCCGGATTCCGGCGTCGCGATGCCCCCGGAGGGGAACAGGGGGCTGGAGCCGAGGGCGAACCACTGGATCAGCAGGATGCCCAGCCAGAACGACGGCGTGGCGATCGCGGCGATGGAGAAAACGCGGACCAGCTGGTCCTGCCACTTGTCGCGGTAGAGGGCGCCGAGGATGCCGAATGCGAGGGAGAGGACGATCGCGATGAGGACGCCCAGGAAGGTCAGCTGCAGCGTCAGGGGGAACGCCGAGCCGATCATGGAGGCCACCGATTTTGCGGGCGGGGTGGTGACACCAAGATCGAACTGCAGCAGCTTGCCAAGGAAGCGGAGGTACTGGAGGACCAGCGGATCGTTCAGGCCGTTTTCCTGGCGGTACTGCTGTTTGGCTTCCTCGCTGGCGCCGTCGCCCAGGGCGGAGCTGGCCTGGTCGCCGGGAGCGGCCTGCAGGACAAGGAAGACGAGCAGGGTGATGCCCAGGATCATCAATGGCAGTGCTGCGAGTCTGCGGCCGAGCAGACGCAATATCGTGACCAATTTGTTCTCCGGTTTGTTTGGTTGTGCCGCGGGGGCCGCGTCACAGGGTGGTGCTTTGCCGGCCCGTCGCAGCGTCTCGGCTGCGACGGACCGCTGCTTCTCAGCGCAGCTTAGGCAGTGCGTCCGACGTCGATGAAGGACATGCCGGTGGTGGGCAGGGGCTTGAATCCGTTGAGCTTCTTGCCGTCCCAGGCACTGGGCAGCTGGCGGTGGAAGACCGGGTAGAGCGGCACCTCGTCGGAGATGAGGTCCACGATTTCGCCGGTAATCTTCTTGGCATCTGCCGCAGCGGCCTGTGATCCCTTGTTCATCAGCTCCTGCAGCTGGGCCCGTTCAGGGGCGGTCCAGTAGGCGCGCTTTTCCATCCAGGTGGCACCGGAGTAGAACCAGCTCAGGAGCAGGTCCGCGTCGTTGCCGAAGACGGACGGGTCGCCGGGAGCTGCGACCACCGAGTAATCGCCGGTGCCCACGCGGTCGGCGTACAAGGCGCCTGACTGGATGCTCTTCACGGTCACCTTGACGCCCGGGATCTTGTTCCAGGATTCGAGGATCAGCGGGGCAACGTCCTTGACCCAGGCGGTGTCTGTGGTCAGCAGCTCGAATTCGAGGTTGGTGACCCCGGCCTGCTTGAGCAGGTCTGCGGCCTTGCCGGCGTCGTAGCCGTAAACGTTCTTGGCCTTGACGTAGTCCGGGTGGCCTTCCTGGAAGTAGGAGCTGGCGGGCTTGGCGTTGCCGAACAGCGCCTTCTTGATGATGGCCTCCTTGTCCAGGCCGTAGTGCAGGGCCTGGCGCACCAGCTTGTTGTTGAAAGGAGCCTTCTTGCAGTTGAACATAAGGAACAACATCCCGAAGGACTGAACTGATTCGACGGTGACCTTCGACTTCAGGCCCTCGATATCCAGGTAGGGGACATCCTCGATGGCCTGGACGCGGCCGGACTGGACGGCGGTGACGCGGGCCGCGGCATCGGAGAGCAGCAGCCAGTTCATCCCCTTGGCCAGTGCCGGCTTGGGGCCGTTGTAGTCGGCGAAGGCTTCGAAGACGATCTTGTCGTCCTTCACGGCGGAAACAAGCTTGTAGGGGCCGGAGCCGACGGGAGCGGCGTCGAAGGCCTTCAGGTCGGTGGCCAGTGCCTTGGGCACAACCTTGACTACGGAGATGCGGGATGCGAAGCCCGGGAACGGGTACTTGAGCGTGAACTCGACCGTCTTGGCGTCAACGGGCTTAACGTCCTGGATGAACGGGATGAACTGCGAGAACAGGGATTTGTTCGCGGGGTCCATAACGCGGGTGAAGGAGAACGCGACGTCTTCGGTGGTGACCGGGGCGCCGTTGTGGAATTTGGCACCGTCGCGGATGGTCACCTGGTAGGTGGTGTCGTTGACCTTCTTGGGGTCGGCTGCGGCAAGTGCGTTGTACGGTTCGCGGGTGGCCGGGTGGAGCTCGATGAGGCCCTCGAAGATGTGCAGGTTGGCGGCCATCGGGGTGGCGCCGGAGGAGCTCAGCGGGTCGAAACCGGTGGAGAGGGCGTAGGAGATGCCCGCTTCGATGATGAGGTCCTTGTTGATGGCTCCGCCACCGCCACCGCCACCGGCGGCGGTGCCGGT
This sequence comes from Arthrobacter sp. CC3, assembly GCF_039907775.1. Lineage (NCBI taxonomy): Bacteria > Bacillati > Actinomycetota > Actinomycetes > Micrococcales > Micrococcaceae > Arthrobacter > Arthrobacter sp. CC3. The sequence continues at coordinate 132,170 of NZ_JARCCY010000003.1, forward strand.
GGTGGTGGCCGCAGGCCCGCCGCAGGCTGCCAGGGTGGTGGCGAAAGCAGCTGCGACGCCCGCGGCCCCGCTCAATTTCAGGAAGCTCCGGCGGCTGGCGGAACTGACCAGCGGAAGGTTCTTGATCGTCTTATCCATAGAGTTGCCTCACCGTTCAGATAGTTATCGGATGTAGGACGTCCGATGCTCGTAGGAAAACTGTAAGGGCGGTCACAAGGTTCCGTCAAGTGTGATCCGGCTCGCTTGGCCCCGCCGTTCCGGGCTTCTACGCTGGAGATATGACATCCCACCTTATGAATTGGCCGGAAGGCATCCCGTTGGCCCGGCCCGACGTAGAGCACGTGCTGGCGGAACGGGGGCGGGGCGGTTACCGGCAGTACAGGATTCCGGCGCTGGCCGTGACAACCCGCGGAACCCTCCTTGTCGCCTACGACGGACGGCCCAATCTCGATGATCTTCCCAGCCCCATCGACCTGTTGATGCGGCGCAGTGTGGACAACGGGCGGACCTGGCGGGATCAGCAGGTGGTGCGGACCGGCGTCGGGCTTGAAGGCTACGGGGACCCCAGCCTGCTGGTGGACGCGGTGACCGGCAGGATCTTCCTGTTCCATGCAGCGGGCACCCGCGCCGGCTTCTTCGAAGCCGCCGCAGGGTTGGGCACGGGCGATGACGTCCAGCACTGCGACCTCAGCTTTTCCGACGACGACGGACAGACCTGGCGTCACCGTCGCCTCACTGCCCAGCTTAAGCTCGGTGGCGGCCCGGAGCGCGGAATCACCGGAATCTTTGCCGCCGCAGGACAGGGCATCCAAATCCATGCCGGCCCGTTTGCGGGCAGGCTGGTCCAGCAGTTCGTGGTCCTCGTTGCGGGGAACATCCTGGCGGCCTCCGCCTACAGTGACGACCACGGGGAGACCTGGACACTGGGTCAACTCATTGGCGCCGAGGCCGGCGCCGCGGCACCCAATGAAAACAAGGTTGTCTGCCTTAGCGACGGCCGGCTGCTGCTGCACAGCCGGGCAACGCCGCGCCGGCTTTCCGCGATTTCCGGCGACGGCGGGCACACCTGGAGTGCGCTGGCCGCCGTCGAGGACCTCCCGGACCCGGGGGACAACGGCTCCCTCGCCCGGTTTGACGGACTTCCCCTGCCGGCGGGGCACGCCATGGCGGAAACGGACACCTGGCTGCTGGCAAGCAACAACCACGACCCCGCGCTCCGCCGTAACACCGTCCTCAGCCTCTCGCGTGACAACGGAGCAACCTGGCCGGCGAAGCTCGTCATTTGCCCGGGCAGTTCGGCATATTCAACAGTGGCACGCCTTCCGGACGGCAATATCGGCGTCCTCTATGAGCGGCAGGGCTACCGGCAAATTGTGTTCTGCTCGATTCCGGCAGCGCAGGTCACGGAGGCCGGCGCACCGCCGAAGTACGGGCCGGGCGACGACGGCGTGGTTTTCGACATGGAGCTGCGCTCCATTACGCCCGGCCGCCCCGCCGTCTGGCGGAACGCCGGTGAATTCCATGTGATGGCACCTGCCGCGGCCGGCGACTGGGACGTCCACACCTGGAAGGAGATCGGACAGGGCTACTCGCCGGAGGCAGCCCAGGTGATCGGAACCCGGGAGGCGCAGGACCTGAACTACGGGCCCGTCATCCCCGGCTTCAAGGAGGGGGACATCCTCGCCTTCACCGGACGTGCCCGCAACCATGGCAGTGCGTTGGCGGCCGGCGTGCGGCTGACCGGACCGGGCGCTGCGGGTTTCGATGCCGCAGACCTGCAGCCCGGCGAGGAGGCGCTGTACTTCACCCCGGTCTGCACGGTGACGGCGGAGGACATCGAGCGCGGCTTCCTCGACATCAGGTACGCCGTGGAATGGGCGGCACGCGGCCGGGGCCGGCGGCTGGAACGCCGTTTCACCGTCAACACTTCGGACGGGACCGTGGAGGCCCGGACCTAGAGGAAGCGGTCCAGCAGGCTCGCTTCGGCCATCCGGCTCAGTCCCTCCCGGACAGTGCGGGCGCGCTGGTCGCCGATGCCGTCCACGGTCATGAGGTCATCGATGGTGGCCGCCATCAGGTACTGGAGGCCGCCGAAGTGGTCCACGAGCCTGTCCGCCACAGCCTTGGGCACTGCCTTCAGGCCGGACAGGAGGCGGTACCCGCGCGGCTGAACCACGGCGTCGAGCGTGTCCACGCCTCCGGCGAAGCCGATGATGCCGGCAATCCGGCTGAGATCGATCAGTTCGGTGGGTCCCAGGCTGAGCAGGGCACTGACAGCGCCGTCGATGTCCTCGGGGGACGCGTTCGGGCCGGCATAATCACGGATGATCACATCGCTGCCGGGCCCGCGGCCCACGGTGAGTTCGTCCAGCTGCAGCGACAGCAGCCGCCCGTCCTCGCCGAGTTCCAGAACGTACTGCGAGATTTCCTCGGAGATCCGGCGCACCATTTCCTGGCGCTGCAGCGTCACCGCGACGTCGCGGACGGTGACCATGGCTTCGATTTCCAGGGCGGAGAGCGAACTGGTGACCTGGTCCAGGCGGGACCGGTAGCGTTCCAGCGTGGCCAGCGCCTGGTTGGCACGGGCCAGGACCTTCTCGGAACCTTCGAGGACGTGCCGCAGCCCGTTCACGTACAGGGCGATGATCTGCATGGACTGGCTTACCGAAATCACGGGAACCCCGGTCTGGATGGCGACGCGCTCGGCCGTGCGGTGCCTCGTGCCGGATTCCTGGGTCTCGATGCTCGAATCCGGAACCAGCTGGACGGCCGCCCGGAGGATGTTGCCGGCGTCCTTGTCGCAGATGATGGCGCCGTCCATCTTGGCGAGTTCACGGAGCCGCGTCGGCGAGAAGTCGATCCCGATGTCGAATCCGCCGGAGCAGATGGACTCAATGGTGCGGTCCGAGCCCAGAACGATCAGCGCGCCGGTCCTTCCGCGGAGGATGCGTTCCAGACCGTCACGCAGAGCGGTGCCTGGAGCCACCCTGCCCAGAGTCGCCTTCAGCGAATCCTCAGGGCTCCGAGCCATAGGTTGTCCCTTCAAAGGTGCAAGCCGTTGCCTGCAAGTATGCCGGTTTTACGATTCCGCCGACAGGATCAAAAGTACTCAATTTCCCACTGGCTCCATCCTAGAGGCAAAGGAGTGCATTAACCGCACGGACAAGCCTCAAAGTGGCCCGTTTGACCTGCCGTCGGGAACGGTCCCGAAGGCACCGGACGGCGACGGCGGGAGGCGGCAGTTGGGCGTCCACCGGCGGCTCCTGCCGCCCTGCGATAAACTGGGAACCTTGGCTGCACAGTTCACGCCTGCCGGCCCCACGTTCACAACGCACGTCCACGTCACGCATAAACCCCAGCCCACCCCTGTCGCAGCGAAAGTAGCACCGTGTCTCAAGAAGTCCTTAGCCCCGCCCGAGTCCAGGAGATTCACAAGCAGGCGGCCCGGCGTCGGACTTTCGCGGTCATTTCCCACCCTGACGCCGGCAAGTCCACGCTCACCGAAGCCCTGGCCCTGCACGCGAAGGTGATCGGTACGGCCGGCGCGTCCAGCGGCAAGGCCAACCGCAAGGAAACAGTCTCGGACTGGATGCAGATGGAAAAGGACCGCGGCATCTCCATCAGCTCGGCCGCCCTGCAGTTCGCCTACCGGGACACCGTGATCAACCTCCTGGACACCCCCGGCCACGCCGACTTCTCCGAGGACACCTACCGCGTCCTGGCCGCCGTCGACTGCGCCGTGATGCTGGTTGACGCCGCCAAGGGCCTGGAAACACAGACCATGAAGCTCTTCGAGGTCTGCAAGCAGCGCAACCTGCCCATCATCACCGTGATCAACAAGTGGGACCGCCCCGGCCTGGATGCGCTGGCGCTGATGGACGAAATCACCGAGCGCACCGGCCTCCAGCCCATGCCGCTGACCTGGGCAGTGGGCATCTCCGGTGACTTCCGCGGCGTGTGGGACCTCCGGAACGACCGCTTCGCCAGGTTCCAGCGCAACAACGCCGGCGCCAACATCGCGCTGACCGAGTACTTCACCCCGGAAGAAGCCGCCGCCAGCCAGGGCGACGACTGGTCCAACGCCGTGGACGAAGCAGGGCTGGTCATCGAATCCAACCTTGAGTTCAACGCCGACGCCTTCTACGCGGGCAAGGCAACTCCCATCCTCTTCAGCTCCGCCGCCCTCAACTTCGGCGTCAAGGAGATCCTGGACGCGCTGGTGGACTTCGCCCCGCCCGCGGCGCCGCGGCCCGACGTCGACGGCGACCCCCGGCCCGTTGATGCCCCCTTCGCGGGCTTCGTCTTCAAGGTCCAGGCCGGCATGAACAAGGCCCACCGCGACCATGTCGCCTTCATCCGGGTCTGCTCCGGTGTGTTCGAACGCGGCATGGTGGTCACGCAGACGCGCACCGGCAAATCGTTCGCCACCAAGTACGCCCAGCAGGTGTTCGGCCGTGAGCGCGAGGTCATCGACGAAGCCTTCCCCGGCGACGTCGTCGGACTGGTGAACGCCTCCTCGCTCCGGGTGGGCGACAGCCTGTTCCTGGAAGAGCCCGTGGAGTTCCCTGCGATCCCGCTGTTCGCGCCGGAACACTTCCAGGTGGCACGCTCCAAGGACCCCAGCCGGTTCAAGCAGTTCCGCCGCGGCATTGAGCAGCTTGAGCACGAGGGCGTCATCCAGGTGCTCCGCTCAGACATCCGCGGTGACCAGGCGCCCGTCCTCGCCGCCGTCGGCCCCATGCAGTTCGAAGTGGTGGAGGACCGGATGGCGCACGACTTCAGCGCCCCCATGCGCCTGGAGCGGCTCCCGTACTCGATGGCCAGGATTTCGACGGCGGATGCCATGCCCACGCTGGCCAACGTGCCCGGCGCTGAGGTGCTGTTGAGGTCCGACGGCGAATACCTCGCCTTGTTCAATGACGTCTGGGCGCTGCGCCGGATTGAGAAGAACCACCCCGACCTGACCCTCGTGCCCATCGGCACGCACAACCCCGCCAAATAGCGGGCCCGGCGTCACGCGGGCGGCCGCCGCCGGGATATCATAAGCATACTTATTAAATTAATAGCTGAGAGGCCATCATGGCTGCGAGCATGGAACCCGGTTACCTCCTCAGCGGCCGGTACCGGATTGGCGTCCTCATCGGCAGGGGGAGCCAATCGGGCGTCTACCGGGCCTTCGATGAACTCCTGCAGCGTGACGTTGCGGTGAAGCTCTTCCGGGACGATCCAGGGAACGTAGACCATACCCGCCGCCAGGGCGAGGAAGTGCGCATCCTGGCCGGAATGAGCCACCACGCGCTGGTGACCCTGCTGGACGCCGGCGCGGACCTTAGCGATCCGCGGCACCGCCGCACGTACCTGGTCATGGAACTGGTCCGCGGCCCGGACCTGCGGCAGCGCACAGCCCAAGGCCCCATTTCCGCGGCACACCTGGCGCTGATCGGCCACGACCTTGCGGACGGGCTCGCCTACATCCACCACCACGGCATCGTGCACCGCGACGTCAAGCCCGCCAACATCCTCCTGGTGGACTACAACATCGATGACCGCCGGCCTCGGGCCAAGCTGAGCGACTTCGGCGTGGCCATGATCCTCGGCGAGGGCCGGCAGAGCGGCCCCGCGGAAAGCTCCGGAACCCCGCAGTACCTCAGCCCGGAACAAGCCGCCAGCGAGCCGGTGGGTCCGGCGAGTGACGTGTATTCCCTGGGGCTGGTCCTGCTCGAAGGGCTGACCGGCAAACCCGCCTACCCCGGGGCGCCGATCGCCTCGGCCATGGCGCGGCTGCTGCGGGATCCCCACATTCCCGAGGGCGTCGCACCCAAATGGGCAGCACTGCTCACCTCCATGTTGTCCCGGGAGCCGTCCGCCAGGCCCGCTGCCCGGGAAGTTTCCCTCGCCCTCCGGCAGGAGGTCATCAGCGCTGCCGGCCGCCGCCGGAGCAGGCGGACGCCGGCCTCCGCCGACGCACCGCCGTCGGACGTTTCTGCGTCGGACGTTTCCGCGTCGGACGGGCGCGCGAACGAAGAGGCGCGGATGCTCGCCGTCGAGCGTTACCGGATCCTGGACACACCCCCGGACGGAACGTTCGACCGGATCGTGGGCCTGGCCGCCCGGATGTTCTCCGTGCCCGTGGCGATCGTCAGCGTGGTGGACCGCGACCGGATCTGGTTCAAAGCCCACCACGGCACCGACGTTGGCGAGATCGGGCGGGACCCCGGGCTGTGCGCGTCCGCCATCCTCCAGGACGAGGCCTGGGTGGTCCCGGATGCCCTCACCGACCCGCGCACGCTGGCGAATCCGCTGGTTGCAGGCGAATTCGGCCTGCAGTTTTACGCCGGTGTTCCGCTGCGCACTCCCGACGGCTACAACCTCGGCACATTCTGCGTCCTGGACCGGGAGCCGCGGGAGTTCACGGCGGAGGACATCCGAACGCTGGAGGACCTGGCCGCGATCGTGATGAACGACCTTGAGCTGCGGCTGCAAAGCCGGAGCGCGCTGGAAGCCGGCAGATGACCGGGCTCCTAGCGCCGCCCCGCATGCAGGGCCAGTTCCAGCTCGAAACGGGCCCGCGGGTCTTCCAGCGCCTCCCCGAAGAGTTCGCGCAGCTGCGCCGCCCGGTAGCCCACGGTCTGCGGATGGATGCCCAGCTCGGCCGCCACCGGAGCGCGCTGGCCCCAGTGGCGCAGCCAGGAGAGCAGGGTCTCCGCCAGCCTTTCGCGCTGTGCCGGACGCAGGCCTTCCAGGGGCGCCAGCCTGCGCTCCGCCAGCTCGGCAATGGCCGAGGGCTCGGAGCCGAGGACGATCTGCGCCAGGTGGTCGTCCGCCCAGATCGGCGGATCCTCGGGGCCTTCCCGCGGCGGAAGCACGGAGGCTGCGAGCACGGCCAGCCGCAGGGAATCCGGCACCTTTTCCCAGCCGCCCGCCGGGCCCACGGCAGCGGACCTGCCTTTAAGCGCCTTCTCCAGCGCAGCCCGGGCGGCATCGGATTTCCTGGCCGGGACAAGCGCCACGGCGTCCGTTTCGCGTTCAACCACCAGTGTTCCCGGGCCCAGCTGCAGCCGGAGCCCTGCCGACCGGTCCAGCGGGAGCGTGACCACCACCAGCCTCGCCGGCAGGGACCAGTCGGCCATGGATGCCGCCTGCCGCAGGGCGGCTTCGTCCGCCTGGCCCATCAGCAGCAGCTCCAGCAGCTCGGTCCTGCGCCGGTCCACCGCTCCCGCGCGCTCGGACTGTTCAAAGGCGTAGGCCTCGGCGCTCACGGCGGACAGCTCGTCGATGTAGGCCAGGATCGATTCGCCCAGGTCCACCACAACGCTCAGGCCCAGGTCCTTTTCCATCGAGATCTTCGACATTTCCCGGAACGTTACGCGGGCACCCATGCGGTAGGCGCTCAGCAGCGCGTCCATGCTGCGCCCCTGGCGGAATTCGCCGCTGCCAAGGCCTGCCACGAGCTCCCGGCTCTCCTCGGACAGGGCGGGCAGCCGGGTGCCGGGCAGCTGCAGGAAGCGCTCCAGCGCCGCGGCCACCCCGCGCCGCAGGCCGCGTCCGAAGCGGCCCTCGATGGGCCTGGCGTAGGCCGGAACCAGCTGCGGAACCGCGTCGATGATGGCCTCCACAATGCCCGGCATCCTCGGTCGCAGCAGGTCGCTGACCTCCCGGGGCAGGGCCAGCCACGGCGGATCGTACGCGGGGGCTGCAGGACTCTTCGAGGCCGGAGGGTTCATGAGAGACTTCCATAAGTTGTTTCGGGGGAACAGTTTAGAACGTTCGATCGTATGCCTTGGGAGAAGAAATATGCCTCGATCCAACATAAGGTTAATAACATGATCCGGCTCCGTAAGCTGGCGCGCGCCGCATCTGTACTGACCACCCCGCTAGCTCCAGAAGATATTCTGTCGCTGTTCAATCCTGTGTTTTCCGCCCGCCAGTTGCGCGGCGTGGTTACCAGGGTGGTCGCCGAGACGGCCGATTCCGCCACCATCTTCTTCCGTCCCGGCCGCGGCTGGAAAGCCCACCAGGCCGGCCAATGGGCGCGCATCGGCGTCGAACTCGACGGCGTGCGGCACTGGCGTTCCTATTCGCTGAGCGCCCCCGCCGGCCAGGACCCTGCCATCACGGTGACCGACGTGGGCGCCGTTTCCGGCGTCCTGGTCCGCGACACCCGCCCCGGTGATGTCCTGTTCCTGGCGCCGCCGCAGGGCGACTTCGTCCTCCCCGAGCACCCCCGCCCGCTGCTGATGCTTACCGCCGGCAGCGGCATCACCCCCGTCATGTCCATGGTGCGCACGCTGGTGCCGCACCGTCCGGATGCCGACGTCGTCCTGATCCATTCAGCCCGGACCCCGGAAGACAGCATTTTCCGGGAAGAGCTGTCCGAGCTTGCCGACCAGTTCCCCAACTTCAAGGTCACGCACTGGTTCACCGGCGAACGCGGCCGGGTGGATTTTTCCTCCGCCGCCGTCCTGGAGGAACTCTGCCCGGACTGGCGCCACCGCGCAGCCTATGCCTGCGGGCCTGAGGGTTTCCTGGACGACGCCGAGGCGCTGTGGTCCGCAGAAGCAGCCGCAGCGGCGGCCGAAGGTTCCACCGGTTCCGAAGCCGGCGGGTCCCACCAGCCGGAAGGGCCGTTTGCGGCCGACCCGATCAACCTCATCATCGAACGCTTCACCACCAGCCTGGCGGCCGGTGCAGGGCACGACGGCGGACTGGTCACCTTTGAAGCCTCCGACCGCGAGGTGGAGGCAGACGGCGGCACGCCGCTCCTCGACGTCGGCGAAGACGCCGGCGTGCTGATGCCCAGCGGCTGCCGGATGGGCATCTGCCACAGCTGCCTCATCCCCCTGCGGGCCGGGCATGTCCGCGACCTCCGCACCGGCGAAGTCCACGGCGAGCCGGGCCAACTAATCCAGACGTGTGTATCGGCAGCCGCCGGACCCGTTAACCTCGACATTTGAGGAGCACCACCGCATGGCAATAGTTACTAACCACGAAGCCGAGACCACGGAAGACGCCGTTGTGCCGTCCTCGCGCGACGATGCTGCCCTGAAGGCGGACGGCGCAGCTGCGGCTGCCGCCGGCGCCCAGGCTGCCAAGACCCGTCGGGGGGCGCTGGCCACCTCCGGCAGTCCGCTGGTGCGCCCGCCGGCCGCGGCGCACCTCTCCGACGAGCAGGTGGCCGAACTGGGGCGCGAACTCGATGCCATCAAGGACGACATCCTGGCCAAGCGCGGAGCCTCCGACGCGGCGTACATCCGCCGCATGATCAAGATCCAGCGCGCCCTGGAGATCTCCGGCCGCGCCACGCTCCTGGTCAGCCGGAACAAGGGTGCCTGGTTTGCCGGCACCACCCTGCTGAGCCTTGCCAAGATCCTCGAAAACATGGAGATCGGGCACAACGTGCTGCACGGCCAGTGGGACTGGATGCGGGACCCGGACATCCACTCCACCACCTGGGAATGGGACTTCGTCACCCCGGCCCGCGCCTGGCAGCACACGCACAATGACCTGCACCACCGCTGGACCAACGTGGTGGGCAAGGACAATGACGTCGGATACAACCTCCTGCGCATGGACCCCCAGCAGGAGTGGAAGCCGTTCAACCTCGGCAACCCGCTGTACAACGCGATCCTGGCGCCGGTCTTCGAGTGGGGCATCGCGATCTACGACCTCGAGCTGCAGGACTTCAAGGACGGCAACAAGTCCAAGGAAGCCCTGGTCAAGGACCTCAAGGCACTCGGCGTCAAGGCGCTAAAGCAGTTCACCAAGGATTACGCCGCCACCCCCGCGGTTGCCATGCTGACCGGTTCCGGCAAGCAGGCCCTCTACGGCACGCTGACGGCCAACGCGGTACGCAACGTCTGGGCCCACGCAGTGATCTTCTGCGGCCACTTCCCCGAGGGGACGGACACCTTCACCGAGGAAATGGTGGAAGGTGAGACCCGCGGCGACTGGTACGTCCGGCAGATGATCGGCTCGGCCAACATCTCCGGTTCCAAGCTCATGCACCTGATGACCGGCAACCTGTCGCACCAGATCGAGCACCACCTCTTCCCGGACATTCCGTCCAACCGGTATGCCGAGGTGGCGCCGAAGGTGCAGGAGATCTGCAAGCGCTACGGCCTGCCGTACACCACCGGGCCGATGTGGAAGCAGGTCGGCTCCACCTGGGCCAAGGTCTTCAAGCTGGCACTGCCGGGTGGCGGCAAGGCCTAACGGCCGATCATTGCTTCCCGGAAGGGCGCCTGCCATTGCGGCAGGCGCCCTTTTTTGCCTTTCCCGGCAGCATCCTGCCGGCCTTTCTGCGGTGTGAGCCCCGCCGCCCCTGGTCCGCCACGCTGCATAGGACCAGGCGCGAGACCACCACGTCCACGGATTCGTCGACCGCCGGAAGGGCCTCCGCCACCCGTCGGAAACCGTGACGGGCGATGGGCTGCCGCTCCGCGGGCGTCCATGCACGGACCCACGCGGGGCAAAGCATTGCCCGTAGGAGGAATGTCCGGCGCTGGTTTCCGGCATCAGTTCCTCCCCTGCTCAGCGCACCTTGGCGGGATTGAGCTTCAGCCGGCGCAGCAGCTGGGCGTTGAGGGCCACCACAATCGTCGAGGGGGACATCAGCATGGCGCCAGCCGCGGGGGACGGCACCACCCCGGCGAAGGCGAGCGCCGGCACGGCCAGGGCAAGTGTCAGCCAGAACCTGTTCTTGAACATTGCCACGCTGTGCCGGGAGTGCTGGCCCGCGTCGCCGGCGTGCGGGTGGCTTGCACTCGGCCTGCACTCGGCCCCGTGTTCAATCCTGTTTCCAATGGGCCTGCACCGTGGCGGGGGTGCATGATCCTCTCCTGCTAACGGACTTCGATCACGCCCATCATTCCGAGGTCCTCATGGTCCAGGATGTGGCAGTGGTAAACGGACCGTCCGGTGAAGTCCGTGAACGCCACCCTGACCTTCACACGGCCCTGCGCCGGAACATTGACCACGTCGCGCCACTCCGGCCGATCCAGCGCCCGGCCGCCCTGCTCAATGACCTGCATCGGCCAGACGTGCAGGTGGAACGGATGGTCCATGGGGCTGGGGTTGGTCAGGGTCCATTCCTCCACGCTCCCTGCCGCCACCGTGGTGTCCGTCCTAGCCGCGCTGAATTCCCGGCCGTTGATGGTGAAGCCCATCATGCCCCCGCCCATCCCCATTCCCATGGCGGAAGACAGCGTGAGCTGCCGGTGCGCTGCCACGGCGGCCGTCCTGAGGTCATCCGGTTCCCCGACTGGCGGCAAGGGCGCCAGGGTCGAGGGGGAGGACGCCGTGCTTCCCGACACCCGCAACGTTGCGAGTGCCGTACCCGGTTGGTCTGACCGACGGGCTCCGCGTCCCTGCCCCATCATGCCGGCCATGCTGCCCCGGTCGTAGTACGCGGCACGCAGGACGGAGTTTCCGGCGGCAGTGGTCACCAGCAGATCCGCCCGGTTGCCGGGTGCGAGGAACAGTTCCTCCACGTCCGACGGCGTACGGTACTGGCCCGAGTCCATTCCCAGCATCTGCAGTTGCTGGCCGTCGAGCCGCAGCGAGAGATAGCGGGCCACGCAGGCGTTGATGATGCGCCACCTCTCGCGCGTACCCGGCACTGCCGTGAATTCCGGATTGCTTTGTCCATTGACCAGGACGAATTCGCCTTCCCTGCCCAGCATCCGCTCCATCTGCGAAACGCGGGCAACGTTCCCTGCGCCGTCGAGTGTGGTGTCCGAAACGACCAGGACGCGCTCGGCGCTGACTGCGATGGGTTCCGGGTCCTCCACGATGATCGCGCCAAAGAGCCCGGCGAAAATCTGGTCGGCAACCGTGCCGTGGTGGTGTGGGTGGTACCAGTACACTCCCGGAGGGTGGTCCGCGGGCAGCCGGTACTCGTACTCATGGACGGCGCCCGGATCTACAATAACGAACACGTTGTCCCCGGAGCCCTCGGGGGAGACGTGCAGTCCGTGGACATGCAGGTTTGTTGTCTGGTCCAGGTTGTTGGCCAGCCGGACGTTCAGCAGGTCGCCCGGCCGCAGACGAAGGGTGGGACCCGGAATCCCCCCGTTATAGCCAAGGGTCCGGACCTGCTGCCCGGCGAGCCGGAACTGGCCGGGGCCTGCCTCGAGCCGGACTTCCAGCCTGCCTCCGGAGCTCCGCAGCTCGGATGGCTGGGACAGTTCGCCTCCGGTTCCGGGGGCTGTCCGGGACGATGACCCGGTGGCCAGCGACCACCACAGCCCTGCTCCACCCGCCGCCGTGGCGGCCGCCCCGAGACCGCCCAGAAGCAGTGCGCTGCGCCGGCTCAGGGGCCGGAGGACGGGGCGGCGCACTAGGGGTTGCGGCCTGATAGGCGGCGGTGGCGGGCCGGCAGGCTGTTGCGTGCCGGATGGCGGGCCGGGTCTCGGGTCCGCGGGCGGCCTGCTGGCGGGAGGCACTACGGTTCCTCGCCGAGTACCCTGACCTGCTCGCGGTACTGCTCAGCGGTCAGTTCGCCTTTCGCAAAACGTTCGTCGAGGATCTGCCGGGCCCGGCTGCGTCCCCCGGCTCCGCCAAATCCTGGCCCGCCAGACCCTGGCCCGCCAGACCCGGGACCGCCGGGTCCTGGCCACGGGCCACCCGTTCCCGGCTGGCCAGGGTGGTTGAACCCGCCGCCTTGGAACCCGCCGTGGCCGCCGCCGGCGAACAACCGCACGGCAACCACGACCAGCAGGGCAACGCCCACCAGCATCAGCACGCCCCACAGCCACATCCAGCCCATGTCCGGACCGTAACCCCACATCATGGCTGCTCCCTCCGTGGCCTGCAGATCCGTGCCTGCAGTTCGTGCGCAAAGTCTTATTCCAAGGGTGCGCCCCTTCCGCGGCCTCCGCTAGGGTCCTAAGTCGCTGATGCACGCCCCGGCCTGTCCACCACCTGCTTCAGCTGATAAGCAGGCCCAGGGCCTCGGCCAGGTGGCCCACTTCCCGGACGGAGAAGCCGGCCGGAACCGGTCCCGGACCGTTGGGGCTGGATGGAACCACGGCATGCGTGAAGCCCAGCCGGTGGGCCTCCTGGATGCGCTGGTTGATGCCCGGAACAGGGCGGACTTCACCGGCCAGGCCCACCTCGCCGAAGGCGATCAGCCGGGTGGGCAGGGGCTTTTTCGCCTTGGCCGAGGCCACGGCCAGAGCCACGGCCAGGTCGGTTGCCGGTTCGCTGAGCTTCACGCCACCCACTGTTGCCACGTAGGAATCATCCTTGTGCAGCAGGCAGCCGGCGCGCTGCTGGAGCACTGCCAGGAGCATGGCCACCCGGGAACTGTCCAGGCCGCTGGTGGCGCGGCGCGGCTGTGAACTGGCGCTCTCGGCCAGCAGCGACTGCACCTCGGCCAGCAACGGCCGGCGGCCTTCCAGGGTCACCGTGATGCACGTGCCGGACACGGGCTCCTTGGTCCGGGAAACAAACAGCCCGCTGGGATCGGCAAGGCCCACGATGCCGTCCTCGTTGAGGTCGAAGCAGCCGACGTCGTCCGTGGGCCCGTAGCGGTTTTTTACCGCCCGCAGCAGCCGGAGCCGTGAGTGGCGCTCGCCTTCGAACTGGCAGACCACGTCCACCAGGTGCTCCAGCAGGCGGGGGCCGGCGATGGAGCCGTCCTTGGTTACGTGCCCCACCAGCAGGGTGGTCATGTTGCGGCGCTTGGCCGCGGCGATGAGGGAGGCCGCCACTTCCCGCACCTGCGAGACGCCGCCGGCGCTGCCGTCGACGTCGGCGCTGCTGAGCGTCTGGACAGAGTCCACCACCAGCAGCCGCGGCTCCAGCTTCTCCACCTGCCCGAGCGCCTGGCCCAGGTCCGTTTCGGCCGAAAGATAGAGGGACTCCGCAACAGCATCGATCCGGTCCGCCCGCAGCTTGACCTGTGCAGCGGATTCCTCGCCCGTGATGTAGAGGACGTCCTGCGCGGTGCGGGCGAACTTGGCCGCAACATCCAGCAGCAGCGTGGACTTGCCCACGCCGGGTTCGCCGGCCAGCAGGATGACCGCGCCCGGAACAAGGCCGCCGCCCAGCACACGGTCCAACTCGTCCACACCGGTAGGAAGGAACGCCGCGGTGGTGGCATCGACGTCGGCGATCCGGCGGGCCGGCTCCAGGACGGTGGTGGCCGCCGTCGTGCGTGCAACGGCGGCACCGGTTTCCTCCACGGTGCCCCAGGCCTGGCACTCGCCGCAGCGCCCCACCCATTTGACGGTGGTCCAGCCGCATTCGGCGCATTTGTAGGCCGGGGCTTTGGACGCCCGGGAAGTCTTGGTTGCCATTGCTCCACCCTATCCGGGGGCAGTGACACTCCTGGTGATCGAGCCGGTTTCGACGGGCGCAACCACCGGTCCCGCGCTACAGCGGCGGCAGGATGTCCCGGGCTTCCTTGGAGTCCATTCCGGTGGCTTCGAGCAGGTCCACCATCAGCGGGCGGAACAGCATGACCACCGTTTCGCCCTCGAGCCGCTGCACGTCCAGCATCCGCGGGTGCAGCCGGCCGGCGATTTCGGTCAGCTCCAGCCGGGACGTCCGGAGGTGGGCGCGCCGGACTCCTTCGTGCATTTCAGCGAGGCCCAGGGACAGTTCGTCGATGGCGGCCGCGGTTTCCTGCAGGACCTCCGCGATGTTCTCCGTGGCCTCGTCCGAGAGGGCGGCGTGGTTGATGGCGCTGGTCAGCCGGCGCGCGAAAACCCGGCTGTTACGGAGCGCCAGGTCGATGTAATCCAGCGATTGCTCCAGCCTGCCGATCTCGTCGCGATGCCGCCGGTAGGCCGGGGCCAGCGTGGCCACCTCACCGGAGGCGCGCAGCGACTGGCGCATCGCGTCCACCAGCGGCTGGCAGTTCCGGCCGCGGACCAGGGCGTGCCACGCCTCGGTGGAGTCGCTGTTCGTCAGCGCGGACGCACAATCACGCAAAACTTCCGCAAGTTCGTGCAGCAGCTTCTGCACATCCTTCCGGGGTTCCCGCCGGGGATCCTTCGGCACCAGGACGGTGAAGAGCAGCGCGAACAGGCCGCCCACGATGGCATCGATACTCCGGGTGAACGGACCCCCGGCCGGGGCCGGGAGCAGCACCACCAACAGCGACTGCAGCCCCAACTGCGTGGTGAAAATGTTGCCGCTGTCCAGGAAACGTGCCAGCAGGATGGAGACAAGAAGTACGACGGCGGCAACCCAGATATCGCCGCCCAGCCAGTGGCGGAGCAGGTCACCCACCGCGATGCCGATGGTGCAGCCCAGCCCCACCTCCATCACCCTGCGCAGCCGTGGCTCGCGGGAGAATCCCAGCGCAATCAGCGACGACGTCGCCGCGAACAGCGGGCCTGAATGGCCAAGGACGTATTCGGCGAACGCATACGCGCCCACGGCGCAGACTGTCATCTGGATGGCCGGCACCAGGGAATTCCGGCTACGGACCATCCCGGTGCGGATCCTGGTTCGGAGGAATTTTCTGCTTGCGGAAATTCCAGTCGGTGGGGCCATGCGTTCCAGTCTATTCACTGGCGTTGCACTACGGCCGGAGATGTGATGTGCGCAATGGTGACGCTGCACATGTAAGCCGATGTCCCGCCGTCGTTAACCCTCCGTTCACCTTGGTCCCCACATCCCGTTACCTAAGGCCCATAACTTCAATAAAGGTACAAAAAGTACGCAACTTCTTCTGTTCGGACGTCTCCGGTCCGGCACGCATCAGAAAATCCCTGGAAGGGGTACATCTAGTGAAGGCACTCCGCTTCGGCCGCCACGCGGCTATCGCTGTCATCGCAGCCGGCGCACTCGCGCTCACCGCCTGTGGTTCCGACAACGCGACGAACACGGCACAGTCCGGTACTCCGTCTGCCTCGGGCGCCAACGTCACCGGCACCCTGACCGGCATCGGCGCTTCCTCCACCGGCGCAGCAATGGATGCCTGGAAGGCCGGCTTCGCTTCCGCCAACCAGTCCGCCTCCGTGCAGTACTCCCCGGACGGTTCCGGCGCGGGACGCAAGGCCATCATCGACGGTTCGGCACAGTTCGCCGGTTCCGACGCCTACCTCAAGGATGAGGAGCTCGCCAGCTCCAAGGAAAAGTGCGGCCCCGAAGGCGCCATCAACATCCCGGTCTACATTTCCCCGATCGCCATCGCGTTCAACATCCCGGATGTCAAGGAACTGAACCTCGACGCCACCACGGCTGCCAAGATCTTCCGCGGCGAAATCGCCAACTGGAACGACCCCGCGATCGCCGCCCTCAACCCGGACGCCAAGCTGCCGGACCTGAAGGTCACGCCGGTCAACCGCTCCGATGACTCCGGCACCACCACCAACTTCACCGACTACCTGGCTGCCGCCGCACCCGAGGTCTGGACCGACAAGGCTGCAGGCATCTGGCCCGCTTCCCTGAAGGGCGAGAACGCCAAGGGCACCTCCGGCGTCGTCAAGACCGTCACCGACACCCCGGGCGCCGTGACCTACGCTGATGACTCCGCCGTGGGCGGCAAGCTGGGCACCGCCGCCATCAAGGTGGGCGAGGAGTTCGTCAAGATCTCCCCCGACGCCGCTGCCAAGGCTGTAGAAGCCGGCAAGCCGGTTGACGGCCGCGCCGCCACCGATGTTGCCATCAAGCTGGACCGCAAGACCACCGCCGCCGGCGCCTACCCGGTTGTCCTGGTTTCCTACCACGTTGTCTGCACCACGTACGACAAGAAGGAAACCGTTGACCTGGTCAAGGCCTTCGAAAGCTACGTAGTGTCCGACGCCGGCCAGAAGGCCGCCGCCGACGCCGCGAAGTCCGCGCCGCTGTCCAAGACCCTGCAGGACAAGGCCGTTGCTGCCATCGAATCCATCAAGGTCAAGTCCTAGGGAATTCGCTGCACAGCGAGGCATAGTGGAAACACGAGCCTGAACCAGGTTCCCTGTCCCGGAGGGGCGGTCACAGACCGCCGTTCCGGGGCAGGGAACCTAGGTGTTTGTCCGAAGTAAAGCCAGTTTCACCGCTGCTTGCCGGATTATCCGGACGAGGCAGTCGGTTCTATTCGAACCCAGAGGATCGTTTGTGACCACCACCTCCCTGACAAAGTCCCGGGGCGCAGGGCGCGCCGGAGACAAGGTCTTTTCCGGAGCCGCCCTGGCCGCAGGATGCCTGATCCTTGCCGTGCTCTTCGGCGTTGCCCTGTTCCTGGTAGTCCAGGCCATCCCGGCCCTCGTGGCCTCGCCGGACAAGATCCAAGGCGGCGAAGGCTTCTTCGCCTACATCTGGCCGATCGTCATCGGCACCGTGATCGCAGCAATCATCGCGCTGGTCATCGCCACGCCCGTGGCCATCGGAGTCGCGCTCTTCATCTCGCACTTCGCACCGCGCGGCCTCGCCTCCGGCCTGGGCTATGTGATCGACCTCCTGGCCGCCATCCCGTCGGTGGTCTACGGCGCCTGGGGTGCCGCGTTCCTGGCCAAGGAAATCTCCCCGGCCTACGACTGGCTGGCCAACAACATGGGCTGGCTGCCCATCTTCCAGGGCCCAGCGTCCGCCACCGGCAAGACCATCCTCACCGCCGGCATCGTGCTGGCCGTGATGGTCCTGCCCATCATCACGTCCCTGAGCCGCGAAATTTTCCTGCAGACCCCCAAGCTGCACGAGGAAGCCGCACTGGCATTGGGTGCCACCCGCTGGGAAATGATCAAGATGGCCGTTCTTCCGTTCGGCCGCCCGGGCATCGTGAGCGCCGTGATGCTTGGCCTGGGCCGCGCCCTCGGCGAGACCATGGCCGTAGCGCTGGTGCTCTCCTCCGGCGCCCTCACCGCCAGCCTGATCCAGTCCGGCAACCAGACCATCGCCGCTGAAATCGCCCTGAACTTCCCGGAGGCCAGCGGCCTGAAGGTGAGCACGCTGATCGCGGCGGGCCTGGTCCTGTTCGTCATCACGCTGGGCGTCAACATGATTGCCCGCTGGATCATCAGCCGGCACAAAGAATTCTCGGGAGCCAACTAAATGACCTCCACCCTTACTCCGGTCCGCAAGCGTTCCGCCCTCACCAAGGGACAGCTGCCCAAGTTCGCGCCCTACGTCGTCCTGGCCCTCGCCCTGGTGGTCGGCGCCGCCATCATGGCCGTCATCGGCTTCAACGCCTTCGGCTGGGGTATTGTCGCCGCCATCCTGTTCACCGCCGGCCTGGTGGGCTGGAGCGCCGCCGTCGAAGGGGGCCGCAAGGCCAAGGACAAACTGGCCACCTGCCTGGTGGTCGGTTCCTTCCTGGTGGCCCTGCTGCCGCTGATCTCCGTGATCCTGACCGTCCTGATCAACGGGCTCCCCGGGCTCCTGGACCCGGGCTTCCTCAACACGTCCATGAACGGCGTCACCGGCGCCTTCGACAACAAGAGCGTGGAACAGGGCGCACCCGTCATGGGCGGCATCTACCACGCCCTGATCGGCACCATCCAGATCACCCTGCTGGCCACCGTCATCTCCGTGCCCGTGGGCCTGCTGACCGCCGTCTACCTGGTCGAGTACGGCGAGGACCGCCCGCTGGCCCGTGCCATCACGTTCTTCGTGGATGTCATGACGGGCATCCCGTCCATCGTCGCCGGCCTCTTCGCCGCCGCGTTCTTCTTTGCAGTGGTGGGGCCGGGCACCAAAACGGGGGCCGTTGCCGCCGTCGCGCTTTCCGTCCTGATGATCCCGGTGGTGGTGCGTTCCAGCGAGGAAATGCTCAAGATCGTGCCCAACGAGCTCCGCGAGGCGGCGTACGCCCTGGGCGTCCGTAAATGGCGGACCATCCTCAAGGTGGTCATTCCGACGGCGATCTCCGGCATCGCGTCCGGCGTCACCCTGGCGATCGCCCGCGTGATCGGCGAAACGGCTCCGATCCTGGTGACCGCAGGCTTCGCCACGAGCATCAACACCAACGTGTTCAGCGGCTGGATGGCTTCGCTGCCCACGTTCATCTACACCCAGATCCTGAACCCCACCTCGCCGTCCAATCCGGATCCGTCCTCGCAGCGGGCCTGGGGTGCCGCGCTGGTGCTCATCATCCTGGTCATGCTGCTGAACCTCGGCGCACGGCTCATCGCCAGGATCTTCGCACCCAAGACCGGCCGCTAGTCCGCCGGTAAAATTCAATTCGTATCCAGCAAGTGAAGGAATACCATGTCTAAGCGCATCGACGTCAAGGATTTGAACGTCTACTACGGCAAGTTCCTGGCCGTTGAGGACGTCAACATCAACATCGAGGCCAAGTCCGTCACGGCATTCATCGGCCCGTCCGGCTGTGGCAAGTCCACTTTCCTGCGGACGCTGAACCGCATGCACGAGGTGATTCCGGGTGCCCGCGTGGAAGGCGAGGTGCTGCTGGACGGGGACAACCTCTACGGCCCCGGCGTTGACCCAGTGACCGTGCGTTCGCAGATCGGCATGGTGTTCCAGCGGCCCAACCCGTTCCCCACCATGTCCATCCGGGACAACGTCCTGGCCGGCGTGAAGCTGAACAACCAGAAGATGTCCAAGGGCGAGGCCGATGCCCTGGTGGAGCGCTCCCTGCAGGGCGCCAACCTGTGGAACGAAGTGAAGGACCGCCTGGCCAAGCCGGGATCCGGCCTTTCCGGCGGCCAGCAGCAGCGCCTCTGCATTGCGCGCGCCATCGCGGTGGAGCCGCAGGTCATCCTGATGGACGAGCCCTGCTCCGCGCTGGACCCCATCTCCACGCTGGCCATTGAGGACCTCATCAACGACCTCAAGGACCAGTACACGGTGGTCATCGTTACCCACAACATGCAGCAGGCCGCACGCGTCTCGGACCGGACCGCGTTCTTCAACATCGCCGGAACCGGCAAGCCGGGCAAGCTGATTGAAGTGGGCGATACCCACACCATCTTCAGCAACCCCACCCAGAAGGCCACGGAAGACTACGTCTCCGGCCGCTTCGGATAGTCCCCAGCCGCTCCCCAGGCTCGCAAGCTCGCCCGGGGACCCCTGCGGCTGTGGGCCCACCCAGCCGCGTCATCGGTTGCTCCGTAACCGCCGTTTTGGAACCCCAAAACGGCGTCTGCGGAGCAACCGATGGTGCTTTAAAGGTCCGTGAGGGGCGAGAGGGACAGTTCCAGCACGAAGGCGGCCGCTGCCGTCAGCACCGGCGTGAGGACCCAGAAGGCCAGGATCTTCAGGACCAGCCGGCGGTTGGTCACCGGGAAGCCCTGGTTGCTGCCGGCACCCAGCACAGCCGCCGTCACGGTGTGCGTGGTGGACACCGGCCAGTGCAGCCCGATCGCGCCGAGCAGCAGCAGGACCGAGCTGTACAGCTGGGCCACGAAGCCGCGGAGCGGATCGATCCGGGTGAGCCTGTAGCCGATGGTGTAGGAAATGCGCCAGCCGCCCGCCAGGGTCCCCGCCGTGAGCATTGCCGCGGTGAGCAGGGGGACCCACCCGGGCATGGCTGCGCCGTCGGACAGCCCCGCGGCGAGGAGCGCCAGGAGCAGGACGGCGCCGGTCCGCTGTCCGTCCTGCAGGCCGTGGCCGAAGGCGACCGCTCCGGCGGCGATTGCCTGGGTACGGCGGGAGCGGCTGTTCACGACGCTGGGGGGCGTGTAGCGGGCGGCCCAGGTGGCCGGCCAGACCAGCAGGTAGGCGCCCACAAAAGCGAGCACGGGGGAGAGTAGCAGCGGCAGCACCACCTGGAACAGCAGCGAGTTGTTCACGCCGTCCACGTCATTGCCGCCCACCAGCACGCTGGCCAGGCCCGCGCCCGCCAGCCCGCCCACCAGGGCGTGCGTGGAGGAGGACGGGATACCCCGCCACCATGTGTAGACGCCCCACACCACGGCGCTGAGCAGGCCCGCGATGAGGATGGTCAGCCCGTTTTCGCCCCGCGGTAGCGAGATCCAGGTCCTGCTGACCTGCAGGGCCAGGAGCCCGCTCAGTGCGGCCCCGGCGAAGTTGAAGAGGGCGGCCAGCAGGACCGCCACGGTGGGTGTCAGTGCCCTTGTGCGCACCGCCAGCGCCACGGACGTTGACGCGTCCCTGAAGCCGTTCAGGAAGGCGAACGCGGCGGCGAACAGGACCACCACGGCGAAGAAAAACAGGGTCACGTCAGGATTCCTTGACGATGATGCTGCCCACCTGGGTGGCGATGCGCCGCATGTCCTTCGTGACTTCCACCAGCTGGTTGGCGACGTCCCTGTTCCGTGCGTACTGGGACCACTTCATGTCCTTGATCATGTCCGCAACCCACACCCGGTGGGTCCGTTCGGCGCGCTTGGCCAGGCGGAGGATCTCGATCCAGTAATCCTCGAGGTCGTCCAGGTCGTTCAGCCGCCGCATTGCGTCCACGGTGAGCTCGGCCTGCCGGCTGATGACTTCCAGCTGGTCGGCGGCGCGCTTGGAGAGGCGCTCGAGCTTGTACAGGGCCACCAGTTCGGCTGCGGCGTCCAGCTTTTCCATGGCCTCATTGAGGTAGCGGGAGAGGGCGTACATGTCCTCGCGGGGGAGCGGGTTGACGAAGCTGGTGCGCATATGGGTCAGCAGCGCGAACTGCAGCTCGGCGGACTTGGCCTCGTGGTCGTGCATGTCTTCGACCAGGCGGTTGTGCTCTGTGGTCGGGACGCCGAGGATTTCGGCCAGGGTTCCGGTGCCGAGGACGATTTGGCGGGCCATCTGCGAGAGCAGGTGCAGCCCCGCGGGCTCCTGCGGAAAGAGGCGGAGCCTCACCTTCTGATTCCGGCGAAGGTAGGGAGCGGCATGGAATGTGGCCCGGGGGCCATGTGACTTGACGTTGACCCGCACATGGGGATTACTTTACCGGCTGATTCATCCGGGCATGAAAGTGGTGCCGAACCGGATACGCCTCTCGGCGGTAGGCCGCTCTAGGCGGCTAAATGTTGAAGCCCGGGGGTTTCGCGGCTCGGCACCGGTTTCAGTTTTCTACTTTGGCTGAACCAAGTCAACATTGACAGCCGGGCTCCTCCGTGCGTAACAGTGGCAGACTTGCGCAGCGTGCTCCGCCCGTACGAATGCCAGGCAGGTGCGGGGCCAATGCCGGGCAGGGGAGGGGCGGTCCGGCGGCGGGGCCGTCAGTCCAGTTCGCCCAGCCGCCAGGCGTTTGCGGCGTGCTCGAGGTCCTCGGCGGTCTTCACCAGGAGGTGGGAATTGCGGGTCAGTTTGCTGGCGTGGTTCTCGTTGCTGTGTTCGGCTCCATCCGCCAGAGTGGCCTGGCCCAGGGCCACCACGCGGCAGAAGGCGGCGGAACGTTCCAGCGCGACGTCGAACTCGCCGTCGAACGCTCCGGAGAGGATGGCGTCCGCCATCGTCTTCATTTCGTCCGCTCCCGGCGGCTCGGCAGCACCCGCAACCACATTGGAAACCTGCGCCGTGTCCTTGCCCGCCTTGAAGTAGACGGAGATGCGCTCGGGGTCCTGGATGGTGGCGGCGCGCAGCGCGTACAGGCGCCAGAGGGCGCCGGGCAGGGAGCGTGCGGGGCTTTCGGCCCACATTTCGGCGATGGCTTCCAGGCCCTGCTCATCGGCCAGCTTGACGAGGCGCTTGGTCACCTTGGGATCGTCGCTGTCGCGGCCGTGGCGCACCAGTGCCTGGGCCGCCAGGTGCGCGGCTTCGGACACCCGGGCAGGGTCCGCGCCGCCCGCGAACGGTTCGAAGTCGATGGGCGCAAAAGGCTTGGGCTTGTGATGCCGGTTTGCGCCGCCGTAGGCCTTGGGTCCTGCTTGCTCGCTCATGCCCCCACGCTACTCCTGTGCTGTTCTGTTATCGAGCTTGCCGCCGGGCGGCTTAAGGAGTATTGAGGGAGGCTGCGGATGCCATCGTTACTGGTCGGGTGGCGTGTTTAACGCACGACGGCGCCGCGCGCCGTTGTGCCAAAGCTGCCCTTGGCGTGCGGTACAGTGTTTAACGTCCAGAAATGGACTGGGCTGATGGTCCGTTTGCGTGCGCTTGCCGCGCGCAAAGGTGGCAGTCAGCTGGGGCCTTTAGCTCAGTTGGTAGAGCATCGGACTTTTAATCCGTGGGTCGTGGGTTCGATCCCCACAGGGCCCACCCACAGGGGCCGGAATTGCGCGGAAACGCGGGATTCCGGCCCTTTGCCATTTCCGCGGTAGACGGTCCGTGGATACATTCCGGAGACATTGTCCCAACACAGCGCGCGGCGTGGCCTACCATCGGGAGCATGACGATCAGGGTGGACGATGACGGCAACCTCTACACAATGAACGATTGCTACAGCTGCGACAACGAGGGACCTCACTACTCGTCCTTCGTCGTAAACGGGAGCCCGGTCTTCCAGTGCGCGCGATGCATGGGCCCGGTCAGCGACACATCGCCGCCCCCGGCCACCTGGCTGCCCGGAAGCCCGGGATAGGGGCGTCACAATCCCTACAGCTAGCCCAGGAAACGCGAGTTGCCGGCAGTGATCCGTCTCCCCCGAGGGGTTCGGGGGTCGCGCGCGCACCCGTGTGATGAGTTGGGCGTCCAGGGTTTGTAGACGGGGCGCGCCTAAGGGGCAAATCGTCCCGTAGCAATTGTGCCAGCCGTGCCGCGCTCGGGTGGATATGGTTGCCGGATGGATGATGAGGAGCTTTGGCGTCTGCGGTTGCAAAAAGTGGTGGACGCGGTGCGTAGTTGGGAAGTCCGGATAGAGCGGCCTGATGAAATTGCGGCGAGGAGCTCAATAGACAGGGACGACGAGGGCTTGCCTGGGCATCCTGTCCGCTCGGCCGCGTGGTATGGGCTGATCGCGGCGGTGGATTGCCTGGGGCTCGTTGCAGACCTGTCCAAGGAGCTGACTCTTCGGCCGTCGTCCATGTTCACTTCGACGCGGGCTGCGTTGCTCGGGGCGTCGCAAGCTGTGTGGGTTTTGACCGGCACCCGCGAGGTTCGGCAGTTGCGCGCGCTCTCCGTGGCGAACGATGAGTACAAGAACCATAGGGGTTTCGTGAATGACTACGCCAAGGATCCGTTTATCCGGCAGGGCCAGCCTGCTGGAATGGTCGCGGAATTGGAGGACTTGGCGCAGAAATTGACGGACAAGATGCACGCGCTGAAAGAGCTCCGCCAAGGGAAACCTTACGCCGGGGATTTCTCGTCCACGGTGATGATGCGAGAGGCGGCGGCGCACCTATCGAGTCAGCCGGAAACTGACGAGTGGTTGCGTCTTGCCTTGGGCTACGAGTGGAGAATGGCCAGCGCGGCAGCTCACGCCCGCTCTTGGCCGATGCACGTTCGGAAAACTGAACGCGAGTCCCTGCCTGACGGTGGAGAGATACGACGCATGAGTGCCAGCCTTGCGGAGGTTGTACAGTCCTGCGCGGCCGCGGCTCTCATGACGTCTGAGGCGTGGCGGTTGTGGGACCTGAGGGGAACGAGGCACGTCTGATGGTCGAGTGGTTCGGTACTTTCACGGCTGAAACTTGGGTGGCCTTCGGTGCCGCCGGCATCGCGCTAGTGGCGCTCTACTTTACCGGGGTTGCGGCCGCTGCGGCGAAGGATCAAACGAGGATCCAGCGGCAGTTGAGGATCGATGCTGCGCAACCCTACGTGTGGGCTGACATATGGCTGGAGCCCATACAGGCCGGCTTGCTAATGCTGCACGTCGGCAACAGTGGCCCCACCGTGGCGACGAATGTTCGAGTGACCACGAGCGCACCGTTGCCCGCTGCTTCTGGCTACGAGGACCGAGCACGGCTGGCAGAGCGGCAGATAGCCGGCGGCATCCCTTCGATACCCCCGGGGCGCGTGCTGTCCTGGGCGCTCGGCGTCTCGCACGAGGTAGTCAATCGCGAAAACCTGGGGCCCTGTCAGTTCACGATTGAGGCGGACGGGCCATTCGGGGCCCTCGAGCCACTGGTGTACACGGTAGACCTCGCTGCCCTGATGCATGTCGACGCGCGAGCGGTTGGCAGCCTGGCGGAGATAGGTAAAGCGATTAACGGCGTGTCCAAGGAGCTCGAGGAAGCGAACCTGCGCGCGAGACGTGCCCACGACTACGACTAGCCGGCGGCCGTCCACGGAAACGGGAAGGCCCCGCGTCTCAGAAGGAGATGCAGGGGCTTTCGTGTGTCTGGTGTGGTCTTTGGGTACATTTCGGAGACATGGGGTCCAGACCGACCAAGTTTTCCGTTGACTTGGGCCGACGGGACTCGGACCGTTTTTGCCCGGATGCTCGGGGTTTTTGTACGTATCCAGTGGGGCCGGTATCGGTCGTGATTATGGGGGATTCTATCCGTGGGTCGTGGGTTCGATCCCCACAGGGCCCACTCTTTTAGCGAAGAGTGGAAAACCTCCGGCATCCTGGCGACAGGAGGCCGGAGGTTTTTTGTTGCCCGGAACTACTTGCCGGTGAGTGTCCACGAGCGCTTGGAGAGGCCGAACCAGAAGCCGTCGATGGCCGTTTTCGCCTTCAGGTCGCCGGATTCGTAGGCTGCGCCCAGGGCTACGTAGAGCGGAGCCCAGTGCTCGCTGCGGGGATGCGCTTCACGGGCGGCCGGTGCCTTCTTGAGGAAGTCCAGGATGGAGTCGACGTCGCCGGCCGCCATGGTTTCCTCGGCCCAGTGGTCGAACTCGCTTGAAACGGAGGGCGGCGTGGTGTCCGGCCCGGCTGCCGGGTTGAACCAGCGGAGGTTGTGCGTGGTGAAGCCCGATCCCACGATGAGCGTGCCGCGGTCCCGCAGCGGCGCCAGCGTCTTGCCCAGGTTGAACAGGCCCTGCGGATCCAAGGTGGGCATGGACATCTGAAGCACGGGGATGTCGGCCTCGGGGAACATTTCCACGAGCGGCACGTAGGCGCCGTGGTCCAGGCCGCGTTCCTCGTCGCGCTCCACGTGGTGCCCGTGGGTGGAAACGAGCTTCTCCACTTCGGTGGCCAGCTCCCCGGCCTGGGGTGCGTTGTAGGTGACGTCGTAGTACTTCTGCGGGAAACCCCAGAAGTCGTACACCAGCCCCGGGTTCCGGGTGGTGGCGCTGAGGGTCACCGGCGCGTTTTCCCAGTGCGCGGACACCATCAGGATGTCCTTGGGCTTGCCGAAGGTGCCCGACCACGCGCTGAGCTCGCTGGTCCAGCGGGCGTCGTCGGCCAGGGGAGGAGCTCCGTGGCTCAGGAAGAGTACCGGAGGGCGGTCAAGTGTCTGCGTCATGTTTCTATTCTAGGATCATTTACTTGAAACTTCAACCATCATTTTCGATGGTTGCGCGGCATTGATTGCCGGGGCATGGGCGGATGTGATGCCAGCCACTCACTTACGTATACTGGAACGGTTTTGCAGCCAGACTTGGGGCTTCCCGCTAGCAAGGGATAGTGGCCGGCAAACGCCTCCCGCCCATCAGGATCCCCAGCAGTTAGGTACCGCGCCCATGTCAGGTCGCCGAGCAGCAGGCCCCCAGCGCCACGGCCGATTCCCCCGCAAGTCACCGTTCTTCTGGCCCAGGATCCTGATGATCACCGGCGTGGTGGTGGCCATTGCCGTTGCCGCCGCGGCTGTCCTCTGGATCACCGGGAACCGGTCGCCGCTGGCCGCCCAGCGGTGTGAGGTCCCTGCGGAAGTGCGCGTCGGCGCCGATGCCACCATCGCACCTGCGCTGGAGAGTGCGGCTGCGAAAGTGCCCGCCGAGGCCTGCGTGAAATACACGATCGAAACCCGGACGCAGCCTGAGCTGGCCGCGACAGTGGCCGCGGGCAAGAACGCCCCGGATCTGTGGGTGGCCGACTCGGCCGTCCGTGTGCAGCGCGCGGGGGCTGCCATGGTGCCTGAGATCGCCGTGCCGTCCCTGGCTTCGACGCCCGGTGTGATTGTTGGGCGCCAGGGGGAAGTTCCCGGATTTGCCACCTGGATCAGCGCCCTGCAGACGCCCGGCGTCCGGTTCAGCGACCCGCTGGTGACCGGGAGCGGGGAAGTGGCGCTGCTGGGCGCGCTCTCCGAAGTGGAGGCCGGACGCGCGGAAGCGAAGACGCTGCAGGCTGCCACCGCGCAGCTGGCCCAGAGCGAGAGCCAGCGCACGGGAGAGAAACTGACCGACGCCAAACAGCTCGAAGCGGTGGCCGCCGGAGGGGGATTCGCCATCGTTACCGAGCAGGCCTGGCTGTCCTTCGCGCAGACGCCGGCCGGCGCCAAGCTTGCCGCGTCGATGCCGCACACCGGGTCGGTGTCCTTGGACTACCCCGTGGCACTCACCGCCGCAGGCAGGGCGCGCGGCGGTGCTGCCGCGGACGCCGCCAAGGCCCTGGCATCCGCCCTGGCAACCGAGGAGGGAATGAAGGCGCTCGCCGATACCGGCCTTCGGCCCGTGGACGGCAGCCGCACGCCGGACCAGAAGGGCGTGGGCAGCGTTGCGGCCCTCAAACCGGCGTCGTCGGAATCGGTGCAGCGGACGCTCAAAGGCTGGTCCCTCCAAGCCATTCCCTTCAGGTCGCTGGTGGTTATGGACGTGTCCGGTTCCATGAACTTCCAGGCCGGGGAACAGACCCGCATGCAGCTCACCCAGCAGGCGGCCATCGCCGGCAGCAAGCTGTTTCCCAACACCGCAGCCCTGGGAATGTGGGCGTTTTCCATTGGGCTGGGCGGCGGCAGCCAGGACTACGTGGAGCTCGATCCCATCCGGAAAATGGACCAGCTGGTTGGCGGCGTCACGCAGCGCGACCGCCTGGTGGCCGATATCTCCGGGCTGGACAAGCGGACCGGCGGTGCCACGGGGCTCTACGACACGACCCTTGCCGCCTACCGCACCGTCAAGGCGAACTACGATGCTCGCGCCGTCAACAGCGTGATCCTGTTTACCGACGGCGCCAATGAAGATCCGGACTCACTCAGCCTCGAGGAATTGCTCGAAGCCCTGGAACGCGAACGTGACCCCGCCAAGCCCGTGGTGATCGTCAGCATCGGCATCACCGAGGACGCGGACGCCGAGACCCTCCGGAAGATCTCGGAAGTCACCGGCGGCACGAGCTATGTTGCGAGGAATCCGGAGGACATCCCGAGCGTTTTCGTGGATGCGCTGCAGGCTCGCGCACAATAGCTTCATGGCTTACAGCAGCGAGCGGCGCCTTCCGCGACTTGAAGACGTGGCGGAACGTGCCGGCGTCTCGCACCAGACGGTGTCCCGCGTCATCAACAACCACCCCAACGTCAGCAAGGCCACCAGGGAACGCGTTGAGGCTGCCATCGCCGAGCTGGGGTACCGGCGCAACACCGCTGCGCGCAGCCTGGTGACGCGGCGTTCGCACACCATCGGCGTCCTGGCCAGCGAGCTGTCCCAGTACGGCCCCGCCAACACCCTCCTCGGGGTGGAGCAGGCCGCCCGCGATGCCGGCTATTTCGTGAGCATTGCGGCCATCCGCGAGGTCAGCGCGGAATCGATCAGCGATGCGGCGCGCCACTTCATGGACCAGGGCGTGGACGGAATCGTGGCGCTGGTTCCGCACACCGGGACGCTGCAGGCCCTGGAGAACCTGAACCTGGACGTGCCCGTGGTGGTGGTGGGGTCCAGCGGCGAAGGCCGCTTCAGTGGCGCCATGGTGGACCAGAAACTGGGTGCCCGGCTCGCCGTCGAGCATTTGATTGAGCAGGGCCATAAGCGCATCGGGCATATCTCCGGGCCCCGGGACTGGATCGACGGCGCGGAGCGCGCCGAAGGCTGGCGCGAGGCGCTGGTGCAGGCGGGACTGGCTGACGACCTGATTGTCGAGGGCGATTGGAGCGCCGGCAGCGGCTACGGCATCGGCCAGCAGCTCGCCGTTGCGCATGCAGCCACCGCGGTTTTCGTGGGCAATGACCAAATGGCATTGGGCCTGCTGCGGGCGTTCGGCGAAGCGGGCGTGCGGGTGCCGCAGGACGTCTCCGTCGTAGGGTTCGACGACCAGCCGGAAGCAGGCTATTTCACGCCGCCGCTCACCACGGTCCGCCAGGACTTCGAGGAACTTGGCCGGCGCTGCATGGACATGATGCTGGCCCTCCTCGAAGACGGCGCCGGAGCAGGCGCCACGGTGGTGGAGCCCCGGATCGTGGTGCGGGCAAGCACCGCCCCGCCCGCCTGACCAAACCCGTTAGCAAGCGCTCCTTTCGGCGCGTGGACCATCCCGGCTCGCCGCAATGCCTTGACAGCAAAGTTGTTAGCGCTAACAATTAAGGGCAACCGCAAAGCAGCGGAGACTATTGGAGGAATTGATGGACGTCACAGCAGACGGTTCAGACAGCTTTGTGATCGGCGTCGACTACGGCACGCTGTCCGGGCGGGCCGTGGTGGTCCGCGTCCGGGACGGCAAGGAACTGGGCAGCGGTGTGTTTGAGTACCCGCATGCCGTGGTGACGGATGTTCTCCCGGCGGATGTGGCGGGTGACAGTGCCGCGCGGCTGCCCGGCGAATGGGCGCTGCAGGTGCCCAACGACTACCGTGACGTGCTGCGCCGGGCGGTGCCCGCCGCCATTGCCGACGCCGGGATCGATCCCGCCGCCGTGGTGGGCATCGCCACCGACTTCACGGCCTGCACCATGGTTCCGGTCACGTCCGAGGGCGCGCCCCTGAACGAAATTTCCGGCTTCGCCAACCGGCCGCACGCCTACGTGAAGCTGTGGCGCCACCATGCCGCACAGCCGCAGGCGGACCGGATCAACGCCCTGGCCGCGGAGCGCGGCGAAAACTGGTTGCCGCGCTACGGCGGGCTCATCTCCTCCGAATGGGAGTTCGCCAAGGGACTCCAGCTGCTGGAGGAGGACCCGGAAGCCTACGCCGCCATGGATCACTGGGTGGAGGCGGCCGACTGGATCGTCTGGCAGCTGTGCGGCAACTACGTCCGCAACGCCTGCACCGCCGGTTACAAGGGCATCTACCAGGACGGCCGCTATCCGTCCGAGGAATTCCTGTCCGCCCTGAACCCGGACTTCAAGGACTTCGTCAGTTCCAAGCTGGAGCACACCATCGGGCGGCTCGGCGATGCAGCCGGCTTCCTGACGGCAGAAGCCGCTGCCTGGACCGGGCTTTCGGAAGGCATCGCCGTCGCGGTGGGCAACGTTGACGCCCACGTCACGGCACCGGCAGCGAAGGCGGTGGAGCCCAGCCAGCTGGTGGCCATCATGGGCACCTCCACCTGCCACGTCATGAACGGCGCCGAACTTCGTGAAGTCCCGGGCATGTGCGGCGTGGTGGACGGCGGAATCGTGGACGGGCTGTGGGGCTACGAAGCCGGCCAAAGCGGCGTGGGGGACATCTTCGGCTGGTTCACCGGCAACGGCGTCCCGCCCGAATACCACCAGGCTGCCGCCGAACAGGGGGTTGGCATCCACGAGTACCTCACGGAACTGGCCTCCCGCCAGGCCATCGGCGAACACGGGCTCCTTGCCCTGGACTGGCACTCGGGCAACCGCTCGGTGCTGGTGGACCATGAACTCTCCGGGGTTGTGGTGGGCCAGACGCTGGCAACGCGCCCCGAAGACACCTACCGCGCGCTGCTGGAAGCCACGGCGTTCGGCACACGCACCATTGTGGACGCCTTCCGGGACTCGGGCGTGCCGGTCAAGGAATTCATCGTTGCCGGCGGCCTGCTGAAGAACAAGCTCCTCATGCAGATCTACGCGGACGTCACCGGCCTGCCGCTCTCCACCATCGGCTCAACCCAAGGGCCCGCGCTTGGCTCGGCCATCCACGCCGCCGTCGCGGCCGGCAGATACCCGGGCATCCGGGCTGCCGCAGCCGCCATGGGTTCGGAGCCCGGCGGGATCTATATTCCGATTCCGGAAAATGTTGCCGCCTACGAGGAACTCTTCCGCGAGTACCGCACCCTGCACGACTACTTCGGCCGCGGCACCAACAGTGTGATGCACCGGCTCAAAGCCATCCAGCGCGCGGCGAAGCCGTCGTTTGCGGCTGCCGCCGGTCAGGATGCCGCCGGGCAGGCAGCGGCCGTACCGTCCGCAGCGCAGGTGTCCGCATGAGCGACCTCCTGGAAACCATCGCCCGGGTCCGCCGCGAAGTCTGCGATCTCCACGCCGAACTCACCCGCTATGAGCTGGTGGTGTGGACGTCCGGCAACGTCTCGGCCCGGGTTCCCGGCCGGGACCTGATGGTCATCAAGCCGTCCGGTGTCTCTTATGCGGACCTCATTCCCGAGAGCATGGTGGTCACGGACCTCTACGGCGTCCCCGCAGAGGGCGGGTGGGGCAACCCGCCGTTCTCGCCGTCGTCGGACACTGCCGCGCATGCATACGTCTACCGGCATATGCCGGAAGTGGGTGGCGTGGTGCACACGCACTCCACGTACGCCACGGCGTGGGCGGCCCGCGGCGAAGCGATCCCGTGCGTCCTCACCATGATGAGCGACGAGTTTGGCGGCAGCATTCCGGTGGGCCCTTTCGCCCTGATCGGCGACGACTCGATCGGCCAGGGAATCGTGGAGACGCTGCGCAACTCCACCTCTCCGGCGGTCCTGATGCAGAACCACGGCCCGTTCACCATCGGCAAGGATGCCCGCTCCGCGGTCAAGGCCGCCGTGATGTGCGAGGAAGTGGCACGCACGGTGCATATCTCCCGCCAGCTGGGCGAACCGCTGCCCATCGACCAGGGCAGCATCGAATCCCTCTACGCCCGCTACCAGAACGTCTACGGCCAATAGCGCCGGCCACCCCCACTTCTCCAGGAGAACCCCCATGAGCAACGCCAACAACACGTCCGCCAACAGAACTTCGCTCGAACAGTACGAGGTCTGGTTCCTCACTGGCAGCCAGCACCTCTACGGCGAGGATGTCCTCAAGCAGGTCGCCGCGCAGTCGCAGGAGATTGCCAGCGTGCTGAACGAATCCTCCGATGTTCCGGTCAAGGTGGTCTGGAAGCCGGTCCTCACGGATTCGGATGCCATCCGCCGCACCGCCCTGGAAGCCAACTCGGACGATTCAGTGATCGGTGTGACGGCCTGGATGCACACGTTCAGCCCCGCCAAGATGTGGATCCAGGGCCTGGACCTGCTGCGGAAGCCGCTGCTGCACCTGCACACCCAGGCCAACGTTGAGCTGCCCTGGGCGGACATCGACTTCGACTTCATGAACCTCAACCAGGCAGCCCACGGCGACCGTGAATTCGGCTACATCCAGTCCCGCCTGGGCATTCCCCGCAAGACCGTGGTGGGCCACGTATCCAACCCGGAGGTGACCCGGCAGGTGGGCGTCTGGCAGCGGGCTTCAGCCGGCTGGGCCGCGGTCCGCACGCTGAAACTGACCCGCTTCGGCGACAACATGCGCAATGTGGCCGTCACCGAAGGTGACAAGACCGAAGCCGAGCTGCGCTTCGGCGTTTCGGTGAACACCTGGTCCGTTAACGAGCTCGCCGACGCCGTACACGGCGCTGCAGAGTCCGACGTAGACGCCCTCGTTGCCGAGTACGAGCGCCTCTACGACGTGGTCCCGGAACTGAAGGCCGGGGGAGCGCGGCACGAGTCGCTCCGCTACAGTGCGCGGATCGAACTGGGCCTGCGCGGCTTCCTCGAAGCCAACGGCTCCGCCGCGTTCACCACCTCCTTCGAGGACCTGGGCGAACTGCGCCAGCTGCCCGGCATGGCCGTGCAGCGGCTGATGGCCGACGGCTACGGCTTCGGCGCCGAGGGCGACTGGAAGACGGCCATCCTGGTCCGCGCGGCCAAAGTCATGGGCTCCGGACTTCCCGGCGGCGCCTCCCTGATGGAGGACTACACCTACCACCTCGCCCCCGGCGCGGAGAAGATCCTGGGCGCGCACATGCTGGAGGTCTGCCCGTCGCTGACCGCCACGAAGCCGCGCGTCGAGATCCACCCGCTGGGCATCGGCGGCAAGGAAGACCCCGTCCGGATGGTCTTCGACACAGACGCCGGCCCCGGCGTCGTGGTGGCCCTGTCCGACATGCGTGACCGTTTCCGCCTCGTGGCGAACGCCGTCGACGTCGTGGACCTGGACGAGCCGCTGCCCAACCTGCCGGTGGCACGGGCGCTGTGGAGCCCGAAGCCCGACTTCGCCACCTCCGCCGCTGCCTGGCTGACCGCCGGAGCGGCCCACCATACGGTGCTCTCCACCCAGGTGGGCATGGACGTGTTCGAGGATTTCGCCGAAATTGCGAAGACCGAACTGCTGGCCATTGACGAAGGCACCACCATCAAGCAGTTCAAGAAGGAACTGAACTGGAACGCGGCCTATTACAAGCTGGCCGGCGGGCTTTAGGGCCCGCGCACGTGCCGCCCGTCAGCCTTCCGCGGCGGGACGGGCGGCCAGCGTGACTTTGGCTTCCCTGGATTCCGTGCCCCGGCGGTAACCCACATTGACCGTCTGGTCCGGGCTCTTGCCGCGGAGCTCGGCCAGCAGGTCCTCCGGGGAGGCCAGCTCCTTGCCGTCCAGGGCGGTGAGTACATCGCCGGGGCGGATGCCGGCACGGTCCGCCGGTCCGCCGCTGACCACCGAAAGCACCAGGGCGCCGCGGGTGTTTTGGAGCCCCAGCTGTTCGGCAATCTGTGAGGTGATCCCGCCCGGGCGGAGGCCGATAAAGGCGTGGTCCGCTGTGCCGTCCTCGCGCAGCTGTTCTGCCACCCGGACGGCCGTTGCGGCCGGAATGGCGAAGCCCAGCGCCACGGCGCCGGACTGCGGCGGAATGTACGCCTCACTGATGCCGATCACCTCGCCCCGGGAATTGACGACGGCGCCGCCGGAGTTCCCGGGGCTGATGGCGGCGTCGGTCTGGATCAGGTCCACCAGTGACTGGCTGCTGGCCGCCGAGCCGGGGATCTCGCGGTGCAGCCCGGAGATGATGCCTGCCGTCGCCGTGTTCTCGAAGCCCAGCGGCGAGCCGATCACGACGGCCAGCTCACCCACCCGCGGAAGGTCGGACTGGAACTTCGCCGCCGGAAGCCCGGTGCGCTTGGCCTCCACGAGGGCCAGGTCCGAAATGGCGTCCGTGGCCTTGACCGTCCCGGCAACGCGCTGGCCGTCGGCAAAAGCAACCTCCACGTCAGTGTTGCCGCGCACCACATGCTCATTGGTGAGGATCAGCCCCTCGGCCGCGAAGACCACGCCGCTGCCCACGCCGCCGTCGGTCAGGATGGTGACAACCGAAGGCTGGACGTTCTCCACGATGGTCGGAATGTCCGCGGCGGTCTGTGGTGTGCCGGGCTGTGTTCCGCCCGGCTGGGCGGGCTGGGCCGGTGTGCTGGCGGCGGACGTTGTGGCGGACGTGGGGCGCTGGCCCGGCGGCGGACTCGCCGTGCATCCGGCCAGCGCCAGCCCAAAAACAGCCGCCAGGGCCGCGGCGCGCTGCGCCGCACCGGGCATTCCGGTATTCCAGGTACTCATCAGGCTGCCTTTCCTTCGTCCAGGGGTCGACAGAACCGGCGTGTCCGCGGCCGTCCCTTGACGGCAGCGCCTTCACCACCAAGAATAGATTTCTATAACGTTGTAGAGACCGAGAAAACGAGGATGTTTACGTGAGTGCAACCGAAAACGCCGCAGGCGAGATGACCGCCAAGGCAACCGCCAAGATCACCCTGGACCCCGCCTTCACCGTGGGCCCTGTCCGGCGCCGCACCTTCGGCGCTTTCGTGGAGCACCTTGGCCGCTGCGTCTACACCGGCATCTTCGAGCCGGGCCATCCGACGGCGGACGGGGACGGCTTCCGGGCCGACGTCCTGGAACTCACCCGCGAACTGGGCGTGTCCACCGTGCGTTACCCCGGTGGCAACTTCGTCTCCGGCTACCGCTGGGAGGACGGTGTGGGGCCGGTGGAGCAGCGCCCGGCGCGCCTCGACCTGGCCTGGCACTCCACCGACCCCAACCACGTGGGCGTGGACGAGTTCGCCAAATGGTCCGCCAAGGCCGGCGTCGAACCGATGATGGCCGTGAACCTGGGCACCCGCGGGACGCAGGAAGCCCTGGACCTGCTGGAATACTGCAACATCGACGGCGGCACGGCCTTTTCCGACCAGCGCCGGGCCAACGGGGCAGAAAACGGCTACGGCATCAAGATGTGGTGCCTGGGCAATGAGATGGACGGCTTCTGGCAGATCGGCCACAAGAACGCCACCGAATACGGCCGGCTCGCGGCCGACACCGCCCGCGCCATGCGGATGGTGGACCCTGACCTGGAACTCGTGGCCTGCGGCAGCTCGGCCCCCGGCATGCCCACGTTCGGCGAGTGGGAGCGTGTTGTCCTCACCGAAACGTACGAGCTGGTGGACCTGATCTCCGCCCACCAGTACTTCGAGGACTTCGGCGACCTTCAGGAACACCTTTCATCCGGGCACCGGATGGAGGCATTCATCAAGGACATCGTGGCCCACATCGACCACGTGAAGTCGGTCAAGAAGTCCGCCAAACAGGTCAACATCTCCTTCGACGAATGGAACGTCTGGCACATGAGCCGCGACGAATCCAAGGCGCCCACGGGCAAGGACTGGCCGGTGGCCCCCGTGCTGCTCGAGGACCGGTACACCGTCGCGGACGCCGTGGTGGTGGGTGACCTGCTCATCACCCTGCTCCGCAACACCGACCGCGTGCACTCCGCCAGCCTGGCGCAGCTGGTGAACGTCATTGCCCCCATCATGACCGAACCCGGCGGCCGCGCCTGGAAGCAGACCACCTTCCACCCGTTCGCGCTTACCTCACAGCACGCCCACGGCACGGTGCTGCAGCTCGCCGTCGAATCCCCGCTGCTCAGCGGAGGGAAGACCGCGGACTTCGCCGCACTGTCCGCCGTCGCCACGTTCGACGAGGCCTCCGGGCAAGCAGTAGTTTTTGCCGTGAACCGCTCAGCCACAGACGCGCTCACGCTGGACGCCGCCGTCGCCGGGCTGGGGAACGTCAAGGTTGTTGAGGCGGTCACCTTCGCCAACAAGGACCCCTACTGGCAGGCGACGGCGGACGACTCCACCTCAGTGGTGCCCGGCGAAAACGTCAGTGTAAAGCTCGACGGCGGCCGGCTCGCCGCCGAGCTCCCCGCAGTCTCCTGGAGCATGGTCCGCCTGGCCGTTGACGGCGCTGCGGGCTAGGCCGAAAGCGGGCCGGAACTAGCTCTCCAGCAGAGCCGGATCGAGGTGAACGGGGGCGTCCAGGTCGCGAGTGCAGACCAGGGCGTCCCCTTCCACGTGCAGCCGCGCCGCGTGGATGCTGGTGCGCTGCTCCCGGACCGCCCGGGCCGGGTCCGCCAGGCCGCTCACCATGTCGGTGTCCTGCCATTCGGGGTGCGTGAAATAAAAGATGTAGGCGTGATCGCCCTGGGTCACCACATCCGCGTGCCGCCCGTAAGTGGCGTCGTCCGCTCCCGTGCCGGGGGCGTCCAGAATGCGGCCGTTGTTTGCCTCCTGCCGGGTCCAGGCCAGACCGTCGGCCGAACGGTGCACCGCCTGGCCGCGCCACTCGTCCACCACCATCCAGTACCAGCCGCCCAGCCGGAACACGTTGGGACCTTCGTGTGCGGGCAGCCCGATCGCCTGGCCCTCGGCCCGCCAGCGGCCGTTCGCTTCTTCCAGGGCACCTTCGCGGACAGCGGACCAGGTGGTGGAGCCGTCCACCTCGTCCTTGAACCAGAGGCGCGCACGGCCGTCCGACACCACGGCGAAGGCGGCGTCAATGACGTTTTCGGAGCCGGCGTCCACGCGGCCTACGAACTCCCACTGCTCCAGGTCGCTGCTGGTGAAGTGCACCAGCCGGCGCCGGGTCTGCTCGGCCCAGCTGCCCGGAGCGCCCGCGCCCCAGGTCAGGAACATGTGATATCTGCCGTCGTGCCACACCACTTCCGGCGCCCAGTGGGTGTTCAGGCCGGGGCACTCTTCGGGGTCGAGCCCCTCCGCTACGCCGCGGTACTGCCAGGTGGCCCCGGCGTCCGTGGAGACGGCAATTCCGATCCTGGTGCCGGTAATCCAGTCCACACCGCCGGTGGTGAGCGTGGCGCGCCGGGCCGTGTAGAACATCCACCACTCGGCGGTGCCGCGGCGGTGGATGACAACGGGATCGGCGGCGCCGTCGAACACGGGGCAGCGGAAGAGGGGCGACGGGGCAAACGGCATTGCTGTTCCTTTGGGATCTGCCGGACCGGCCGGCCCGGCTGCTGCTGACCCGCCAACTCTATAACGTTGTATATCCTGTGGACAGGGCAAAACCGGGGCCCGTCTGCAACGATGTAGCTGAAAGTGTTGCCGGGGAAGGGAATCACCTGTGGCTGTGACCATGAACGACGTTGCGCGCGCCGCCGGCGTCTCGTTGAAGACCGTGTCCAATGTGCTCAACGATTACGAGTTCATCCGGCCGGCCACCAAGCAGAAGGTCCTTGATGCCATTGCGGAACTCGGCTACGAAGCCAACCTGACGGCCCGCAGCCTGCGCTCCGGGAAAAGCCGCATGCTGGGGCTGGTGCTGTCCGATCTCTCCGTGCCCTACTACGCGGAACTGGCCTCCCGGCTGATGAGCATCGCCACCGGCCGCGGCTACCGGGTCCTGGTGGAACAATCCGGGGCGGAGGCGGCGCACGAGTTGAGCGCGCTGCAGGGCCCGTTCCGCCAGCTAACGGACGGCCTGCTGTTCACCCCGCTGGCCCTCGACGCCGGGACCATCGCCGCGCGGCAGGGCACCAAGCCGATCGTGATGCTGGGCGAACACATCACGGACCCGCGGTTCGACCTGGTAACCATGAAAAACTCCGAGGCCGCGGCGGCAATCACGGCCCATCTCCTCGCAGGCGGCCGGCGCCGGATTGCGGTCCTGGGCGCGGCTGCAGGGGACACCACGGACAGCCCGGGCCTGCGCCTTAACGGGTACAAACAGGCGCTGGAGGCTGCGGGGGTGGAGTTCGATCCCGCCCTGGTGGTGCAGTGCGACTGGCGCCGCGACGGCGGGGCCTCCGCCGTCGTCGGCCTGGCCCGCAGCGGCGTCCGGTTCGACGCCGTCTTCGGCCTGAATGACGCAATCGCCCTGGGTGCCATGCACGAGTTGCTGATCCGCGGCATCAAGGTGCCGGACGACGTGGCGGTGGCAGGCTTTGATGACATCAACGAGGCCCGTTTCGCGTCGCCGTCCCTCACCACGGTGTCGCCAGGCATGGAGGAAATAGCCGAGCGGTCCATCAAGCTGCTCATCGACCGGATCGAGGGTGCGGAGCCGGCGGCCGGCGGGGTCCACGTGGAGGCGGGGTTCGAGCTGAAGGTGCGGGACTCGGCGCCGTAACGTTCGCTCAATTACCTCACGTTTAGTTTGCTTAATTCAGGTGCGTGGGTGATCCTCTTATAAGGCAAGCCTAACCTTGGCTGCGATATCTGAGGCTCCACGAATGACAGCAAACTATTTGATCGGCCTGCGCGAAGGCCTCGAGGCGACACTCGTCGTTGTGCTCCTGATGGCATACCTGCTCAAAACCGGGAGGCAGCACCTGCTGCCCAGGCTGTGGGCGGGCGTCGGATTTGCCGTCGCCGTGTCGGCAGGGTTTGGTGCGCTGCTCACCTTCGGTCCGCGCGGCCTCACGTTCGAGGCGCAGGAGGCCATCGGCGGGAGTCTTTCCGTTGTGGCGGTGGCGCTGGTGACGTGGATGGTTTTCTGGATGGCCCGCACGGCCCGTACCCTCGGCACCGGACTCCGCTCGCAGGTGGACCGGGCTGCAGGTGGCGCCGGGTGGGGGCTCGCCGCCGTCGCCGCACTGGCCGTGGGCCGGGAAGGCCTTGAAACCGCGCTCTTCCTGTGGGCGGCTGCCCAGGCCACGGGAGAGTCGGCAACGCCGCTGTTCGGTGCGTTGCTGGGGCTGGCCACCGCCGTCCTGCTCGGGTTCCTGCTGCACCGGGGTGTCCTCAAGATCAACCTCGGCGCGTTCTTCACCTGGAGCGGCGCGGCGCTGATCGTCATCGCCGGAGGCGTGCTTGCCTACGCTGTCCACGACTTCCAGGAGGCCGGGATCCTCCCCGGGCTCCACAGCCTGGCCTTTGACGTATCGGCGGCGATCCCGCCGTCGTCCTGGTACGGCACCCTGCTCAAAGGCACCCTGAATTTCTCGCCTGCCACCACATGGCTGGAAGCTGCTGCCTGGCTGCTGTACGTCCCGGCCGTGCTCTTCTTCTACCTCCGCTCCAACCGACGTGCCCGCGCATCATCCCGTCCGGACACAGCTGCCCGGGCAACCGTCGCGGCATCCTGACCCCCACCCCCGCACCCCAAGGACCAACCCCATGCCCAGCCCCAGCCTGCCCAATTCCGCCCCGTCCGCAATCCACCCGCAGGGCCGCCGGCGTGGCCCTGCCAGCCGCCTGGCCGCTGCAGCCGCCGTCGTGGTTCTTCCGCTGATGCTGGCTGCCTGCACGGACAATGCTGCGCCGTCGTCCTCGGCCGGGGCCGACGGCCCGATCCGGGTCACCAGCACCGGCGATGCCTGCAAGGTATCCACGGCGTCCGCGAAGAGCGGCAACCTCACGTTCGCCGTCCAGAACGACGGCGATCAGGTCACCGAGTTCTACCTGCTGGCCGAAGACGGCCTGCGGATCCTGGGCGAGGTGGAAAACATCGGGCCCGGCCTGACGCGGAACCTGGTGGTCACAGTCCCTGCAGGGAAATACAACGCGGCCTGCAAGCC
Organism: Arthrobacter sp. CC3; assembly: GCF_039907775.1. Lineage (NCBI taxonomy): Bacteria > Bacillati > Actinomycetota > Actinomycetes > Micrococcales > Micrococcaceae > Arthrobacter > Arthrobacter sp. CC3. The sequence continues at coordinate 171,704 of NZ_JARCCY010000003.1, forward strand.
TGGCATGGTGGGCGACGGCATCCGGGCCGGTTTCGACGTGGTGGACTCCGGCACACAGCCTGCCGTCGACAGCGACCTGAAAGCGCTCTCCGACCAGGGGACCGCCCAGTACGTGGCCTACGTCAAGGACCAGACGGAGCAGCTGCTGGCCGGTACGAAGAAATTCGCCGAGGCCTACGCGGCCGGCGATGCCGCCACTGCCAAGGAGCTTTACGCCGCAACGCGCATGCACTGGGAACGGATCGAACCGGTGGCCGAGTCCTTCGGCGACCTAGACCCCAAGCTGGACGCCCGCGAGGCGGACCTGGCCGAGGGCGAGGAATGGACCGGGTGGCACCGCGCCGAAAAGGACCTGTTCCCGCCGGCCGGGTTCCAGGCCCTTAGTGCGGCGGAGCGTGACAAGCTCGCTGCCCGGCTGGTGGCCGACACGGAAGAGCTGGCCAAGCGCACGCGGACCGTGGAGCTCACCGCCGACAAGCTGGGCAACGGCGCCAAGGAACTGCTGGACGAGGTGGCCACCGGCAAGGTCACTGGTGAAGAGGAAATCTGGTCCCACACGGACCTCTGGGACTTCCAGGCCAACGTGGACGGCGCCCGGATCGCCTTCGAAAACCTCAAGCCCGTGCTGGAACAAAAGGACCCGGAGCTTGCCAAGAGCCTCGACACCAAGTTCGCCGCGCTGCAGGCAGAACTGAAGACCCACGCCCGGGGTGACGGCTTTGCCTACTACAACGAGCTGAGCCCCGAGCAGGTCCAGCGCCTCGCCGCCCTGGTGGATTCCCTGGGCGAGCCGCTGTCCAACCTCACCGCGGCAGTCGTGCTGTGACCGGCTGCCCTTTCGGCGGGGGCCAGGGCCGTGCGGGCCAGGGCGGTGCGGGCCGGGACGGTGCGGGCCAGGGCCGGCAGGCCACGTCCCAGGAAGGGCCGCCGGCCGGCCCGGCAGCCGCGCGCGGCGTTTCGCGCCGCGGCCTGCTCTCCTTCGCCGGGGTCGGGGGCGCCGGCGCGCTGGCCGGCCTCGCCGCCGGGCTGTGGGGACGCGACGCCGTCGTGGCGGCCGTACCTGCCGACGACGCACCGGCCAACGACACCGTGCCGTTCCACGGGGAACGCCAGGCGGGAATTACGACGGCGGCGCAGGACCGCCTGCACATGGCCGCCTTCGACCTCATCACCGAGGACCGGGACGAGCTGATCCGGCTCCTGAAAGACTGGACCGCCGCCGCGGAGGCGATGACCCAGGGCCGGGAAACCGGGGAAACCGGCGCGGCCGGCGGCTCCTACGATGCGCCGCCGCAGGACACCGGCGAAGCCATGGGCCTCAGCGCCGGCAAGCTCACCGTGACCTTCGGCTTCGGCGCCGGCCTGTTCGAAAAGGACGGGAAAGCGCGGTTCGGGCTCGAGGGCCGCCGCCCGGAGGCCTTGATCGACCTGCCGCACTTCCCCGGCGATGACCTTCAGGCGGGACGCAGCGGCGGTGACATCATCGTGCAGGCATGTGCCGACGATCCCCAGGTTGCCGTGCACGCCATCCGCAACCTGGCACGGCTGGGGTTCGGGAAGGTCCGCGTCCGCTGGTCCCAGCTGGGCTTCGGACGCACGGCCTCCACGTCCCGGGCACAGCAGACGCCCCGCAACCTTTTCGGCTTCAAGGACGGCACCAACAACCTCAAGGCTGAGGACACGGACCTGCTGGAGAACCACGTCTGGGCGGAGGCCGGCACCCGGCCGGGAGAGGCCTGGATGGAGGGCGGCAGCTACCTCGTGGCCCGCCGGATCCGCATGCATATCGAAATCTGGGACCGGACATCGCTGGGCGAGCAGGAAGCCCTGATCGGCCGGACCAAGGCCGAGGGCGCCCCCTTGTCCGGCGGCAAGGAATTCACCGCCCCGGACTTCACCATCAAGGGCAAGGACGGCGAGCCCCTGATGGGCATGGATTCACATGTCCGGCTGGCCCACGCCGACCAGAACGGCGGCGTCCGGATGCTGCGCCGAGGGTACAACTACACGGACGGTTCCGACGGGCTGGGGCATCTCGACGCGGGGCTATTCTTCATTGCCTTCGTCAAGGACCCGCGCACCCACTACGTGCCCATGCAGATGGCCATGGCCAAACAGGACACCCTGGCCGTGGAGTACCTCAAGCACACCGGCTCCGCCCTGGCCGCCGTGCCGCCGGGCACCAAACCCGGCGGCTACATCGGCGAAGGGCTGTTCAGCTAAGGCCGGCCGTGCCCGCAGCTGAAGCGGGCTGCTCCTGCACTGCCAGGTACGTGAACAGCTGACGCAGCCCGAAACGCCAGGGTGGCAGCTCCTCGGCGGCACCCACGGTGTTGACCAGGGCGCCGAGGTGGCGGCTGCGGATGGTGACCACGTCCCCCATCTTGTGGGTGAATCCCTGGCCCGGCTGGTCCCGGTCCTGCGTGGGTGCGAACAGCGTGCCGGTGAACAGTGCGAAGCCGTCCGGGTACTGGTGGTGCTTGCCGAAGGTGGCCGCCACCAGCTCCTCGAATGGACGGCTGATCCTGGCCGAGGTGTTCCGGCCCTCCAGCAGGTACCCGTCCGGTCCCTCCACCCGGAGCAGGATCTCTTCCTGCCGCAAGGTCTCAAGGGTGAATCCGCCGTCGAACAGCCGGATCAGCGGCCCCAGCGCGCTGGAGGCGTTGTTGTCCTTGGCCTTGCCCAGCAGCAGGGCGCTCCGCCCTTCGACGTCGCGGAGGTTCACGTCGTTGCCCAGCGTGGCGCCCACCACCTTGCCGGCGGACGTGGAGATCAGCACGAGTTCCGGCTCCGGGTTGTTCCAGGAACTGAACGCGGGAATCCCGACGCCGGCACCGAGGCCTACCGAGGACAGCACAGGGGCCTTGGTGAAGACCTCCGGGTCCGGGCCGATGCCCACCTCAAGATACTGCGACCACAGCCCTTCGGCGGTGAGCACCCGCTTGGCTTCGGCAGCTTCGGGGGAGCCTGGCCGTACGTCGCCGATGCTGCCGCCGAGTGCCCTGCCCACGAGCTCACGCATTTCCTTGGCCCTGCCGGCATCTCCGGCGCAGCGCTCCTCGATGACGCGCTCGATCATGCTGTCCACAAAGGTGACCCCGCAGGCCTTGATGACCTGGAGGTCAACGGGAGCCAGCAGGTGCGGACGGGAAGTGTCCTGCGCCAAGGACGCTTCGAGGACGTCCGCCGTCTTCCACCGTGGCACTGTCAGGGCGGAACGGACGTCCGCAGCGGGTTCCGAACCTTCCAGCAGTTCCGACACTGTCCCGGCGAGGTGCTGCAGATCGAACACGTCCCCGCCCCGAACCGCCACAACCCGGGGACCGGAGGTTTCCGCGTCCCAGAGACGGCCGATGAGAAGGGCGTCCTCCGCGTCCTCCGGAAGGACGGCCGCGACCGACGCCGGCAGCGCCGTCACAGCAGGCCTTCCGCTCGTGCGGACGGGCGCTGCCAGACGCCGTCGACCCTTTGCGGAACGTTCCAAGGGTTGGCATCCTGCAGCGGCTCCGGCAGCCGCGGCTGCGGGAAGGACTGGTAGGCCACCGGCCGCAGGAACCGCCGGATGGCGGCCGTCCCCACGGATGTGGTGCCCGACGTCGTGGCCGGATAGGGGCCGCCGTGGTGCTGGGCGTAACTGACGGTCACTCCTGTGGGCCAGCCGTTCCAGAGCAGGCGCCCGCTGATGTCCGCGAGCCTGCCGGCAAGCTCCGCGATGTCGTCCCCGGCTTCGGCCTGCAAGGTAGTGGTCAGCTGGCCTTCCAAGAGACCGGCAAGGGCGGCCAGTTCGGATTCATCGCTGTACTGCACCACCAGGCTGGCGGGCCCGAACATCTCCTGTCGGAGGATTCCGGGATCGCGGCGGACCGCTTCGGAAGTGGTCAGCAGGACGGTTGGTGCCGGAGCCTCGGCGAAGTCGCCGTCGAGCAGCACCTGAACGCCCGCCGTGTCCCGCAGCGCGCCGACTGCCTGCCGGTAGCCCTGGTGCAGCCGTTCGCTGAGCAGCTGGGCGGGAGCGAAATCCCTCAAGGCATTCCGGAGGCTGTCCCGGACCTCGTCCGTTTGTCCGGCAGGGACGAACAGCACACCCGGTTTGGTGCAGAACTGCCCCATGCCGAGGGTGAAAGAGCCGGCGTAGCCAGTGACGATCTCGTCGCGCCGCGCGGCCCAGGCGTTGCCGGTGACGAAGACGGCATTGATGCCGCCCAGTTCCCCGAAGAAGGGGATCGGTTCCGGCCGCGCGGCCGCACGGTCGAACAATGCCCGGCCGCCCGCCGTCGAACCCGTGAAACCGATGGCCTTCACCAGCGGGTGGTCAACCAGCGCTTCGGCAGCCTGGCGGCCGGTCACCAGGGAGAAGAGGCCCGACGGCGCCCCGGCGGCTTCCAGCGCGGCGGTCACCGTTTCGGCGGTGCGGACCGCGAGCTCCCGGTGGCCGTCGTGTGCCTTGTGCACGACGGCGCAGCCGGCCGCCAATGCAGACGCGGAATCACCGCCCATCACGCTGAAGGCGAAGGGGAAATTGGATGCCCCGAAGACCCCGACGACGCCGAGCGGAACGTTGTACCGGCGAAGGTCGGGCCGCGGCCCCATGCCCCAGGCGGCATCGTCATGGTCGATCGTCGCGTCGAAGTGCTCACCGCGGCGGATTTCGTCAGCGAAAATCCGGAGCTGGAAGACGGTGCGCTTCAGCTCGCCCTGGAGGCGGGATTCGGCGAGATGGGTTTCGGCGACCGCAAGATCAACAAGGTCCGCAGCGTCGTCTTCCAGGCCGGCGGCTACCCCCTCGAGCCAGGCTGCCCTGGTTCCGGGACCTGCCAGCCGGGCCTTTTCGAACGCCGCGTGCGCGGCCTCGACGGATGCGTCCAGTTCGGCTGGGGTGCTGTTCATCGGCCGGCTCCCGCAAGTGCAAGGCTGCCGCCGGTAACCGCGGCACGGTTGCCCACTTCAAGCCAGCCCTCACCGGAGGGGAACTCCCAGCGCGTCCGGGAGGCGCTGAGCATTTCCGCCCCCGTGCCGGGGAGCTGCGGGGCGGCATAGCGTCCGCCAACGATCCGGACCGGCTCGGCGAAGTGCTCGTGGAGGTGGTCCACGTATTCGATCATGCGGCCGTCCTGGCTTCCGGTGATGGCGGCGTAGTCGAAGAAGGAGAAGTGCTGGACAAGCTCGCACAGGCCCACACCGCCGGCGTGGGGGCAGACCGGGACGCCGAACTTGGCGGCGAGCAGCAGGTTGGCGATGTTCTCATTGACTCCGCCCACGCGGGTGGAGTCGAGCTGCAGGACGTCGATGGCGTTGGCCTGCAGCAGTTGCTTGAACACAATCCGGCTTGCCACGGCCTCGCCGGTGGCCACGCGGACCGGTGCGACTCCCTTCCGGATCTCCGCATGCCCCAGGATGTCGTCAGTGCTGGTGGGCTCTTCGATCCAGTACGGGTTGAACTCCGCGAGCTGGTTGACCCAATCAATCGCCTCGGACACCTCCCAGCGCTGGTTGGCGTCGATGGCGATGGGGAGCTCGCCCACGGCCTGCCGTGCGAGGGCCATGCGTCGGCGGTCGTCGGCGATGTCGCCACCCACCTTGAGCTTGATCATCGAGAAGCCGGCAGCTGCCGCTTCCTTGCTGAGCCGAACCAGTTTCTCGTCGCTGTAACCCAGCCACCCGGGAGAGGTGGTGTAAGCGGGGTAGCCGTCAGCCCGGAGGCTCGCGATGCGGGCCGCCTTGCCGTTCTGGCCCGCGCGGAGGATTTCCATTGCCTGCTGCGGGTTCAGGGCGTCGCGGATATGGGTGAAGTCCACAACGTCCACGATCTCCTCCGGGGACATCTCGCTCAGGAGCAGCCAGAGCGGCTTGTTCTCGCGCCGGGCGCGGATGTCCCACAGGGCGCTGACCAGCGCGCCGGCGGCCATCTGCGTGACGCCCTTTTCCGGGCCGAGCCAGCGGAGCTGGGAGTCGTGGATGAGGCGCTTGGAGGCATTGCCCAGGTCATAGATCAGTTCTTCGATGTCCCGGCCGCGCAGAAGCCCCGCGTAGGACTCGATGGCGGCAGTGAGGATCTCGCTGCCGCGGCCGCAGCTGAAAACGAAGCCGTGGCCTTCGTCGCCCGCGTCGGTGCGGATGACGACGTAGGCGGCGGAGTAGTCGGGGTCAACGTTGACCGCGTCGGAGCCATCGAGTTCCAGTGACGTGGGAAAGCGGACGTCCTGGGTGGTGATGGAAGTGATGGAAGGCATGGATCTCTTCTCTCGGATCGATCTGGAGGGTGTGCATGATTTCCTATATGAATTTCAGTAATCATATAGGAAGAGTGATCCAGATCAAGTCCGCGGCAAAAGAAAACCCCGGCCGCGGGGCCGGGGTCTGATCGCTTTGGTCTACTGGACGACGTGCCGTCGGGGTGGGCCGCTGTCCTCCAGCGGCGCGAGGTCGGCGTGTCCTTCGAAGGCCTGGGCGAAGCGGGCAAAGGAGTTTCGGATGTGCTCCGCCATGGCCGCTTCGGCTTCTTCCGGCCGGCAGGCCTGGATGGCCTCGCGGACAGCCGAGTGCTCCGCGACGGTGATGGCGCCGTCGACGTCGGCCGGGTAGAGGCGGAAGGTGTGCAGGTGGCAGTGCGTCTGGGCAAAGGCGTGGCGGACCACGGTATTGCCCGCGGCGGCGAGGATGGTGTCGTGGAACCTGGTGTCATGGGCCACCAGGTCCTGCCGCAGGTCGCCTTCGGATTTCATGGCCCCGCGGAACGCCTTAATCTCCTGCTCCAGTGCGGAGGCGGGGTTGGCCAGCCGGTCTACGGCAGCAGCCCGCGCAGCCCAGGGTTCCACCAGCAGCCGGAATTCAAAGAGGGAGCGCAGTTCGGCCAGGTCCAGCAGGGGAGTGGTGCTGTAGCCCTTGCCGGGGTTGTAGACCACCAGGTTGTCGCCTTCCAGCCGCTGAAGCACCTCGCGCACCGGCGTCTGCGAAACGCCCAAACTTCGCGAAACGGCGTCGATGTTGATCCGGGTGCCGGGCGCGATCTCACCCTCGAGGATGGAGGCGCGCATCGCTGTATACACATCGCTGACGGCGGCTTTGCCTCGGGAGATATCGGAAGACTGACGTGGGGGCACGCGCTGACCTCTTAGTGCTGGTTGGGGTGGTGTCCGGGTTGGAGTCGCTGGGGGAATCATATTCCACCGGGCTCGGGGGTGCTCTTGCGGGCGATTTTTTAGGAGGGCTTGATCTGGATCACATTTTCTATATGATTAACCCGATTCCTATATGATTTGGCATCGATATCTTCGGTGTCTTCCCCAGGCGCCCCAGGCGCCCGAAGCCATGTTCACGTCGAAGGAGACCACATGACTGCGCTCGGAAGTAAAGTTGCCAGCACGTCACCGACAAAAGATCCCCGAATGATGACCCGGAAGCGCTGGGTCATCATTTGGCTTGCTTTCATCGGGTTGAGTATCAATTACCTTGACCGCTCCAGCCTGAGTGTCGCCTTGCCGTTCATGGGCAAGGACTTCGAGCTAACCGCCACCCAGCAGGGCCTCATCTTTGCCGCCTTCTTCTGGGCCTACGACTTCTGCCAGCTTGCGGCCGGGTGGTACGTGGACAAGGTGGGACCGCGCAGGTCGTTCTCGCTGGCGGCCGTCTGGTGGTCCATCTTCACGATGGTGACCGCTGCCGCTACAAGCTTCTGGTCCCTGTTCGCAGCCCGCTTCCTCCTCGGCGTCGGCGAAAGCCCTGCGCCCAGCACGGCGGCGAAGGTGGTGGCCACCTGGTTCCCGGTCCGTGAACGTGCTTTCGCCACCAGCATCTGGGACTCGGGGTCCCGTGTGGGGGCCGTGATCGCGCTGCCCATCGTGACCCTGATCGTGGCACTGACCTCGTGGCATGCAGTGTTCATCATCATCGGCGTCGCCGGCCTCATCTGGGCTGCCGTCTGGTGGAAGGTGTACCGCAGCCCCCAGGAGCACCCCGGCGCGAACGCCGCCGAAGTGGCCTATATCGAAGAAGGCGGTGCCCGCGGCGAAGGCAGCGACGACGCCGACGCAGCCAAGCTGCCCTGGCGCTCACTCTTCAAGTACCGCACCATCCTCAGCATGATGTTCGGCTTCTTCTGCCTGAACAGCGCCATCTACTTCTTCATCACGTTCTTCCCCAGCTACCTCGTCAAGGAGCGCGGATTCGACCTGCTCAAGCTGGGCTTCTTCGGAGCCATCCCCGGCATCTGCGCGGTGCTGTGCGGCTGGCTGGGCGGATACCTGGCCGACCGTGCCGTGCGGGCCGGGGCGTCCGTCACCAAGGTCCGCAAGACCGCTATCGCCGGCGGCCTCGCCGGCGGCTCCGTCATTATGTTTGCAGCGCTCGTTCCGGAAGCCTGGATGGCGCTGGCGCTGCTTTCCGTTGCCTACTCAAGCCTCACCGTCGCAGCAACCGGCATCTGGTCGCTGCCCGCGGACGTTGCGCCGAGCTCCAGGCACGTCGGATCCATTGGCGGACTGCAGAACTTCGCCTCCAACCTGGCTGGCATCTTCACCCCGATCCTGATCGGCGTTCTGGTGGATCAGACCGGTTCCTTCGTGGCGCCGCTGGCGGTCATTGGAGCCGTCTCCCTCGTGGGGGCCGCCAACTACCTGTTCGTCATGGGAAAGATTGAACCCTTAAAGGTCAAGGAGTCCGTAGCGGCTGCGTAACTGCAAGACGGGGCGGCGGTTGCCCGGAGGGGTTGCCGCCGCTCTTTTGCATGCCCGGCCTCACCGCTTGCTTAATGCGTTAGTGACGACTAACGTATTTTCTGTGCCCGATCTTCTGGAAGTCGCAACGGAGCCCAACAGGCGGGCGCTGCTTCGGCTGCTGGCGGAGGGGGAGAAAACGGTCACCGAACTGTCCGGCCATTTTCCGGTCAGCAGGTCGGCCATCTCCCAGCACCTGCTGCTTCTTTCGGAAGTGGGGCTGGTGACCGCCCGGAAGGACGGCCGGAACAGGTACTACCGCCTGGACGGCGCCGGGATGGTCCGGCTGCGTGAACAATTCGAGGCCTTCTGGACAACCGAACTGGACCTGCTGGTGGCCGACGCCGGCCGGCTGGGCCAGCAACCATCGCAAGGGAATTCTGATGACATTCAATAAGACAGTATTCATTCCGGTTGACCCGGACGCCGCCTTCGAGCTCATCACGCAACCGGAGCGGTTGCGGCGCTGGAAGACCGTGGCGGCGCGGGTGGATCTGCGCGTGGGCGGAGACTACCGCTGGACCATCACGCCGGGGCACTCGGCGATGGGAAGTTTCACTGAAATCGAGCCGGGAAAGCGGATCGTCTACACGTGGGGCTGGGAGGGCGACGCCGGGCTGCCGCCGGGAGCGTCGACGGTGACCGTGAACCTGGAGGCTGTGGAAGGCGGAACCACGGTCCAGCTCATTCACGAGGGACTCTCGGAAGAGCAGGAGGCAGGCCACGCAGAAGGCTGGAACCATTTCCTCGAGCGCCTCGTCCTCCTTGCCGCCAGCGGAGACGCCGGTCCGGACGAATGGGCTGCTGCCCCGGACCCCATCGATGAACTCTCCAGCGCCGAGGCGGCCCTGGCGGTTGCCCAGCGGGTCCTCCGCAAGGTGGGGGAATCAGACCTGGAATCAGCGACGCCGTGCGAGGACTTCACCGTTGACGCCCTCCTGGACCATCTCTTTGGTTCGATCGCATCGATCGGCAAAGCCCTCGGCGTGACCGTGCCTGATCAGCCGGCTGCAACACCCGAGGTGCGGATTGCCGATGCCGCGCAGGCCACCCTGGAGGCGTTCCGCGCCCGCGGCACCGAGGGAGCCCTCGACATGGGCTTCGCAGAACTGCCGGCAACCACCGTGGCCAACATCCTGAACCTGGAACTGCTGGTCCACGCGTGGGACTTCGCCCGGGCAACCGGCCAGGAGCTCGGCGTCTCACCGGTCCTGTCCGACTACGTCCTTGGCCTCGCCCGCAACACCATCAGCCCGCAGATGCGCGGCAAGAGCTTTGCCGAGGAAACCCTGGTTGATGAATCGGCGGCAAGCCTGGAACGCCTGGTCGCCTTCACCGGCCGGCAGGTTGCCGGACTCTAGCGTCGTCGGGAAAGAACGAGACACGGGGGAGGTGCCGGAAATGGTTGATGTGGTGACGGAAGCAGTGATCCGCAGGCCGCCCGAAGCTGTCTACGACTTCGCGGCCAACCCGGACAACGCGCCTGCCTGGTACAGCAACATCAAGGCAGTCAACTGGGAAACGGCCCCGCCGTTGGCCGTGGGCTCCAAGGTGGCGTTCAAGGCACAGTTCCTCGGACGGACCTTGGAATACGTCTACGAATTCACCGAGCTGGACCCTGGCAGAACGCTGGTGATGCGCACGGCACAGGGGCCGTTTCCCATGCAGACCACGTACACCTGGTCGGCGGCCGACGGCGGTTTCACCCGGATGACCCTGCGCAACACCGGCACTCCGGCCGGCTTCTCCGCAGTCGCCGGCCTCGTCATCGCCCCGATGATGCGCCGGGCCATGCGGAAGGACCTCGCGAAGCTGAAGTCCCTTCTCGAAGGGGACGGTTCGCGAGCCCCAAGGGAAAACACGCAACGAAAGGACACATGATGAGCAAGTTCATTTACCTCTACAAGGGGCCGGCCACACCGATGGACCAGTTCACCCCGGAGCAGTCCGCTGAACAGCCAGACGCTCACCGGACCCCGGGGAAAGCCGATCCAGGGGGACTACCGGATCACGGCAGCGGAGCCCGGCCGGCTCCTCGCCTTCGACGTGGTTGCTGGTCCGGCGCGGCCTCACGGCGAGTACATCCTGAGCGAATCAGCAGGAGGCACCTCCGTCCGCTTCGTCCTGGACCTGAAGCTCCCCGGCCTCATGAAAGTCCTGGACGGCCTGGTCACCAGAACAATGCAGGGTGAGGTTGCCCAGCTCCGGAAGCTGAAGACTGTCCTGGAAGCGCGGTAGGAAGACTCCGCGTCCCTGCCGGAAGCAGCCGCTGTCGGTCAGGGGACTGCTCCGGAGAGCTCTGCCTCGAGGCGTTCGACGTCGGCGCGGTGGCAAAGTTCGGTGGCAGGTGTCATGACTGTGGCGCTTCCCGCGGCCACGGCGGCGCGGAAAGCCGCGTCAAGGGGGCGGCCCTGCGCGAGCCGCAGCACAAAAGCGCCCAGGAAACTGTCGCCGGCTCCGACCGTGCTGACCACCGGCACATCCGGCACGGTCAACCGGATCAGGCCGGACTTTGACGCGAGCAGAGCGCCGGCTTCGCCCAGGGTGAGGGCGACGTGTTCCGCTGACCCGTCAGCCACGAGGGCGGATGCCGCCTCCACCTGGCTCTGCTCGCTGTCGAGGGCCGCGCCGAAATGCGCCCCCAGTTCGCGGAGGCTTGGTTTGACCAGGAACACGCCCTCGGCAAGCGCTTCGGTGAGGGCCCGGCCGGAGGCGTCGACGATGCAGTGGGCGCCGGACTGCCGTGCCAGCCCGGCAACCCTGGCATAAAAATCGTCCGGCACGCCGGGCGGGAGGCTGCCGCTGGCCACCACGTATCCGCCCACCGGCATCGCCCCGGCAACACGGTCCAGGCAGGCCTGCCACTCCGGTTCCGAGAGCTCCGGGCCCTGAAGGACAAACCGGAATTGTTTCCCTGTGGAGGTCTCATCGACGGTGAAGTCCTGGCGTGTGCTTCCTTGGATCGGCACCGCCAGCGTGGGGATGCGCTCCGCTTCGATGAGCCTGCGGTAGGCCTCGCCGGTGGGCCCGCCTGCGGTGTACACGGCCAAGGTGTGTCCGCCGAGACGCTGGATGACCCTTGCCACGTTGACGCCTCCGCCGCCGGGATCGAGCCGGCTCGCGCCGCACCTGAGCTTGTGGCCGCTGCTGACCTGCTCGGTTGAGGTGCTGATGTCCAGCGCCGGGTTCACGGTCAGGGTGAGGATCGGCTTAGTGCCCAACTGCTGTGCGGCTCCCATGGCCCCAGCATAGGAGGCGGCGGAACCGTTCGTTGTTCCGCCGCTTCACGTCTTTTAGTAGGGGCCCGTTTTAGTAGGGGCTTGGCCGGGCACCGGCCCGCAGCGTGGCCTGAGATCCGGGGCAGCTAACGGCCGGCGGCCAGCAACCGCTCGATTTGCTCCGCGGCATCGCTGCCCGGTACCGGAGTGTAGACCACAATATGGAGGTCCGGCCGGTCCGACGGTGAGACCTGATGGTGCTCCAGCCTCAGGACGCCCACCGCCGGGTGGCGGAACAGCCGTTCCCGGGATTCGAAGCCGAGGATGTCGTACCGGTCCCAGCCCTCCTTGAACCCGGGACTCGTTTCCCTGAGCCGCTCCACCTGGTAGGCCACGTCCGGATCGCCCAGCCGCTGCCCGGCTTCTGCCCGGAATTCTGCCAGGAAGCGCCTGCTGGTGACGTCCCAGTCGGGCAGCAGTTCCTTCACGTAGGGATCGGTAAAGACCAGCCACAGCAGGTTCCGCTCCGTTGCGGCCACGTTCGCAATATTGGGATACAGCGCGGCGTAGGCCCGGTTCCAGCCCGTGACGCTCCAGTCGGGGGCCAGCGCGAAGGCGGGGTTGGGGCCCAGTGCGTCGAGGAGTCGCTGGATGTGGGCCGGCGCATCAACGGCCGCCGGGCCGGCCGACACCGGTACGGAATAGCCGCCCAGTGACAGGACATAGGAGCGGCCGGCCTCTGAGAGGTGCAGGGTGCGGGCCACAGCCTCAAGCACTTCCCGCGAGGGCCGGATGTCCCGTCCCTGCTCCAGCCATGTGTACCAGGTGACGCTGACCCCGGAAAGGAAGGCAATCTCTTCCCGCCGCAGTCCGCGTTCACGCCGGCGCGCCACCGGCGGAAGTCCGTACTCCGACCGCAGCGCCTGCTCGCGGCGTGCCCGCAGGTAGAGTCCCAGTTCCTTGCGCCTCTCGCCTGCCTCTTTCACAGTCACCAACACTAGTAGTCTGGTACTGCTACTACTAGTATCAGCACTGTCTTCCGCCATGGGGCCCGGGACGGCATGATCGGTACCATGCCTCCTCTTCGTTCACGTACTGTCACCCGTGGCCGCAACATGGCCGGCGCCCGCGCACTGCTGCGCGCCTCCGGCGTCGCCAACTCGGACATCGGCAAGCCGATCATCGCCGTGGCCAACTCCTTCACCGAGTTCGTTCCCGGCCACACCCACCTCGCCCCCGTGGGCCGGATCGTCTCCGACGCCATCCTGGCCGCCGGCGCCGTGCCGCGCGAGTTCAACACCATTGCCGTGGACGACGGCATCGCCATGGGCCACTCCGGCATGCTCTACTCGCTGCCGTCCCGCGACCTGATCGCCGACTCCGTGGAGTACATGGTCAACGCCCACTGTGCCGACGCTTTGGTCTGCATCTCCAACTGCGACAAGATCACCCCGGGCATGCTCATGGCCGCGCTGCGCCTCAACATCCCGGTTGTGTTCGTCTCCGGCGGTCCCATGGAGGCTGGCCGCGTGACCCTGACCGACGGCTCCGTGCGCTCCCTGGACCTGGTGAACGCGATCGCCGACGCCGTGGACGAGTCCATCTCCGACGAGGACATCAACCTCATTGAAGAGAACGCCTGCCCCACCTGCGGTTCCTGCTCGGGTATGTTCACCGCCAACTCCATGAACTGCCTGGCCGAGGCCATCGGCCTGGCCCTGCCGGGCAACGGCTCCGTGCTCGCGACCCACACCGCCCGCAAGTCGCTGTACGAGAAGGCCGGCGCCACCGTCGTCGATCTGGTGAAGCGCTATTACGACGGCGACGACGACTCCGTGCTGCCGCGCAACATCGCCACTGCGAAGGCCTTCGACAACGCCATGGCCCTGGACATCTCCATGGGCGGCTCCACCAACACCATCCTGCACCTGCTGGCCGCGGCCCAGGAGGCGGGCGTGGACTACGGCCTGGCCGAGATGGACGCCAAGTCCCGCCAGGTGCCCTGCCTGGCAAAGGTGGCCCCGAACGTCGCCAAGGACAAGACCTACTACATGGAGCACGTTCACCGCGCCGGCGGCATCCCCGCCCTGCTGGGCGAGCTGAACCGGGGCGGCCTCCTGCACAAGGACGTCCATTCCGTGCACTCCGGTGACCTGGACGGCTGGCTCGATGACTGGGACATCCGTGGCGGCAAGGCCACCGAAGAGGCGCAGGCCCTGTGGCACGCGGCTCCCGGCGGCGTCCGCTCCTCCACCGCGTTCTCCCAGTCGAACGAGTGGACCTCCCTGGACACCGACGCTGCGGAAGGCTGCATCCGCTCCGTGGAGCACGCCTACTCCAAGGATGGCGGACTGGCCGTGCTCCGCGGAAACGTGGCACTGGACGGCGCCGTGGTGAAGACCGCCGGTGTGGACGAGTCCATTTGGACCTTCTCCGGCCCGGCCGTCGTGTGCGAGTCCCAGGATGAAGCCGTGGAGAAGATCCTGAACAAGGGCGTCAAGGAAGGCGACGTGGTGGTCATCCGCTACGAAGGCCCCAAGGGCGGTCCGGGCATGCAGGAGATGCTCTACCCGACGTCGTTCCTCAAGGGCCGCGGCCTCGGCAAGAAGTGCGCCCTCATCACGGACGGACGCTTCTCCGGTGGCACCTCCGGCCTGTCGATCGGGCACATCTCCCCGGAAGCTGCCTCCGGCGGCACCATCGCCCTGGTGGAGGACGGCGACATCATCAGCATCAACATCAGCCAGCGCTCCCTGCAGCTGGAGGTCTCCGACGAGGTCCTCGCCGAACGCCGTGAGAAACTGCTGGTCAACGGCGGGTTCAAGCCCAAGGACCGGGAGCGCCAGGTTTCCGCCGCGCTGCGCGCCTACGCCGCGATGGCCACCTCCGCAGACAAGGGAGCGGTCCGGGACGTGTCCTTGCTGGAGCGCATCTAACAACTAATTGAGGCGGGCAGGCTGACGCCCGCCCGCCTCAACTGCCACACTGTTCCTGATGCAGGCATTCTTCGACGGACTCCTCAACGCCAGCCCGCTGCTGGTGGCCTGTGTTGTGTTCGCCCTGGTTTTCGCCGAGGACGCCCTCTTCATCGGCTTCGTCATTCCGGGCGAAACCGCCGCCGTGGTGGGCGGGGTGATCGCCGGAAAGGGAGGCTTCCCGCTGCCAGCCATGATTGCCGTGGTGGTTTCCGCCGCGATCCTGGGAGACACGGTGGGCTACGAAATCGGCAAACACCTGGGCCCCCGGCTGGTTACCCGCAAGATCTTTGACCGGAAGCGGCCCCAACTCGAGAAAGCCAGGGAGTTCCTCAGGCGGCGGGGAGGCCCGGCCGTCTTCCTGGGCCGCTTCACCGCCTTCTTCCGCGCCGTGATGCCGGCACTGGCCGGACTCAGCGGCATGCCCTACCGGCGCTTCGCGCTCTGGAACATCACCGGCGGCGTGCTCTGGGGGAGCCTCTTCGTAACCCACGGGTACCTGGCCGGGAACCTCTACGACGAGGTGGCGCGCACTGCCGGCAGCGCCGCCGCCGTCGTTGTCGCCGCAGTGGCGGTCGGCGTGCTGGTCACCTGGCGGATCCGCCGGCACCGGCAGGCGACGGCTGCAGACAGCAGCGCGCGTCCGCAACGGTGACTCCCAGGGCAGAGACTGCTCACCAAGGGGGGTGACCGGGCAGCAGCAGAGGCGCGGGTGATCCTAGGCCGCGATGAATAGCTCCCAGTCAGGGAAGGGATCCACCGGTAATGGTGCCCCCGTCTCGCCGGGACCGGCGGCACCGGCAGGTCCGTCCGGCCCTGGGGGCGGTTCCCGCTCCGGATCGTCGCCCGTGTGGCCGGGGTGGTCCGGCCAGTGGGGTGGTTCCCAGTCCTGTTGTTCGCTGGGATATGAGCGTCCCGAAGGTGAGATCCAGCCGGGCGGCTGATCCTTGGTGGCGCCAACGGGTTTCCAGCGTGAGCTGTGTTTCAGGCGGTGGTGTTTGCGGCATGGCTGGCCAAGATTCGAGATCCCGGTGCCGCCTCCGTCCGACCACGCCAGGAGGTGGTCCGCTTCGTTGTCCAGCGAGTGGTTGTTGCAGCCCGGGAAAGGACAGCGGCCATCCCGAAGCCGCAACCACTGGCGCATCGCCTGCGGAACCGGGTAGCTGGTGCGCCCTATTTCCAGCGGCGCTCCGCTGCGCGGATCCGTCAGGACGCGCATCAACGATGTGGCACCGTCCGCGACAAGCCGGCGGGCCATGCTGGCAGGTATAGGACCATAGCCGTCCAGCGTGGCCGGTTCGGTCGCTACGCCCAGAAGCGAGAACACCGGAACGGTGACGAGGACCTGCGCTTTGGGGGACGGGGTTCCTTCCACGACGCCTCCGAGCAGCCAGGACGTGGCGACGTCGGCGCGGAGCTGGGTCAGGGTCCGTGCTTCGGCCGGGCCCTGCAGGGCGCGCGCCGCGTCCGTGGCACGGGACCAGACACCCGCCGCCACATCGGCGCTCACGTAGGCCGAGAGCCAGGCCATGCCGTCCCGGTCCGGGACAAGTTCCAGCCGGCGCTCCTTCGCACCCTTGCGGTGGCGGGCTTCGATGCTCACGGGATGGTGCCGTTCACGCCAGCTGCGCGCTTTAGCCCGGAACCTGCCCGGCACCAGCTCCCCTGCAGGGCAGCCACGCGCCGCAAACGGGGCGTCGGGGTCCAGGAAGTGAGCCTCGAGGGCGGCGGCCGCGGCGGGGTCCAGACCGGATGTTTCATCGCACATCACCCGCGCGTGCTGCCATGAAATGGTCCCTGCCCCCAGCGCAGCGAGCGTCAGCGGCAGGCCCTCGGTCAGGGTGGCTGAATCCGCCAGGAGCGCGGCTGCCGACCGTTCACTCACCGTCAGGACACAGGCCACCTCTGCTGTCACCGCCATGTCCCGGGCGGTGCACTCCTGCGGGGAACCGGCCGGGGCCGCCAAGGCCGCAGCGGCGCGGGCGTATCCGGCAGCAAAATGCACTTTCAGCGCGGCCATCATGGCCTCCAGGCCACCCACAACGGCCATACCGTCCAGGCACGCGTCCGCCTCGTCCTGGAGCGGGTCAGCACCGGCCGGGGCCACGTTCCCGGCCGCGTTTCCATCCACGCGACCGGCACAGGAAGCAAGCGCAACAAGCGAGGCCGCCATGGCCTCCAACGTCGCCGCAACTGCACCGCTTTCCATACCCACAGCATGTCAGCAGGCACCGACAATTAACGTCGATCGAAGCCGTTAACCGCCGAGGTCGGTCAGCGGCACCGCCTCGGGCCGTTCGCAGCGGCTCGCCACCTTGACCGACTGCCCCAGGGCCGCTGATTCCAGCACGGATTCCATCACCTCAAGCACGTGGAAGGCCAGCTCCCCGCCGGCCCGCGGCTCATTTCCGGCCGGGGTCCGGGCGAGGTCGTGCAGGCCGTAGCCGCGGGCGGAATCCACATAGCCTGCTGAAACCGGAAGCACCTCCCAGTCCTCCCCGCCCAGGCTGCGCAGCTTGACGTCGCCGTCGAAATGGTTGGGGTCGGGCACCACCAGAGACCCCGTTGCGCCGTGGATCTCCAGGTTGGCCGACTGTGTGGCCACCGCGTCGAAACTCATCACCAGCGTGGACAGCGCACCGGATTCGTGCACCAGAATCCCCGTGACATGCGTGTCCGTGCTGACCGGAACCGTCTCGCCGGCGCGCGGTCCGGTGCCGATGGTCCGCGTGCCGCGGGTGTGGCTCGCCGCCCCGATCACGGAGGTTACGGGACCCAGCAGCGTCACCAGCGCCGAGACGTAGTACGGCCCCATGTCCAGCAGCGGCCCGCCGCCGGGCACGTAGTAGAAGTCCGGCTGCGGATGCCAGCGTTCATGCCCGGGTGTCACCATCGTGGCCGTCGCCGAGATCGGCGCCCCGATCAGGCCGTCGTCGATCGCCTTGCGGGCGGTCTGGATGCCGGTCCCCAGGACCGTGTCCGGCGCGCAGCCGACGACGACGCCGGCCGCCGCCGCGGCCTCCAGCACCTTGCGTGCCTCGTCAGTCGTGGCAGCCAGCGGCTTCTCGCCGTAGACCGCCTTCCCGGCGGCAATGGCGCGCAGGGCGATGTCCGCGTGGGCTGCCGGGATGGTCAGATTCAGCACCAGGTCCACGTCCGGGTCCGCCAGCAGCTGGTCCACGCCCAGCGCCCGCACGCCCGGTTGCCCGGCCGCCACGGCCTCGGCACGGGAGGGATCGAGGTCCGCCACCGCCACCAGCTTGACGGTGGTCAGCCGCGGAAACGTGGCCAGGTAGGCGGCGATGATGTTGCCGCAGCCCACCACGCCGATCCGCAGCGGTGACGCAGACGGTGACTCGAGCGGTGACGCGCACGGTGACTCGAGCGGTGACGCAGTCGGTGACTCCAATTCGGTGGTTCCTAGCGGCTGGCCCACAGCATGCCCCTTTCAATGATGGTGCGGACGTTGTTGTCCTTGAGGATCTCCACGCTGTGGCCGGGTGTGGCCACGAAGATCCGGCCTTCGCCCCACGACCGCGTCCACACCGCCGGCGAGACCACGTCCCGGTGCCACGCGTCCTTGTCCCTGGCGGGCAGCGTGGTGGTGGCCAGCACGTCGATGTAGTCGTCCGAGAGCACCCAGTACTGCTCGGTGAAGAGCTCAAAGTCGCCGATCCCCGCAGTGACCGGGTGCTCCGCAGCGGCCGGCAGCATGTTCACGGTGTACGTCCGGAAGTTGTCCGTGGCATCCCCGTGCAGCTCACCGTGGTCCTTGACCGGATGGCAGGCGAACTGGCCGCCGATCAGGTGCAGGTAGTCCGAATTGTTCCGGTAGGAATCGGCAATCCCGCCGTGCCAGCCGGCCATTCCGGTGCCAGCCTCGATCGCGGCGCGGAGCCCCTCGAACTCGGCCTTTTCGATGGTGGTCATGGTGTTGCACTGCACGATCAGGTCCACGCCGGCCATGTACTCGGCGTCCGCGTACACCGCCGCCGACTCCTCCACCCGCACGGTGAAACCCTGCTCGCGGAGGAACGGGTTAAAAAGGTCCGTGGCTTCGAGGGGCTGGTGTCCGTCCCAGCCGCCGCGCACCACCAAGGCATTCTTTGTCTCAGTCATTTGATGTCCTTTTCGTCAGTCCACTGAAGTCCAGCGGGAATCCTTGCCCGCACTGTGTTCCACTGCCGCCAGCACCCGCTGCACCTGGAGGGCGTCGGAGAACGACGGCGTGGGCTGGCTTCCGGCCCCGATGGCCGTCAGCAGGTCCACCACCTGGTGCGTAAAGCCGTGCTCGTAGCCGAGCCCGTGGCCCACCGGCCACCAGTTGCCGGTGTAAGGGTGGTGGGCCTCCGTAACGTTGATCCGGCGGAAGCCGAGCGACTCCGGATCGGCGCCGCTGCCGCCGTCGTAGTAGTTCAGGTAGTTCATGTCCTCGAAATCGAAGGCGATCGACCCGTGCGAGCCGTTCACCTCCAAGCGCATGGCGTTCTTCCTGCCCAGCGCCGCCCGGCTTGCCTCGAAGACGCCGATGGGGCCGTCGTCGAACCGTGCACTGAAGATCACCGCATCGTCCACGGTCACCGGACCGCGCTCGACGTCGGCACCCACCGCGCCGCTGCCGCCGAGGCCCACGAAGTCCCCGCCGACGGGACGTTCCTTGGTGAAGGTCTCCATGATGGCTGAGACGCCCGTGATGCTCTGGCCGGTGACGAACTGGGCGGCGTCGATGCTGTGGGCGCCGATGTCGCCGAGGGCGCCGGAGCCCGACTTCGCCTTGTCCATCCGCCAGGTCAGGGGAGCGTTCTCATCGGACAACCAGTCCTGCAGGTACTGTGCGCGCACCTGGCGGATGGTTCCGAGCTTGCCGTCCCGGACCATGTTCCGGGCCAGTGCAAGGGCCGGCGTACGGCGGTAGGAGTATCCGCACATGGCGAAAACCCCGCGGGCAGCTGCCTCGGCGGCAACCTGCGCCATTTCCTCGGCCTCCGCAACGCTGTTGGCCAGCGGCTTCTCGCACAGCACGTGCTTGCCGGCCCGCAGCGCGGCGATGGCAATCTCCGCATGGGTGTCGCCGGGAGTGCAGATGTCCACGAGGTCGACGTCGTCCCGCTCCACGAGTGCCCGCCAGTCCGTTTCCGTGCCGGCCCAGCCCAGGCGGCGGGCGGCAGCCGTCACTCGGTCAGCGTCCCGGCCGGCGAGCACGCTCAGCTCCGGGACCAGCGGGAGGTCGAAAAAGCGTGGCGCGGTGCGCCAGGCGTGCGAGTGGGCTGCGCCCATAAAGGCATGGCCCACCATGCCGATGCGGATCGGCGGGGCATCTGTTGCCGTCGGCGATTCTGGCGTGCCAGTTTCCAACTTGTTCATGAATCTCGCTCCATCGTGGTCTATTTGCTGAAGCCGGCGGTGAGGCCGCTCAGCAGCTGGCGGCGGCCCACGATGTACAGGACAAGGATGGGCAGGGTGGTGAGGATAACGGAGGCCAGAACTGCAGGAATGTTCACGCTGTACTGGCCCTGGAAAGTCCAGAGCGCCAGCGGAAGCACGCGCAGTTCAGGGCTCTGCGTGAGGATCAGCGGGAGCAGGAAGCCGTTCCACACCCCCAGGCCGTTGTAGATGGCCACGGTGACGATCGCGGGCTTCACCAGCGGCAGCGCCAGCCGCCACATGGTCTGCCACTCGTTGCAGCCGTCCAGCCGCATGGACTCGAACAGCTCATCCGGCACGTCCCGGATGAAGTTGGCCAGGATCAGCACCGTGAGCGGGATGCCGAACGCGATGGACGGCAGGATCAGGGCCAGCAGGCTGTCGTAGAGGTTCAGCCGGATGATCAGCAGGTACACCGGGATGATGGTGGCCTGCAACGGAATGGCCAGGCCCATCAGGAACAGGCCGTTGACGAGCTTCAGGAACTTACCGCGGCCGCGGACAATCGCGAACGCGGCCATGAAGGAAAACAGCACCGTCGGCAGCACCGCTCCGGCCGTGACCAGCGCGCTGTTGAGGAAGTACCGTGCGAAGTCGGCTTCCAGCACCATCCGGTAGTTGTCCAGGGTGGGGTTCGACGGCGGTGCCAGCGGGTTTTCGCTGAAGTAGCCCGCCTGGCTCTTGAAGCTGGTGATGACGATGTAGTAGATCGGAATGATGATGACGGCGAGCCAGATCCAGCCGGCCAGGCCGCCGGGAAGGTTCAGCTTCCGGATCCGGCGGCCGAGGCCGCGGTTGGGCGCCGGCTCCGCGGGCTTCAGGGCTGCGGGCGTTGCTTTGGTGAGGGTGACGCTCATGGTCAGAGTCCTTCCAGCTGGCTGCCGCCGGCGTTCTTGCCGCCCAGCCGCTGCAGCAGCAGGGCCAGGCCGAGTCCCACCACCACCAGGATGACGGCGATGACGCTGGCGGGGCCCATCAGGTTGGCCCGGAACCCGGTCAGGTACATGTCCAGGGCAAGGATCCTGGTGGAGTTGCCCGGCCCGCCGGCGGTGAGCACGAAGATGAGGTCGAAGTAGGTCAGCGATCCCACCACCATGAGGGTGGAGGAGGTAATGATGGTGTATTTCAGCTGCGGCACGGTGATGTAGAAGAACTGCTTGACCCGGCCGGCGCCGTCGATCTCGGCAGCCTCGTAGAGCGACTTGGGAATCTGCCGCACGCCGCCCTGGTAGATCAGGGTGTGGAACGGGACAAACTGCCACGCGATCACGAAGATCACCAGGAACAGCACCAGCTGCGGCTGTCCCAGCCAGTCCTGGGCCAGGAACGGCAGGCCCAGGCCTTCCGCCAGCCCGAAGTTGGGGTCGAGCAGCGCCTTGTAGGCGATGGCGATGGCTGCGGAGGAGAGCAGCAGCGGCAGGAAGTAGAGCACCGCCAGCACCGCCCGGTACTTCTGGCTGCCTGCCGTGAAGGTACCCAGCAGCAGGCTGATGGGTGTCTGCACCAGCCAGGACACCACCATGATCACGAATGTCAGCCACACCGCGTTGTACATCACGGGATCGGACAGGACGGCGAGCCAGTTGTCCATGCCGGCCACGCTGATCGCGCCGATGCCGTCCCAGTTGGTGAAGCTCAGGGCAACGACGCCCAGGAGCGGGAGGACGGCGAAAACCGCGAAGAACAGCAGCGCGGGCAGGACCATCCAGCCTAGCGATCCGCCCCGGGCCTTAGTGCCTGTGGTGCTGTGGTGCCCGGCAAGTTGCTGCTCCGCCGGCTCGCGGGCAGTGAGTGCTCCGGCGCTCATTTCCCAAGCGTCGCATTCATGTTTTCGGCAAACTGCGCCGGGGTGATGGACTTGAGGAACAGCTGGTCGATGTTGCTCAGCAGCGCCTCGGCGGCGGTGGGGCTGAGGGCCTGGTCCCAGGACTGCTGCAGGCTGGGCGCGTTCTTGCTCAGCGTGTACACGTACTTCAGGAAGTCCTTGTCCTCGCTGGAGGCGAGCTTGTCCTCGATGCCCTGGACAATTGGCACAGCGCCGGAAGAGATGTACGCGGTGATCTCGTCCGTGGTCAGCAGGCCGTCCTTGAAGAACTTCTTGGCGGCCTCCTTTTCGGCGTCGCTGGCCTTCGCGGAGATGGACAGGTACTGGGCGGGGTTGCCCACGGTGTTGAGCGGATCACCCTTGCCGCCGCTGACGGTGGGGAAGTCGAACCAGCCGAGCTTGCCGTCCTTCACGAACGTGCCGCCGTCGTGCTTCATGCCTCCGTAGGTCCAGGCCCCGTGCAGCATCATGGCTGCCTTGCCGGTGAACAGGAGTGCCTGGTCCGCGTTGCTGTCCGCCGTGATGGAGGAGAAGCCCTTGATGAAGCCGTTGGCGGATACCAGTTCCTGGATCTTGGCACACGTTTCCAGCACTGCCGGATCGGACCAGGCCTTGGCCTTGCCGTCGAAGATCGCCTGGAAGACTTCCGGTCCGCCGATCCTGTCCAGCAGGTATTCCAGCCACATCATGGATGTCCAGCGCGACTGGCCGCCGAGCGACAACGGGGCAACGCCCATGTCATTGAAGGTCTTGGTCAGGGCGATCAGCTCGTCCCAGGTCTTGGGCGGCTGGGCGTTGGCCTTCGCGAAGAGTTCCTTGTTGTAGTAGAAGACAATCGGCGCCACGGTCTGCGTGGGTACGGCGTAGATCTTGCCGTCAACGGTGGCCGCGCCGAACGAGGACGGGAAGAGCTTGGCCTGGATGTCGGGATTGGCGTCGAACCAGCCGGTGAGGTCCTCCACCTGGCCCGCCTGTGCATAGGTCTTCAGCGTTCCGCCGCCCCAACCGTAAATGATGGTGGGCGCCTGGCCTGCGCCGATGGCCGTTTTGATCTTGGTCTTGTAGGCATCGTTCTGGAAGACGGTGGCCACGATCTTGGAATCGGGGTTGGCCGCGCTGAAGGCATCCAGGCTCTTCTTCCGGATGGACTCGTTGGGTTCTCCGGTCAGCGACCAGAACGTGGCGCCGCCTGCCGGTGCCGTGCCGGGGCCGGAGGTGCCGCAGGCGGTCACCGTCCAGGCGGCCAGGGGAGTGAGGGCTGCAAGGGCAAGGAATGACCTGCGTGAGGAAAGACGTGATTCCATTCTGATCTCCATTGAAAAGAGCCGCGGCATTGCGGCGCCGGTGGCGGTGCTGCCCGGGCGGGAGGCACCAGCAATGAACAGAGGCTTTCGAAATATTTCGCAACTAATTCGTTGACTGAAATAGAAGTTAGCCCCGTTTTGGTCCCAGCGTCAAGGGTTTCCGCCCAAATATTGACGGCACTGCCGCGACTGGTGCAGACTTCAGCTACCGAAATATTTCGAGAAAGTTGCTGTGATGCCTGCAAAGACACCGAAGGCCAAATTGAACCTGGCCGATGTCGCGGCGCTGGCCGGGGTGTCCGCGCCCACCGTTTCCAAGGTCATCAACGGCCGCGACGACGTCGCCGAGCCGACGCGCGTCCGCGTCCAGAAGGCCCTCGTGAAGCTTGGCTACGAGTCGCCGATGCAGCGCAGGGTCAGGTCCGCCGGCCCTGTCCTGGTGGACCTGGTCTTTGACGGCTTGGACAGTTCGTACTCCCTGGAAGTGATGTCCGGCATCGTTGCCTGCGCCGCCGAGGAAGGCGTGGAGGTGGTCCTGAGCAGCGTGACCCCGGACAAACTCAAGAACACGGACCACGAGCAGTGGTCCCAGCGGCTGTTCGACGCCGGCCGCAAAGGCCTCATCCTGGTGACCTCCGAAATCACTCCCGTCCAGCTGGAATCCTTCCGGCGCAGGAGCATCCCGGTGGTGGTGATCGACCCGCTGAACCCGCCACGTTCCGGCTTTGTCAGCGTGGGCGCCACCAACTGGGCGGGCGGCAAGGAAGCCGCAGAGCACCTGATCGCCCTGGGCCACACGAAAATTGCCTTCCTGGGCGGCCCGGAGGCCGCGGAATGCAGCGTTGCCCGGCTCCACGGTTACCTGGCGGCCCTGCGCGCCAACAACATCCCGGCGAATCCGGACTACATTGTGTCGGGCCAGTTCCAGCGCTACTTCGGCGTCGCCGGTGCGCGCCGGCTCTTCGCCCTTGCAGACCGGCCCACGGCCATATTTGCCGGCAACGATGCCATCGCGCTGGGCATCCTGGACGAAGCCCGCGCGCAGGGGATCAGCGTGCCCGGGGACCTGAGCCTGGTGGGCTTCGACGGCACCGACATCACCGAACAATCCGTGCCACGACTGACATCCGTGGCCCAGCCGCTGCAGGAGATGGGGCGCACGGCGCTCCGGTCCATCCTGCGGCTGGCCAACGGGGAAGCCCTGGAATCAACCCATGTTGAACTCGCCACCCAGCTGGTGGTCAGGGACTCCACGGCGGCGCCCGCCGGCTGATTTCTTCCTGCAGCGTGCCGCACATTACACCACTTCGACTTAGTTCGTTGTGGTATATCGGGAATAAGGGTGCGATGGTGTAGGTTGCATTCCCGTCAGGGCACGAACATCAGAAAAGAGAAACACCCAAAGTGGCAACCGATTACGACGAAGTACGATCCGACGTCAAGGAATCCCAGGAGAACTCCCTGGAGGCGCTTCAGTCCGCCAACGCCCCCGACGCGCGAAGCGTTGTCCGGGAACTGGATGAGACCGACGCGCTGGACGACGGCATGGTCCCCGGCGGGGAGTTCGTCGCCGAGGAACTGGTGGTCCAGGTCATCCCCCAGGCGCAGGATGAATTCACCTGCTACTCCTGCTTCCTGGTCCGGCACCGGTCCCAGATCGCCCGCGAAAAGAACGGTCACGCCTATTGCGTTGATTGCGAAGGCTAAGGGGCGCCGCACCGTCTCCCGCTGTCCCTGAACCGGGAGACGGTCCCCTGAAATCTCACGGAAACGTGACCGGCCTACTGTTGTCACAAAGCAGTACGTTGAAGGGATTCCGATGCACCTGATGCCCCGTGAGCAGGAAAAGCTCATGATCGTGGTCGCCGCCGACCTCGCCCGGCGCCGCCAGGCCCGCGGCCTGAAGCTGAACTTTCCGGAATCCGTGGCGATCATCAGCTACGAACTGATCGAGGGCGCCCGGGACGGCCGCACCGTGGCCGACCTCATGAGCTACGGCACCACGCTGCTGACCCGGGACGACGTGATGGAGGGCGTGCCGGAAATGATCCACGACGTCCAGATCGAGGCCACGTTCCCGGACGGCACCAAGCTCGTCACCGTCCACGATCCGATCCGCTAGGGGCAGGCGATGATTCCAGGTGAGTACGTTCTCAGGTCAGCGCCCGTTGTGGTGAACGCCGGACGCGAGGCGGTGGACGTCGTCGTGGTTAACACCGGTGACCGGCCCGTTCAGGTGGGCTCGCACTACCACTTCGCCGAAGCGAATGCCGCCCTTGAGTTTGACCGGCAGGCCGCCTACGGCCGGCGGCTGGACATCCCGGCCGGCACTGCGGCGCGGTTTGAGCCGGGGGACAGCAAGACCGTCCGGCTGATCGAACTGGCCGGCAGCCGCGAGGTGTACGGTCTCAGCAACGCCGTGAACGGCAAGCTGGCAACGGCTGGTCCCAACGCAGGGAAGGGGGACGCCAAGTGAGCTTCGAACTGAGCCGCAGGCAGTACGCGGACCTGTACGGCCCGACGACGGGCGACGCCATCCGCCTCGCGGACACCGAGCTGTTCCTGGAGATCGAAAAAGACCTCACCGTGTACGGCGAGGAAGTGGTGTTCGGCGGCGGCAAGGTGATCCGCGACGGCATGGGCCAGAACGGCCAGGTGACCCGGGACGGGAACGTCCAGGGCGCAGCCGTTCCCGACACCGTCATCACCAACGCCGTCATCCTGGACTACACCGGCATCTACAAAGCCGACGTCGCGCTCAAGGACGGCCACATCTTCAAGATCGGCAAGGCTGGCAACCCGCAGATCGCCGACGGCGTGGACATCGTCATCGGTGCCAGCACCGAGATCATCGCCGGCGAACGGAAGATCCTCACCGCCGGCGGTGTGGACACGCACATCCACTTCATCTCCCCGGACCAGGTGCCCACCGCCCTCACCAGCGGCGTGACCACCATGGTGGGCGGCGGGACCGGGCCGGCCGAAGGAACCAAGGCCACCACGGTCACGCCCGGCAAATGGCACATCCAGCGGATGCTGCAGGCCACCGAAGGGATGCCCATCAACATCGGGCTGTTCGGCAAGGGCCACGCCTCCGCCGTCGAGCCGCTGGCCGAGCAGATTCGCGCCGGTGCCATCGGGCTCAAGGTCCACGAGGACTGGGGTTCCACCACCTCATCGATCGACAACTCCCTGAAAGTGGCGGACGAATACGACGTCCAGGTGGCCATCCACACCGACACCCTCAACGAGTGCGGCTTCGTGGAGGACACCATCCGGGCCATCGGCGGCCGGGTGATCCACACCTTCCACACCGAAGGGGCCGGCGGCGGACACGCCCCGGACATCATCAAGATCGCCGGGCTCCCGAACGTACTGCCCGCCTCCACCAACCCCACCCTGCCGTACACGCGCAACACCATCGAAGAGCACCTGGACATGCTGATGGTGTGCCACCACCTCAACCCGGACATCCCGGAAGACGTGGCGTTCGCGGATTCCCGCATCCGCGCCGAGACCATCGCCGCCGAGGACGTCCTGCAGGACCTGGGCATCTTCGCCATCACCTCCTCCGACTCCCAGGCCATGGGCCGGGTGGGCGAGGTGATCACCCGCACCTGGCAGGTGGCGGACAAGATGAAGAAGCAGGGCGGCGTCCTGAAGGATCCGGCGGGGGGTGCCCATGGTTCCGAGGAGAGCGACAACTTCCGGCTCAAGCGCTACGTGGCGAAGTACACCATCAACGCCGCCATCGCGCAGGGCATGGCCGACTCCATCGGCTCGGTGGAGGAAGGCAAGTTCGCCGACCTGGTGCTCTGGGACCCCGCGTTCTTCGGGGTCAAACCCGAGCTCGTCCTCAAGGGCGGCCAGATCGCCTACGCGCTGATGGGTGACGCCAACGCCTCCATCCCCACGCCGCAGCCACGGACGATGCGTCCCATGTTTGCCGCGTTCGGCAAGGCCGTGCAGCAGTCCTCCATCACCTTCCTGTCCCAGGCCGCCATCGACGCCGGTGTGCCGGAACAGCTGGGCCTGCAGAAGGTCATCCGTCCAGTGTCGGGGATCCGCACTCTGTCCAAGGCCGACCTCAAGTTCAACGACGCCACTCCGGACATCCAGGTGGACCCGGAAACGTACCAGGTGTCCGTGGATGGCGAGGACGTGACCTGCGAACCGGCGGACGTGCTGCCCATGGCGCAGCGCTACTTCCTCTTCTAACCTCCCGAGCACCGGAGCACCCGTGATTATCGAAAAGATCCTCGGCAACCTGCACGACCTCCCTGCCGCCGAAACCGCAGCCTTCGCCGGGCTGCACCGGGAGAAGGTGGTGCTGCCCAGCGCCCAGCTGGTCAAGCGCATCCAGCGCGTCACCACGGACCACGGCAAGGAGCTGGGCATCCGGCTGCCGTCCGGTTCCGGGGACCTCCGCGACGGTGACATCCTGCACGTGGCCGAAACCAACATGATCGTGGTGTCCGTGCTGCCCACCGACGTCCTGGTGGTGGCGCCGCGGACCATCCACGAGATGGGGGTGGTGGCGCACTCGCTGGGGAACCGGCACCTGCAGGCCCAGTTCTTCGACGCCGCCTCCGAGTACGCGGCCGAGGTGATGGTGTGCCAGTACGACCACACCGTGGAGGACTACCTCAAACACGTCGGAGTGCCCTACGAGCGCCAGGAACGCGTGATGCCCGTTCCGTTCCGCCATGCTGAACACTCGCACTGACGCCGTGGCCGCGGCAGGCAGTTACCAGCTCGCGCTGCAGCAGCTGACCGACTCCGCCCTGCCCACAGGAGCGTTTGCGCACTCGCTCGGCTTCGAGACCTACATCGAGCGCGGCCTGGTCCATGACGAGGCGTCCTTCGGGGTGTGGCTGTCCGCGTTCATAGGGCAGCAGCTCACGTACTCCGACGGCCTGGCCATCAGGTTCCTCTACGACGGCGTTCCCCTTGCCGAGCTGGATCCGCTGCTGACTGCGCAGCTCCTGCCGCGGCAGCTGCGGGAGGCGAGCACCAAGATGGGCACCCGGCTGCTGGAGATCGGGTCCGAAGTGTTCCCCTCCCCGGAGCTGGCGGAGTACCGGGAGCTGGTGACCGCCGGCCGGGCCGCCGGCCATCAGCCGCTGGCGTTCGCCGTCGTCGCCCGTTCCCTGGGTGTGCCGCGCACCGAAGCGCTGGCCGCCTACCTTTTCGCCGCGGTCACGTCCCTGACCCAGAACGCCGTCCGCGCCATTCCGCTGGGGCAGAACGCCGGCCAGCGGCTGCTGCGGAAAGCGGCCGACGACGTCGCTGCCGCCGTCGAGCGGGTGGGGCGCCTGGCGCCGGACGACTTCGGGGCCGTCAGCCCCGGACTGGAAATTTCGCAGATGCGGCACGAGCGTCAACGTGCCCGCATGTTCATGAGCTAACTGTGCATATTACTGAGGAGGACAGTATGTCTGAACCCATCAAGATCGGCATCGGCGGACCGGTCGGCGCCGGCAAGACCCAGCTCGTGGAGCGGCTCACCCGGCACATGAGCCGCGAGATCTCCATGGCCGCCATCACCAACGACATTTACACCATCGAGGACGCCAAGATCCTGGCCGCCAACGGCATCCTGCCCGAGGACCGGATCATCGGCGTCGAAACCGGCGGCTGCCCGCACACGGCCATCCGCGAAGACACGTCCATGAACACGGCGGCCATCGAGGAACTCAAAAAGCGCCACCCGGACCTGCAGGTGATCTTCGTGGAATCCGGCGGCGACAACCTCTCCGCCACGTTCAGCCCCGAGCTGGTCGACTTCTCGATCTACATCATCGATGTGGCGCAGGGTGAAAAGATCCCGCGCAAGGCCGGCCAGGGCATGATCAAATCCGACCTCTTCATCATCAACAAAACCGACCTCGCCCCGCACGTGGGCGCGAACCTCTCGGTGATGGAGCGCGATTCGAAGGAGTTCAGGGGCGAGAAGCCGTTCTGCTTCACGAACCTGAAGACAGACGAAGGCCTGGACGCGGTCATCGAATGGGTGCGGCGCGACGTCCTGATGCTCGACCTGGCCCAATGACGGCGGCCGTTGCTGCCGCGGTTGAGTCCCCGATGGGGGAGCTTGAGCTCGTCGTCGCCGTGCGCGGCGGCCGGTCCGTGGCCGCGCACCAGTACCATCGGGGTGCCCTCCGTGTCCTGCGGCCGCATTACCTGGATGACTCGGGCCAGGTTTGCTACGTCCTCGTGAATCCGGGCGGGGCGTATCTGGGGGCCGACCTCTATGTCATCGACGTGGAGGCGGGCGACGGGGCCAAAGTGCTGCTGACCACGCAGTCGGCCACGAAGATCTACCGGACCCCGGGGTCGTTCGCCGAGCAGCGCATGACCCTCCGGCTGGGGGAGGGGGCACAGCTGGAACTGGCTCCGGACCAGCTGATCGCCTACCGGGAGGCCAGCTACCGGCAGAACACGCACATCACCGTGCGGCCGTCGTCGAGCCTGGTCATGGCTGAAGTGGTGACGCCGGGGTGGTCGCCGGACGGGGCGTCGTTCCGGTACGAGGAACTGCGGCTGCGCAACGAGATCCACGTGGCGACACCGGAGGGCACCAGGATGCTGGCGCTCGACAACCTGCTGATCCGGCCGCCGCTGAACGACGTCACCGGCCTGGGATACATGGAAGGCTTCAGTCACCTGGGGTCGCTGGTGGTGGTGGACGCCCGGGTGGACCAGGCGCTCGCGGATGAGTTCCATGCGCTCACGGCCGGGCACGACGCCCATACCGGGGTGTCCCTGACCGCGTGTATTGGCGGGACCACCGGCGTGGTGCTGCGGTCGCTGTCCAACTCCACGGAGGAACTCAACCGGCTGCTGGGCGCCTGCACCGCCCTGCTGCGTGAACGCTGGTACGGGCAGCCACCCCTGAACCTGAGGAAGTACTGATGACCGTGCTCAGCGGGTTCGCCGCGATGTACCGGGAACGGGAGCAACTGCCGCTCCGGACGCGCCTGCTGTTCGCGTTGGGTGCGGTGGCCGCACTGCATGTTGCCGCCGTCGTCCTGTTGCTTGCCAGTTCGGCGGGTGCCGCGCAACCGCTGGCACTGGGGCTGGTGCTCACCGCCTACCTGGCAGGCATCAAGCACAGCTACGACTGGGACCACATCGCCGCGATCGACAACTCGACGCGGAAGTTCGTGGCCCAGCACAAGGATCCCGTGAGCGTGGGCTTCGCCTTCAGCCTGGGCCACAGCTCGGTAGTGATCCTGGCGGGAGCGCTGGTGGTGGGCGGTGCCGCGATGGTGGGCGAGTTCATGGAGGACGGAACCACCGGAAACCTGGTCCTGGGCCTGATCGGCAGCGGCGTTTCCGGGCTGTTCCTGCTGGCCATGGGCCTGTTCAACGGCTCGGCGTTCCTGCGGGCCGCGCGGGCGTACCGGAACGTGCAGGGCGGCGGGGAACTGCGGGACGGGGACCTGGAGGCCAGGGGATTCGTGGCACGCCTGCTGGCCAAACCGTTGTCCAGGGTCCAGAGGCCGCGGAACATCTACGTCATCGGCTTCCTGTTCGGGCTGGGATTCGATACCGCCACCACCATCGGGCTTCTGGTGATGACGACGGCGGCATCCCTCGCCGGGGTCTCCCCGCTGGCCCTTCTGGCGCTGCCACTGGCCTTCACTGCTGCCATGACGTTGTGCGACACCGTCAACGGTGTGGCCATGATGCGCATGTACCGGTCAGCCATCCACAATCCGCGGCGGAAGCTCGGATTCAACGCCCTGATCACCGGTATCTCCGCCGTGTCCGCGCTTTTCATTTCGGCCATCACGCTGGGTGGATTCTTCAACGCGGCCTTTGGCCTGGAGGATCCCCTCACCACGTGGCTGGGTGCGGTGGACCTGGGCGAGGCCGGCCTGCTGCTCGTAGCGGTGCTGCTGGCCGTGTGGGGCGTTGCCGCGTGGCGGGGTCGGTTGAAGGTCCGGTCCCAAGCCGCCTAGGGAGTCTGGTTCTGCTGCCTCTCAGCGAGCCGCAGAAGTTGCCATTTGTGCACATCAGGCAGCCAATCCAACGGGGCCGACGGGCCGATCCGGGGGTCGTCGGGAACACGGCCGTCATGTCCGAAAGCATGTCGCCGGCGACCAGGACGTGGCGGTCCTCGATCAGCAGCGCCGCATGGCCCGGGGCATGGGCGTGGTGCTCGATGATCCGGACCGTGGGGCCGTCCCACGGAATATGCGTAGCCCCGGCAGGCAGGCCGGTGACGAGGCCGAGCAGATCCATCGGGATCTCGTCGGCGTACTCAGGCGGCAGCCCCTCGGCTACACGGGCTTCCCAATCAGCATGCGAGAGCAGGTCTTGGAGGGAGGCCGCGCAACGGGCTGTACCGTAGCGGGGCGCGTCGCCGAAGTCCGGGTGCCAGAGAACGTGGTCCCAATCAGGATGGGTGGAGAAGCCTGCGGCCACGGGCCGGCCCAGCTCGCGGAGGTCGTTCGCGAGGGCCGCCATTTCGTCGCCCGTTATGCCGGGGTCGATGAGCAACACCCCGTCCCGGCCCTGCACGACGATGGAATTGCTCTGGATGAACTCGCTCACATGAACGAGGACGCCCTCAGCGACGTGCTTCAGCATGACATGCCTTCCGCTTGTGGGTTTCGACCGCTGGTTGGGACGGTATTACCTGGCGACAGTCGATTGCAAGCACTTGAGATCGGCTGTGGAGACCCGGGCTGTTGGACCCCATGACGCGGACAGGGCCGGGTGGGAGGATAGGACGCATGGAACTGCACATCACAGGGGACCCCGCGGCGGACAAACTACTCAGCGACGACGCGTTTGCGCTGCTCACCGGCATGCTGCTTGACCAGCAGGTGACCATGGAATCGGCATTTGCCGGTCCCGAAAAGATCCGGACGCGCATCGGCTCCATGGACCCCGCGGCGATCGCCGGGTTCAACCCCCAGGACTTCGTCGAGATGTTCAAGGAACGCCCGGCCGTCCACCGGTTCCCCGGATCCATGGCCGGACGGGTCCAGGCCCTCGCGGAAACGGTGCACCAGGACTGGGCCGGGGACGCCACGGCCATTTGGACCCAGGGCGATCCCGACGGCAAGGAGGTGCTGCGCCGGCTGAAGGCCCTGCCGGGATTCGGCGAGCAGAAGGCAAAGATCTTCCTGGCGCTGCTGGGGAAGCAGTGCGGACTCCAGGCAGAAGGCTGGCGCGAGGCCGCTGGCCACTACGGCCAGCAGGATTCGTACCTGTCCGTGGCCGACATCGTTGATCCGGAGTCGCTGACCAAGGTGCGCGCCAGCAAGCAGGCGGCCAAAGCTGCTGCCAAGGCTGCGAAGTCCGCCGGGGACTGACGGCGACGGCCGGACGGCTGCGGCGCCGAAAGGCTCCAGGCCGGGAAGGCTCCAAGTAGGGAAGCCAGCTACGTGAAAGGCGGGGACCGTGAGTGAGCAGCCTGCAGGTAAGTTCGCCTCCCTCTGGGCGGCCACGAGCGCATCCACGGGATACGCCGCCCTCGATGAAGACCTCCATGGTGCCCTCGAAGTGGATGTGGCCGTGATCGGTGGCGGCATCGCCGGCCTCACCGCTGCGCTGGCCCTGAAGCAGGCGGGCCAGACAGTGGCGGTGCTTGAAGCAGCCCGCGTGGGCACCGGAGTCACCGGGAACACCACCGGCAAGGTCACGTCCCTGCACCGGCTGGCTTACACCGAGCTTGCGGGCCGCCACGGCAACGAGGCGGCCCGCCTCTACGGGCAGGCCAACGAAGCCGCGATTGAGCACGTGGCCGGAACAGTTGGCGCGGAGGGGATCGACTGCGGCTTCCGGCGGGTTTCCAACTACACGTACGCGGAATCGGAGGATTCGCTGGCCCTGGTCCGCGAGGAAGCGGCGCTCGCTGCCAGGCTGGGACTTCCCTCGTCCTTCACTACCGAGGTGCCGCTTCCGTTCACGGTTGGATCGTTCCCGGTCGCAGGGGCGGTCCGCTTTGAGAACCAGGCGCAGATCCACGCACTCCGGTACGTCCAGGGCCTGGCCAGCGCGGTGGACGGGGGCGGAAGTTTCGTCTTCGAGGACTCGCCCGCCACGGGTTTCCGGGACGGCTCGCCGGCCGTCGTCGACACGGAGCGCGGCTCCGTCCGGGCGCAGGAAATCATTGTCGCCACCAATATGCCGTTCGGGGACAACGGATTCTTCGCCGGGCGAACCTACGCGCACCGCTCGTACATCGTTGCCGCCCGCTCTGACGCTGCCCCTTTGGATTCGACGTTTGTCAGCGTTGACGAGCCGATGCGCTCCATCCTGACTACCGACATCGGCGGGATCAGTTATGTTCTGGCCGGTGGTGAAGGGCACCCCGCCTCGGAGCCGGTTGACTCCGCCGAACGGTACGGCAGGCTCGCCGCCTTCGCCCGGGACCGTCTCGGCGCCGAAGAGATCGCCTTCCGCTGGTCCACCCAGGACGCCATGCCCGCCGACGGGCTGCCCTTCGTCGGGCGCCTGTCGCCGGACTTCCGGCATGTCCACGTGATCACCGGGCTGCGCAAATGGGGGCTGACCAACGGAACGGCCGCCGCCCTGATCCTCCGGGATCTGCTCTGCGGCCGCACCAACCCGTGGGCGGCATTGTTTGACAGCACCAGGGCCGTCCCGGCACGGGGTGCCGTGGCGCCGGAGGCGGCTCTTCCGAAGAAGCCTCTTCCGAAGAAGCCTCTTCGGGAGGCGCCGGCCGCACCGCCCACGATCGCCCCGGGTCAAGGAAGGGTCGTGGACGTGGACGGAGCAAAGACCGCCGTCTACGTCAGCCCTGCGGGCGGCATCAGCGCCGTTTCGGCTGTTTGCACGCACCTGGGCTGCACGGTGGAGTTCAATGCGGCCGACGTGACGTGGGACTGCCCGTGCCACGGTTCCCGGTTCAGCACCGACGGCACCGTTATCCAGGGACCGGCCACCCGGAACCTCGAGGCCAACCCGGCCCCGGCGGACCCCGGCTGAGCGCGGCCCGGCGTTAACCGGCCAGCTTGGCCCGAAGCCCGCCGATGATCACGTCCAGGCCGAAGTCGAAGGCGTGCCCGCCCCGTTCCTCCGACGGTCCCGCATTCCCGACTGCCCGCTTAAGTGTGGGGTAACCCTCCGCCGGCGGGTCCCAGACAATCTCCGGGGCCGCGAGGTCCAGGGCCGCGCCCAGGGCAAAACTGTCGATGGTGGAGATGGCCGCCACCACGTCCCGCCCCCGGAACCCCGCCGCCTCGAGGGCCAGCGCCAGGTCTTCGTAAAGCCCGATGACGTCCGGATCAGTGATCGTTTGCAGGACAAGGAGCGGCGCCAGCCGCGGGTGGCGGACGAACGCATCCCGGTAGGCGCGGATCAGGACCCGCAGGGCCGCTTCCCAGTCGCTGTGGTCCACCGGCGGATACGGCTCTTCGGTGATGATCCGGTGGCGCAGGAGCTCCAGGATCTCGTCCCGGCCGCTGACGTGGTTGTAGATGGAGGACTGGCTGACGCCGATCTTCTTCGCCAGCTTAGGGAAGCTGAAGTCGCCGCCCTCATCAACCAGCTCGAGGGCGGCGGTGGTGAGGGCCTCCACGGATATCAGCGGGCGGAGCGGGCGCCCCATGGGTTCTCCTGACTGCAGCTTTTGAACGTCATCCCAGCCTAGTCGGGGCGCCTGCTCAGACGAGGACGTCGATGGTCTCCGTGGCGGTCCGGGGAACCTGGAGGCGAAGTTTCATCGCCTCTAGGACGCGCTGCTCCGCCAAGCCGTAGGCTGCCTCGTGCGGAGTGAGGCCGGCGCGGCGGCTTTCGTCCAGGACTGCGGCGGTGTTCGCCCTCAGTTTGGCTGAGATCATCGTGAAGATGTCTTCGGGGTCCACGACGAAGGGGGAGTAGCGCGCGGCCATGGAGTGGGCAGCGGCCACGATTCCGCCCGCGTTGGCAATGAAATCGGGCACTACAGTGATTCCACGCTGGTGCAGGATCCGCCGCGACGTGGGGGACGTGGGAAGGTTGGCGCCCTCCACGATGAGTTTGGCGTTGGTGCTGGCTGCCACGACGTCGTCGATCGTGTCTTCCCGTGCGGCCGGGATGAGGACGTCGGCGTCCACGTGCAAGGCCGCATCAGCCGGAAGTACGGCACCATAGTGACGCACGCACGCGTCCCCGGTGGCGGCGCGGAGGTCCACGAGCTTCGGGATGTCCAGGCCGTTGGGGTCATGAACCGCCCCTCCGGCGGTAGAGACGGCAACGACGACGGCGCCCAGCTCGCTGAGGCGGGTTGCGGCTGCCTGGCCTACAGCGCCAAAGCCCTGGATCGAAACCCGTGCGCCCTGGAGGCTGATTCCGCGGTTTTGCGCCGCGGCTTCAGCCGCCTCAGCGACACCGTAGCCGGTTACGCCGAGCTGGTCGTAGGGGAGGCCGCCCAAGGCCCGCGGCAGCCCGGTGGAGGCTCCCCGGTCTCCAAGCTCGTCGAGGAAGATGGCCGCGTCTTCCTCGGTCAGGCCCATGTCCAGGCCGAAGACGTATTCCGACGGGACTTCGTTGGACAGGGTCCTGGCGAAGGCACGGAGGATGGCTTCCTTGTTCGGATCGGCGGGATCTCCGAGGATGCCGGCCTTGGCGCCGCCGTGGAACAGGTCCACAGCTGCCCACTTCCAGGTCATGGTCCGGGCGAGGCGGGCAACTTCCTGCACCGTGAGGCTGGGGCTCATGCGGGTCCCGCCTTTGCCGGTTCCCCGTGCAGTGTTGTCGATGACGAGGACGCCGCGCATGCCGGTCTTCCTGTCGGAGACGACCACGATCTTCTCGGGTCCCCACTGGTCAAAGAGTGCAAAGGTGCTGTCAGTCATTTCCGGATGCTCCATTTTCTTGCTGGTTGGTGGTTGGTTTATTTCAGGTAAGTTCAGGCAGGTTCAGACATGTTCAGGCAACACGGACTCCGGGGAGGCGCCCCGCGGCCTCCGCGCTGGCAGCCTTGAGGGCTGCCACGGCCCCCTCCACGGCGGGGTTGGCCGTGCTGGGCGCATGGAGGGCAACCACATGCCGCCGCACGGGAAGGTCGGCGATGGTCGCCGTCGCGATGGTGCCGGGCACGTGCCCCAGCGCGGGGACCAGCGCCACGCCCAAGCCTGAGCTGACAAATCTCCTGATGACGTCGTAGTCATCGCTTCGGTAGTGCACGTTCGGCTCAAACCCTGCCGCTGCACAAGCCCTGCGGAGCGAGCGAGCGCCCGAAGTCCGTTCCCCGGTAGCCACCCACGTTTCTTTTCCCAGATCGGCGAGGACGATTTCCGAATCGGCGAACCGGTGACCGGGTGGCAGGAGCAGGACCAGGTCCTCATGAAGGAGCGGCTCTGCTTTCAGGGCCTTTGGCCAGGTTTGCGGCACGAGGTCGTAGTGGTAGACGATGGCCAGGTCGAGGTCACGGTCCAGCAGCAGTGGAACAAGGGTGTCCGGCTCGCCCTCATCAAGGTCGATGCCTACGTCATGGTGCGTCCGCGCGAACGTTGAGAGGGAGAGCGGAAGTAGCTGCTGGCTGGCAGTGGGAAAACTGCCGAGCCGGACTTGGCCAAAATTCCCTTCGGACATGGCCCTTACCTCCTCTTCGAAGGAGGCAAAGGCAGCCAGGACACTTTGGGCACGTTCGGCCAGAAACCCGGCCGAAGGTGTGGGCCGTATGCCATGGGCGTCCCGTTCGAAGAGGGACATCTTGACGGACCGCTCCAGGCTGGATATTTGCTGGGAGACGGCCGAACTCGTGTAGCCAAGTGATCGGGCGGCCTCAGCAAATGATCCGGTCCGCAGCACGACGATGAAGGTCCGCAAATGCAGGGGGTTCAGCATGGTTGCCTCCTGGCGCCGGAACGGCGCGGCCGTTCAAACTCCCCGGCCGGGGGTGAGGATCCCCAGCGGGTCGAAAGCGGTTTTGACGAGGCGGTGGGCGGCCAGTGTTGCCGGCTCAAGTTGCTTGCTGAGCGATCCCACCTTGAGGGAGCCGATGCCGTGCTCTCCGCTGATGGTGCCACCAAGCAGGATGGCCTGGTCCGTGATCAGGTCAAGGATGCGCTCTGCCTCCGCATAGGCCTCGGGGGATTCGTCCCCGATGACCACGGAGGGGTGCAGGTTGCCATCACCGGCATGGGCGAAAGTGGGAATCTCCACGTTGTTGGCTGATCCGATCTGTTCCAGCGCAAGGAACATCTCGGCCAGCCGCGAGATGGGGACGGCAACGTCGCACGAAGCGCGTAGCCCCCGTGCATCGAGCGCTTTGCCGGACACCCGGCGGGCTTCCAGGAGGATATCGCCGTCTGCCTGCTCGACGTCGGTAGCGCCCGCCCGGGTGCACAGCCGGGCGGCGACGGCGGCGTCCGCTTCCGACGTAGGGGAAATGAACTGGCCAACCAGGATGGCGGCTCCATCAGTGGACAGTCCTGTCGGGTGGAACTGTTCGACGATTCTGACGCTGGCACGGTCCATCAGTTCCATGACGTCAGGAACCACTGAACTGCCCATGATGGCCGTGACGGCCTTGCCGGCTGAAGCCGCGGAAGGAAAAGTTGCCCGGAAGGTCACGGTTTTCCCCGCAGGGCGGGGATGCAGCCGCAGGGTAGCTCCGGTCACGATTCCCAGCGTCCCTTCGGAGCCGACGAAGAGGCTGGTCAGGTCGTAGCCCGCCACGTTCTTCCGTGTCTTTGCGCCGGTGGAGATGACATCTCCGTTGGCCAGGACCACTTCCAGGCCTGCCACGCTGTCCGAGGTGACCCCATACTTCACACACCGCAGGCCTCCCGCATTGGTGGCAATATTGCCGCCGATCGTGGACTGCCGGTAGCTCGCCGGATCAGGAGCGTACATCAGGCCGTACTCCGCGGCAGCGGCATCGAGGTCCGCCGTGACCACACCTGCCTGGACCTGGGCGAGGCGGTTGTCCGGATCGATGCAGGGGATCGCGTCCATGAGGGCAAGGGAAATCACCAGTCCGCCTTCATAAGCCACAGCTCCTCCAGCCAATCCCGTCCCGGCGCCCCGGACGGACACGGGAACCTGATGCCGGGCGGCCCATTGAACCCCCGCAACGACGTCTGCGGTGGAACGGGCGGCCAGTATCGCCGCGGGCAGACCCTCGGGGATGGCGCGTGAGGCATCCGCGCTGTAGCGGGCCAGGTCTGCGGGATCGGTCAGCACCCGGTGTCCGAGCTGGCGGCGGAGTTCCTGGACGGTTGTCACTGGTCTTGTCCTTACTGGGGATGGAATGGCAGGATGCGGTGCACGCGGCAGCGCCCGGGGGCAGCTGCCGCGTGCCTGCTTGGCTAGATGAACGTGACGCCCTGGGCGAGCGGGAGCTGCCCGGAGAAGTTGATGGTGTTGGTGGCCTGCCGCATGTAGGCCTTCCACGAGTCGGAGCCCGATTCGCGGCCGCCGCCGGTTTCCTTTTCACCTCCGAATGCCCCGCCGATTTCCGCGCCGGAGGTGCCGATGTTCACATTGGCGATGCCGCAGTCTGATCCGCTGGCCGAGAGGAACAGCTCGGCTTCGGTCTGGTCCTGGGTGAAGATCGCCGAGGACAGGCCCTGCGGAACGCCATTGTGTACCTCGATGACCTCGTCCAGGTTTTCGTACGTCATGACGTACAGGATCGGGGCGAAGGTTTCGTCATGCACGACGGCGGTCTGGGCGGGCATGCGCACGACGGCCGGTTCCACATAGAAGGCTTCCGGGTGCTCGTCCGCCAGGACGCGGTTGCCGCCCTGCACCACTTCGCCGCCTTCGGCGACGGCCTGGGCCAGGGCATCCTGCTGCGCCTTGAAACTGCCTGCGTTGATGAGGGGTCCCACGAGCGTTCCCTCCTGGGTGGGGCTGCCGATGTTCAGCGTGCGGTACGCCTCCACGATCCGGGGAACGAGGGTGTCGGCGATCGAGGTGTGCACAAAGAGGCGCCGCAGCGAGGTGCAGCGCTGCCCTGCGGTGCCTGCGGCGGCGAACACGATTCCGCGCAGTGCCAGGTCCAGGTCGGCGGAGGGAGCCACGATGGCGCCGTTGTTGCCGCCGAGTTCCAGTAGCGCGCGGCCAAAACGCTTCGCGATCGCGGGCGCGATCTCCTGGCCCATCCGGACTGAGCCGGTTGCGGAAACGAGGGCGATGCGAGGGTCCTCGACCAGCTTCTGTCCGCCGGTGCGGTCAGTCAGCAGCAAGTGGTGGATACCGGCCGGTGCCCCCACGTCCTTGACGGCACGGGCCAGGAGAGTGTCGACGGCAAGGGCGGAGAGTCGGGTGGCGTCCGCCGGCTTCCAGACCAGGGTGTCGCCGGCCACCAGTGCAAGGGCCGCGTTCCAAGCGAAAACAGCCACGGGGAAGTTGAAAGCCGAGATGATTCCGACGACGCCGAGCGGGTGCCATGTTTCGGCGAGGCGGTGTCCGGGGCGCTCGGAAGGCATGGTTTTGCCGTACAGCTGGCGGGACTGGCCAACGGCAAGGTCGGCGATGTCAATCATCTCCTGCACCTCGCCCAGGGCTTCGGAGCGGATCTTACCCACCTCGGCGGTGATCAGCGCTGCGACGTCTTCCTTGTGCTCGGTCAGCAGCTGTCCCCAGCGCTTGACGACGGCGCCGCGGACCGGTGCGGGGACGTTTCGCCAGGTTTTGAACGCCTCGGCGGCGGTGGAAACAGCTGCCTCAATATCATCGTCGTTGTGGACCCTGGTGGTGAGGATGACTTCACCGGTGATGGGAGTCCGGGTTTCGCGCGGACCGGCGAGCAGGGCCGGGTCTACCCCGATGGCCTGCAGGCTCTTGTGGACTTCAGCCGCGATTTCGGACGTCGCCGGCAGGGCGGGAGCAATGGTGGTCATGGTTCCTTCTTTCGGGTTGGATTTACAGGTTCGACTGGATGTCGGTGATGGTGATACCGAGGATGCGTTGCGCCTCCGCCAGGGATGCGTACCGCTGCGCGGAGTACAGTTCGTTGGGATCGAAAATCCTGCGGCCCAGGACGTCGGACAGCCGGTCGATGTCGTACGGGGTGCCGATCTGGCCGTCGTCGCGGGAGCCGTCGTCAGTGAGGTTTGACTGGAAGATCCCGGCTGCGGAACGCGGCAGGAAATCCTCGTAGACGATGGGCTCGGGAACCAGGACTCCGGTCTCGACGAGTTTCCGCAGGGACGCGGATCCGGTCCGGGGAGCCGAGGCAGAATCGGCCACGCGGTAGGTGAAGTACGCGAAGCCCTGGAGCGCCAATTCCTGTTCAGTGCGTGGCAGGTTCTTCCGCCAGACCTGCTCGGCAACCTCGGCGCGCGGCGTACCGGACGGACTCGCGGCCAGCCAGGAATCCACCTCGGCCATCATGCGGTCGTAGAGGTTCCGGCCGGTTTCAGTGAGGGCGATTCCGCGCTGTTCCACTTCCCCGAAGCGGACCCGAAGTGACCCGGGGCGGACCTCGCCGTCGGCGTAACGGAAGGACCTCTCTTCAGCGAGGGCGCGGAAGGACGTCTGCCGGAGCAGGATGTCCGGCCCCTCCCAGTTGGGCGGCCCCTGGATTTCGTCGATCATCGTGATGCCGCGGGCCTCCATCCGGGCGTACAGGTCATCGATGTCCAGGACGCGTGGAGTGAGGTGGTTGATGTGTGTCGAGGGAACGCCGCCGATGTCGGCCGCCACCGCTGAGATGCCCTCCAGCTTGAAGTACCAGTCGTGGTCAACGGGTGCAGTGGACAGCTTGAATGCTGATGTGGCCAGCTCCAGGAGCCGTTCGGCGTCGTGCTGGTCGAGTTCGCCTTCCCGGGCGGTCCGGTCGGCGAGCTCGAGCAGTTCGTCGGGGAACAGGGTCCGCGCGCGGATGAAGGTTTCGAGCTGCTGCTGCGTTTCCTCGTCGAAGAAGCGCCGGTCATCATGGGCCAGCATGGAGGTGAAGACGCGGAACGGGTTCCTTGCCAGTTCCTCGGGGTCCACGGGGCGGAAGGCTGTGGAGACCACGGGTACCGAGCTCTTGGAAGCGTCCCGGAGGTCATAGAAGCCCACGGGGTGCATGCCGAAGGCGGCAAATATCCGCGCCACCTGGGCAAGCTCGCGGTGTGAGCCGACGCGGATGGCGCCATGGCGCTCGGCGGTGACGCGCTGGACGCTGCCCAGGCGTTCTGCGTCCTGCCCGTTCTTGCGAATGAAGTCCTCGTTCACCTCCCGTGAGACGTCCACCAGCGTGTTGTAGGCAGGGACTTCGTTGCCGTACAGGGTGGCAAGGCGCAGGGCGAATTCCGCCCTCAGTTCCCACAGCTGCAGCTTCGTTGTTGTTGGCATGGGTCTTCCTTTCAATCCTTGGATGTTGGCGCGGGGGATCATGGTGCGGGGTTCCTGATTCCGCGGTTCAGATGATGTGGACTTCCTTCACCCGGGAAAGCTCGCCGGCGAAGCGGGCGGCGCTGAACTGTTCAGGATCCATAAAGGACTCGCGGCCCAGGTAGATGTCCCTGACGAGCTCGCCGACTGCGGGGCCCTGCAGGAACCCGTGACCCGAAAAACCCGTGGCGTACAGGAAGCCCTCTACGGTGCCCGAGGAACCGATCATGGCGTTGTGGTCCGGTGTGTTCTCGTACAGTCCGGCCCAGCCGACCTCGAGTTCCTGCCACGCAAGGGAGGGTGCCACGATTTCTGCGGCACGATTGAAGGCGGGCAGCCACTGGTAGTCGAACTCACGGCAAAAGCCCGGTTCCTGGTCCTGGTTGGAGATGCCCAGAAGCATCCCGTTGAGGTAGTTGTGAAAGTACATTGTGGTGGACAGGTCCAGAGTGAACGGAACGGTGGGGAATGGCACGAGGCGTTGGGTGGTCATCCCGATCTGGCGCCTGACCGGCTGGATCGGAAGATGGACGCCGGCCATTGCGCCTAGCCTTGTGGACCAGGCGCCGGCAGCGCAGATGACTGTGCTGGTCCGGACTGGACCGCGGTTGGTATTGACCGCCCGCACCGAACCGCCACCGGCGTCGATGTCCAGGACCTCGGTGTCCTCGCAGATGGTTACGCCCAACTCCATCGCCGCCTGGGCATAGGCGCGGACCACCTTGGAGGGCTCGGCAAAGCCGTCACGCGGGGAATACGAGGCGCCCAGGAGGGCCTTCGGATCCAGGAAGGGATTGATGCGATGGGCTTCCTCGGGGGAAACCATCCGGCTGCACCCGCCCAGCGAGTTCTGGATATGGGTGCTTGCCTCCACCTCGAACAGCTCGGCGTCGGTGCGGCACAGGAAAAGATAGCCCACCTGCCGGAGGCCGATGTCGGCGCGGAAGTCCTCGCCGAAACGTTCATAGGCCTCCAAACTGCGCTGCCCCAGCCTGATGTTACCCGGGTCGGAGAACGTGGCACGGACTCCTCCAAGCGGCTTGGCCGAGGACCCGGAACCGAGCGAATTGCGTTCGATGAGGACAATGTTCCCGACGCCCGCCTCCGCCAAATGAAAGGCGATGCTTGCCCCCATAATCCCGCCGCCGAGAATCACGACATCTGCCTCCGCGGGAAGCGGGGCAGTTGGTGACTTGGTCAGCGGGACGACATTGTCCACGTGCTTGATCTGCATGTTTTCCTCCAAAAGCCTGTCTTGGAAACAAGCTTGGAGCCACCGGACGTTTAGGTTTATCGATACATTTTCATAATTCCATATAGATTTGCTATATGAAGTGGACGTTCGAACAACTCAAGACCTTCAAGGTGGTCGCCGAACTGGGGACCATGACGTCGGCGGCGGAAGCCTTGGGATTCACTCCGGGCGCAGTGTCCCAGCAGATGGCGGCGCTGCAGGGCAGCGTTCCGCGGCCGCTGTTTGCCCGTGACGGACGAAGGGTGGCGCTGACGGATGCGGGCAAGACCCTGCTTGGCCATGCCGCCGTGCTCCTGGAGGACGAACGCAGGGCTGCGGCGGCCTTGAGCGGTCCGCAGTCCGAGCAGCGGGCGGTTGTTGCAGTGGGCGTTTTCGGCTCGGCCGCCGTGTCGGCGATGCAGCCGGCCATCGCCCACTTGCGGGAATCATCGCCGAATGTGGCCATCCAGGCTGTGGAGGTCGACGTCGAAACCATGCCCCAGGCCGTCCTGGAGTCCCGCATCGACATCGCTTTGGGGCTGAATTACGCTGACGCCCCGCAGCCTCCCCTGCGAGGCGTCGAGTCCCAGGCCCTGCACCGGGAGCCGTTCCTCATGGTCCTGCCCCCCGCGGCGCGCGAACTCCTCGCAGACCCGCCGGCGCTCGCGGACTACGCAAACAGCAGCGACTGGATCCTTCCCCCCGTTGACACCTACTTTGGCCGGGCCTGCCGGTTTGCCTGCGCGCGGTCCGGCATCGAGCCGAACGTCCAGCACCTCGTGACGGATACGGCCGTCTCCATTGCGCTCGCCGAATCCGGAATAGGCATCACCCTGGCCACGCCGCTCATGATGGGGCTGAGGCCAACGGACGCTCCGACCGCGGTGATGCCCGGTGAGTCGAGCAGGAGCATCGTGGCAATTGTGCGTTCCTCGGCCCTCGAGCGGGACAGTGTCCGGGCGGTCCGGGACGCCCTGGTGTACGCCTTCAGTTCAAGCGCGGCGGCTGGCTAACGTTCGGTTCCGGAGGTGGCGGTTGCGGTCGGGGAGCGCAAGAGTCCCTTGTGGCAGGCCTACTTTCGCGTGCCCTGGAGTGCTTCCGGTCACAGTCCCGGTCCTCCATAGTCGTTGGAGAAGAACCGGGGGAAGCAGCCGGACATCGGCCGGACACAACGACGGAGAGATGGAAATCCATGAATCCTGCACGTCAATTGCACAGGAACCTCAAACCACGGCAGCTCACCATGATCGCGATCGGCGGAGTCATCGGGGCCGGCCTTTTCGTGGGCTCGGGAGTCGTGATCAACG
This sequence comes from Arthrobacter sp. CC3, assembly GCF_039907775.1. Taxonomy (NCBI): domain Bacteria; kingdom Bacillati; phylum Actinomycetota; class Actinomycetes; order Micrococcales; family Micrococcaceae; genus Arthrobacter; species Arthrobacter sp. CC3. The sequence goes on from NZ_JARCCY010000003.1 coordinate 215,999, forward strand.
ACGCCGGCCCTGGAGCCTTCCTCAGCTATGGAATCACGGGCGTGCTCATGATTCTGGTGATGCGGATGCTCGGTGAAATGGCCACGTCCAACCCCTCGACGGGTTCGTTCGCCGACTATGCACGCCGGGCCCTGGGCGGCTGGGCGGGATTCTCGGTCGGCTGGCTGTACTGGTATTTCTGGGTGATCGTGGTGGGCTTTGAGGCCGTTGCCGGGGCCAAGGTGCTCTCCTACTGGATTGATGCTCCCCTGTGGGTCCTCTCGCTGGGCCTGATGGTGTTGATGACCTGCACCAACCTGTTCTCCGTCGCGTCCTTTGGGGAATTCGAGTTCTGGTTTGCCGGCATCAAGGTGGCCGCGATCATCGTCTTTCTGGTCCTCGGGGGCGCCTTCGTGCTCGGCTTCTGGCCGGAGCGGACCTTGGACTTCAGCAACCTCGTGGCCCACGAGGGCTTCCTGCCGCACGGACCGGAGGCAATCTTCTCGGCCATCGTCGTGGTGGTCTTCTCCATGGTCGGCGCTGAAGTCGCAACCATCGCCGCGGCAGAAACAGAAGATCCGGTCCGCTCGGTCACCAAAGCCATGAAGTCAGTGGTTGTCCGGATTTCGATCTTCTATGTAGGTTCGCTTTTCCTTCTGGCCGTCATCGTCCCCTGGAACTCCACCGAACTCGGAGCGTCCCCGTTCGTCACGGCCTTCACCGTGATGGGGATTCCCTTTGCGGACACCGTCATGAATGCCGTGGTGCTCACCGCCGTGCTTTCCTGCCTGAACTCGGGCCTGTACACCTCATCAAGGATGCTCTTTGTCCTGGCGGCCCGGCGTGAAGCGCCGGCCGCGCTCACCCGGGTCAGCAGGCGTGGCGTGCCGATGGTTGCAATCCTTGCTTCTTCGGTGGTCGGATTTCTCTGCGTGATCGCCGCCGCGATTTCGCCCGACGGAGTATTCCTCTTCCTGCTGAATTCATCCGGCGCCATCATCCTCTTCGTTTACCTGCTGATTGCTCTTTCGCAGATTGTCCTGCGGAAGCGCGCCAAGGAGGAGGAGTTGACGGTGAAGATGTGGCTCTTTCCCGGACTGTCCATCCTTACGGCGGCCGCGATCGCGGCCGTCCTGGTGCAGATGGCCGTGACGCCCGGTACGCAGGTGTCGCTGGCGCTGAGCTGCCTGTCCTGGGCTGTTGTGCTGGGGCTCTACTTCGCGGTTCGGAAGCGCGGCGGATCGGTGGACGTGCCGGAGCCGGTCGTTGCGGGCGCGCCCACCCGGGACCTGGTCATGGCGGAAAGTGCCGCACCGGGGGAGGCGCGGGCCAAAGCTTAGCCGCTCTTCATGGTGGGGCTGCGGGTACCGGTGGGCTTATGCCGCCAGTGCCCGCAGCTCTTGTGCGTCCTGCCTGTTCCGGTCGCCCCGTTCCGGTCGCCCGGTCGGGTCGCTCGGCACGGCTCGCGGGTCCGTTTTGGGAAAAGTATTGTGCTCTGCGCCACACGCATTCATAATAAACGAAAGCCTTTCGTTTAACAGGGCTCCCCAGAAAGGACGGACCAGTGCCGGATACCCAAACCAGACCACCGACGTCGTCCGCGGACGGCGCCCTCAAGCGCAATGCCCTCGGCACAGGCGGCATTGCCTTCCTCGTCATCTCGGCAGCAGCGCCGCTCACCGTGATGGCCGGTGTGGCCCCCGTAGCTATTGGGGTCGGCGGCATCGGCGCCCCGGCCGGCTACCTCCTGGCAGGCATCGTGCTCACCCTCTTCGCCATCGGGTTTATGGCCATGACCCGCCACGTCAAGGCGTCCGGCGGCTTCTACACGTACATTTCGCTGGCCATGGGCAAGACCGTGGGGCTGGCGTCCGCCATCCTGGCGATCGTCTCCTACAACTGCCTGCAGATCGGCGTCTACGGCCTCTTCGCGGTCCAGACCCACGACATGTTCAAGGTACTGTTCGGGCTCGACGTGCCGTGGCCGGCCATCGCGCTCGCCGCCGTCGCCGCCGTGTGGTTCCTCGGCTACCGGGGGATCGACGTCGGCGCGAAGGTGCTCGGCGTGCTTCTGGTCGCCGAGACCGGCATCCTGGCCGTGATGGGAGTGGGCATCCTCGGCAGCGGCGGCGCACACGGAATCAGCGTGGGTTCCTTCAGCCCGGAGAACGCGTTCGGCCCGGGCGTGCTGGCGATCCTTGGCATCTGTTTCGCCGCCTTCATGGGCTTCGAGTCCACCGTGCTGTACCGGTCCGAGGCGCGCAACCCGGACAAATCCGTGCCACGGGCCATGTACATCGCGGTCGGCTTTATGTCCGTTTTCTACGCCTTCATCGTCTGGACCGTGGTCCAGGCCTACGGCGAGGGCGCCGTGGTCGAGGCCGCCGGCGAAATGGCCGGCGGGATGTTCTTCCAGACCATCAACCACTACGTTGGCCCGTGGGCAGAAGTGGTGATGTATCTCCTGATCGTCACCAGCGTCTACGCCTCGCAGCTGGCCTTCCATAACGCGATCAACCGCTACGTCTACATGCTGGCCCGCGACGGAGTGCTGCCTGCCTTCCTCGGCAGGACGCACCACAGGTTCCAGTCCCCGCACCGGGCCGGCCAGCTGCAGACTGTCCTGGCCGCCGTGGTGATCGCCATCTGCTCCCTGCTCAACGCCGACCCCTACCAGCAGCTGCTGATCTGGGTGAACACCCCCGGGATCTTCGGCATCGTGGGGCTCCAGGGCCTGGTTTCGGTGGCGGCCTTCCTGTACCTGCGCCGGAACCCCGACGCCGCGACGCACAAACTCATGGTGCCGCTCAGCCTGGCCTCGGCCATCCTGCTCTTCGGCGTGGTGCTGCTGATAGGCATCAACATCGAGCTGCTCACCTTCGCCGATGCACTGACCAACACCATCCTCATCCTGGTGACACCCGTCGTCTTTCTCGCCGGGCTTGCGGCTGCCCGCTGGGTCCGCCGCCGCCGTCCCGAAACCTTCGCGCAGATTGGAAGCTTCGAAACCCATGAATCCTGATGTGATCATCCTGGCCGACACCATCCACACCATGGAGGGCAGTTCCTCCGGAGGTCCCGCCCCGCAGGCGGTGGCCGTCGAGGGCGGCGTGATTGCCGCCGTCGGAAGCCGTGACGTTGCCGAGAACTGGCCGGCCGCGGAGGTCATCGACTTCGGTGCCGCCGTGCTGACTCCCGGCCTGGTGGACTGCCACATGCACCCTGTCTTCGGCCTCGAACTGACGCGCGGCATCGACCTGTCCGGCGCCACCGACCTTGCTGGCGTGCGCGCACTGCTGCGTGCCCAAGCGGAAGCAACCCCCGCAGGGGACTGGGTGCGGGGCTGGGGTCTTGACCCCAATGTGTTCGGATCTGCCACTGCCCACCGCGAACTGATTGACGACGTCGTCTCCGGGCTCCCGTGCCTCATCCGCCTCTTCGACGGGCATTCCGCGCTGGCCAGTTCCCGGGCACTCGAACTGGCCGGAGTCACCGGCCCGCGGGCTTTCGACCAGGCCTCGGAAGTGGTGTGTGACCGCAGCGGCAGGCCCACCGGGCTCCTGCTGGAGGCCGCCGCCGTCGAGCTTGTTGCGCAGGTGATGCCGGCGGAGTCCTTCGGCGAACGGAAGGCGAGGCTGGCGGAACTCTTCACACAGTTCGCGCGGTCCGGGCTGACCGGGGCGCACGTGATGGACTGCGGGGAGGGCTCGCTGGAGCTTTACCGTGCTCTGGAACAAGAGGCCCTCGAAGAAGAGGACCCCGGGCATGATCGGGCCGGCGGGCTCCCGCTGCGCCTGCGGATCTCGCCGTGGTGCATGCCCGGCAGCGTCGAGCAGGACTGGCAGTGGCTTGCGGAACAGATCGGAGTGGGCGGAAAGCGCTGGGAGGTAGCCGGCATCAAGCTGTTCGTTGACGGCACCGTGGACAACGGCACGGCGTGGCTCTTCGAGCCGGACGCCTACGGGGAGTCCGTGGCCCCGTTCTGGCCCCGCCCGGAGGAGTATGCGGCCGCGGTGCGCTTCTTCGCTGGCCGCGGGATTCCCACCGCTACCCACGCGATCGGCGACGCCGGAGTGGCCGCGGTCCTGGATGCGTTCGAGTCCCTGCCTCCCGCGGTGCGGCCGGTTGCGACGGAGGCCGCGCACCGGATCGAACACCTCGAAACCGTCCCGGACGCCCTCATTGAGCGGTTCTCCCGCGCCGGCCTGGTGGCGAGCATGCAGCCGACGCACTGCACCCACTACTCCCGCGCCGACCACACGGACAACTGGTCCACGCGCCTGGGGGAGGAGCGCGCGAACAACGCCTGGCGGTGCGCGGACCTCCGCGCGGCGGGAACCACCCTGGGGCTCGGCTCCGACTGGCCGATCGCCCCCTTCGAGCCGCTGCCGATTTTGGCGGACGCGCAATTACGACGGCGGTCCGGCCATTCGGGCGAACAACCGGTGGTTCCGGGCCAGGCCCTCACTGCCTTGCAGGCGCTCGAAGGCTACACCTCGCACGCTGCCAAAGCGGCAGGGGAGTGGGCTGTCTCCGGGTCTGTCACGGTGGGCAAGCGCGCGGATTTCACCGTGTTCGACGTCGATCCGCTGTCGGTTGCCCCGGATGACCTGGCCGCCGCCCGGGTTCTGGCGACGTTCGTGGACGGTCGGGCCCAGCACCTCGCCGTGGGCGCCGTCCGGTAACGACCGGGCTGAGGGGCGCAGGTCAGGGGGCGGCGTCGTAGTCGAACCGTTCGACGACGGCGCTCCCCCCGACTGCACACACGCCGATGACGCGGCCGGTGAAACCGCCGGCGACTTCAGTGGACACATACCGCCCGTCCAGCCGGGCCAGCGTCACGGTGGTGCCGCCCTGCTGAAATCCGAAGAGGATCTGGTCCGGGCCGGTGTTCTTGCCCGGCTGGCCCGCGAAGGGAGCGTCGGTGCAGCTGACCTCCAGCCGGACAGGGCTCGTTGATACAGCGCTCGTTGATACAGCGCCTGTTGACGGATCCCGCGGGGCCGTCGCCAGCACCTGCCGCAGCGGCCCGATCTGGGCCACGGCCCTGACTTCGCAGTCGGACGCTTCAACCGCATACCAGTGGGAGTCGTCGATCCTCAGCACCAGCCTCACCGCCGTGCCTGCCGCCAGGCGGACAGTGGCGCTGGCGCTCCAGGCGTGGTCCCTGACCCTGGTCGCGAGGACGGGTGCGGCTCCCACGGGCCCACCCGCGACGCCGGAATCTCGGGCGGCGCCGGGCTCCCCGCTGCTGACGAGGAGACCGCCTGTGGCCGGGGCCGTGAAGGACGCCGGATCATTGCCCGGGGAGATCCACCGCAGATGGAGCTGGTCCGCGGAAAAATCATCGGAAAAGGAGGTGTCCACGGCTGGGACCCGGTAGCGGTCCTCGTCGAACCCGGGCCAGCCGTCAGCCCAGTTGATGCCCGCGACGAAGGTTTCCCGCCCCAGGACGTGGTAGCCGGGGACCACGCCGCGGGGGCGTACGCCCAAGTAGACCGCCGCCCAACCGCCGTCGGCCGTTTCGACCAGGTCGGCGTGCCCCGCATTCTGTACCGTGGCAGCAGTGCTGCGGCGGCTGAAGACCGGGTTGTCCGGATACGGCTCGAAGGGGCCCGCCGGCGAGCTGCTCCGGCTGACCGAAACGGCATGGCCCCGTTCGGTGCCGCCCTCGGCGAGGACCAGGTACCACCAGTTGCCGCGCTGATAGAGGTGCGGGCCTTCGGGGAATGCGAGCCCGGTTCCCTGCCAAACCTTCCGCGGACGTTCCAGCAGCTGACCGGACAGGGGATCCAGGAGCGCCTGGACGATCCCCGATTCGTTCTCAGCGGGTCCAAAGCCCACCCAGGTGAGGTAGCAATTGCCGTCCGCATCCCACGCGATGTCCGGGTCGATGCCCAGGGTCCCCGGAATCCGGACCGGGTCGCTCCAGGGCCCCGTCGCATTGCCGGCATGCATCAGCAGGTGGCCGCCGCCGAAGTCGCTCATGTTCGTGGTCACGAACCAGAACCGGCCGTTGTGGTACCTCAGGGTCGATCCGAAGATCCCGCCGGAAGGCCGGCGGTCTCCGGCGGCAAACTGGCTCCGCCGCGTGAGGATGTTCCCGATCTGCTCCCAGCTGACGAGGTCGCGGCTGTGGAAGATGGGCGCCCCGGGGAAGTATTCGAAGCTTGACGTAGCCAGGAAATAGTCGTCGCCCGCGCGGCAGATGGTGGGGTCCGGGAAGAAGCCGGGGATGACCGGTGTGATGGCGGCGGACGCTGTGGCTGGCCGCGCCAGTTCCGCTGCACTGTCAATCATCAGGGCTCCATCCGTAGCAAAGTGTTCACTGCCGGCTTTCTGGGGCCGGCAGTTCCTACGTTAGGGAGCCCGGTCCGGCGGCTGGACCGTGGATTTCAATGGTTGGAACGTAAGACGGGCTGTTATGCCCGCCCCGCGTCCCGGACGCCGGAGCTGGCTTCGGCCCGGAACCCGAGGTTTCGGGACACCGCCCTGGCCGTAGCCTGGACTGCCGGCGCCAGGACGTTCGGGGGAGTGGCGCCGTCGGGGACCACAATGGACAGTGCGGCAACCACGGCACCCTGGGCATCGAATATGGGTGATGCCACGGAAACGGTCCGGGAGGGCGCAGACCGTCTGATCATCGCGACGCCGGTGCGGCGGACGTCGGAGAGCGTTCGCCTGAGCTGGCCCTCCGGCATGGCGTCCACCCCGGCCTCCACGTCGGCAGGCTGCCGGATCACCGCTTCCTGGAAATCCGCGTCCGCGCCGGAGAGGAGAACCAGGCCGACGGCGGTGGACCGTAGCGGCGCACGGCCGCCCACCCGATAGGCAACTTCGGTGGCCTCCTTGGAGGACAGCCGCTCAATCAGCACGGCCTCGTTTTTGTCCCGGACCGCCAGCAGGACGTGGTGGCGCGTTACTTCAAAGAGGTCCTCCAGATAGGGCAGCGCGATTTCCCGCACACCGTGGCCGCGGGGCGACAGCGATGCGACTTCCCAGAGCCTCACGCCCACCACGTACCGGCCGTCGTCGAGCCTTTCCAAGGCGCCCCACGCCACCAGCCGGGCAATCAACCGGAGCGCCGTCGGCGCCGGCATGTCTGCGTACCTGGCCATTTCGGACAGCGTCAGGGCACGACGACGGTCGGTGAAGACCGCGAGGAGGCTCAGGGCCCGGTCAATGACCGGTTCGCCCTGCTTGGGGCGCTTGCCGCGGACAGGAGCGGCAACGTCCGGACCGCTAGTCGGGACTGCTGTCATCTCACACCGTTCCTTCTTCGTCGCCAGTGACCCCCACCACAATAGTGTTTCGCCCAATGAAACTCCTAGCCGGTGTTCCATGGTCTCCGCGCTCACTGGGCGGGGCGTCACCAGCACCGGTTCAGACGGACTCCACCACCTTCGCCCGGGCGAGGCTGCCGAGGAACCTGGCGCTTTCCTTCGGGGTCCGTTCCTGGGTAGTCCGGTCCACCGCGATGAGGCCGAACTTGGGTCGGTAACCGAAAATCCACTCGTAGTTGTCGAAGGCAGTCCACGCAATGTAGCCGCGCACGTCGATCCCGTCCGCCAGGCAGGAGGCAACGCCGTCCACCGCCGTGCGCAGGTAGGCAAGCCGCTGGGTGTCGTCCTCGGTGGCAAGGCCGTTCTCCGTGACGATCACGGGAATGCCGGCAACGCGGTGAGCTTCCCGAATGGTGGCCTCAAGGCCCTGGGGGTAGATCTCCTCGCCCATCTGGTTGGTGGGGACGCCCTCCGCAGCCGGAGCCAATCCGTCCGGACCGAAGACGGTGCGGCCATAGGTCTGGATTCCCACGAAGTCGTCGCTGCGGGAGGCTTCCAGAAAGCGTTCGTTGACGTCGCGGCGGGCCGAGTCAGCAAAGTCCTGGCCGCCGTCGATGGACTGGATATCGGAGTTTGCAAGCGTCCAGCCCACCTGCAGCTCCGGCCGCCTGGCCTTGATGGCTGCCGTGGCGGCCCGGTGCGCCGCCAGCTTTACGTCAAACGCGGCCTCTGTGGCAGTGAACTGGAACGGGGCCACCGTACTGGCGGCCACGCCCAAACGCTCCGCGGCTGTAGCCCAAACCGGAACAGAACCGCGGTCTTCCGGGGCCTCGCTGAACAGTCCGATGGATTTCAGTAGCCAGGGAAGGTTGGGTTCATTCAGGGTGCAGGCGATGCCAATGAGGTCGCCCAGGTGCGCCATGGCCCGGTCGCAGTAGCGGGCAAAGAGCCCGGCGGTCCTCGGACCTTCCCAGCCGCCGGCCGCCAGGAGCCAGAGGGGCGAGGTGAAGTGATGGAACGTGACCACCGGGGTAAGCCCATGCTCGTGGCAGGTTTCCAGTACGCGGCGGTAGTGGTTGAGTTCTGCCTCTGAGAAGTGGCCTTCCTCGGGCTCGATCCGTGCCCATTCCAACGAGAAGCGGTAGCTGGTGAATCCCAGGCCGGCAATCAGGGCGATGTCCTCGCGGTACCGGTGGTAGTGGTCCACGGCGTCCCCGGACGGTTCGGCGAAGATCGTGCCGGGGAGCCTTTCCAGGAACCAGCAGTCGCTGTTGACGTTGTTTCCTTCGACCTGGTGGGCTGCCGTGGCAACGCCCCATAGGAAGTCATGCGGGAAAGCAAAAGAGTCGGTCATCTGGTTCCTTTCGATGCGAGCGCCAAGCGACTGTGCATGGGCTGACTGTCCATCCTCGGTGCTCCGCAGCGGGCCAGTGGCAGCCGTTTTCATTGATTGAAAGACTCATCGCCTGAGCTGCCGGCCCCTGATGCGATGCCGTGACGCCCGCCACAGAAGTATTTCAACCAATGAAATCCTCGTGTCTCCATCAAACAGCGCCCGCTGATGCTTGAGGGGAGCCGGCCACCCGCCTGGCGCCCCTAACTGTTCTTCCCGTTGTCACATCAGAATGCAAAGGCGCACTACATGAAACTTCTGAACTCCACCGCACGCGGGAGCTCCGCCGTCCTGGCCGGAGCGTTCCTCCTGGGATCATTGACCGCCTGCGGCGGTTCCAGCCAGGCAACTGCCAAGGCGGACACGAGCTCCCTGACCCTCGCCGTCGACAGCGATGCTGCTTCTTTCGGGTTTGATCCGCTGCGGGTTGCCGACGCGCAGCGCCAGTTCTTCGAAGGCCTCTACGAGAACCTGATGACCCTGCAGCCGGACGGATCCGCGGGTCCGGGCCTGGCCAAGGAGTTCAGCTACAACGCGGACAACACGGTTCTCACGCTCACCCTCAAAGAGGGTGTCACATTCACGGACGGTTCCACCCTGGACGCAGCCTTGGTCAAAGCCAACTTCGACCGCCGCACGGATCCGGCGCTGAGTGCGTACTCCGCCGTGGCCAAGGGCGGCGCCCAGGAGATCACCTCGGTTGACGTCGTCAGCCCCGCGCAGGTTTCCCTCACGTTCGCAAAGGCCCAGCCGGGCTTTGAAAAGAACCTCACGGGAACCATGGGCATGATCGTCGGCAAGACCGGCGTGGCGGACACCGCCAGCCTGGCCGCGACCCCGGACGGCTCCGGCCCGTACACCCTTGACGCGTCCACGGTGAAGGGCAACAAGTACGTGCTGGTCAAGAACGAGAAGAGCCCGGACGCTTCAAAGTACGCCTTTAGCAAGGTCACCTTCAGCGTCATCCAGGATCCCCAGGCGCGTGCCAACGCCCTCGTCTCCGGCCAGGCCGACGTCGCCATGCTCACCTCCCCCACGGTGGACTTCGCAAAGTCCAAGGGCCTGGGCGTTTCCCAGATCGGAGGAACCCTGCACACCATGGTTTCCTTCGACAAGACCGGGAAGACCGCCCCCGCCTTCGCCAGCGAGAAAGTCCGCCAGGCGTTCCAGTACGCCATCAACCGCCAGGCACTGGTGGACGCACTGCACAAGGGGGATATCCCCGCCTGGAATGCACTTCCCAAGGATTCTGCCGGCTTCACCGAAGAGCTGAACACCAAGTTCGCCTATGATCCGGCGAAGGCAAAGAGCCTCCTGGCTGAGGCCGGCTTCGCTGACGGCTTCGAGTTCACCATTGTTGGCAGCGCTGAAACACAGACGGATCTGCAGGCCGTCCAGAAGGATCTTGCCGCCGTCGGGATCACCATGAACGTCAAGATGGCCGCTTCCACCGATGAAGCGTTCGCGGCAGTTGCCACCACGCCCCTCGGCTACGCCTCCCTCGGCTGGGACAACCCGGTGGGCCTGATGTACGGCGTCGTCCTGAACGGTTTCACCAACGTCCAGAAGGCCACCGATGAGCAGCTGACCGCCGCCACGGGCGAGGCTGCTGCCGCGAAGGACGACGCCGCCAGGAAGACCGCGCTCACCAAGCTCAACACCCGCCTGGTGGAATCCGGCTGGATGATCCCGCTCTACGAGTCACTCACCAACCAGGGCTACAACACCAAGAAGATCAAGCAGGTGGAGTTCGCCGGCACCAACGCCTACCCGCTGCTCTCGTCCTACGCACCCGCCAGCTAATACCCGAACCAAGCCAACACCGGCTCTGCCGGGCTGTCCTCAACGGAGGGCGGCCCGGCAGGTCCTGACCGATGGAGGTCACCATGGCACTATTCATTACCAAGCGCCTGCTGATGGCGCTCGCCACCGTGCTGGTGGTCGCGGTGCTGGCATTCCTGCTGGTGCACGCAATGCCCGGCAGCCCCGGAGCGGTCTCGCTCGGAGCCGGCGCATCCCAGGAAGCCATCGACGAGGTCAACCGTCGGCTTGGCTGGTCCGATCCCCTCCTGGTCCAGTTTTTCGGCTGGCTGGGTGGCGCGGTCCAGGGCGATCTCGGTGTCTCGCTCATCGACGGCCGTTCCGTGTCCGCTGACCTGGCCAGTAGGCTCCCGGTGACCGCGTCGCTCGCGGCCGGCGCCACCGTGCTGAGCGCTGTACTGGGGGTTCTCCTCGGCGTGACCGCCGCTGTGCGCGGAGGCCTCGCGGACCGGATCGTCGGCGGAATCTGCGGCCTGGCCGTGGCACTGCCCGCCTTCTGGATCGGCATCATCTTTGTGTACCTCTTCGCTGTCCAGTCCTCGGTGTTTCCCGCCACCGGCTACGTTCCCTTCGAAGTCTCCCCGCAGGACTGGGCCATGTCCCTGGCGCTGCCGGTGATCACCTTGGCCGTGGGCGGTGCGGCGTTCATCGCCCGTCAGACCAGGGCTTCCATGCTTGAGGCGCTGCAGCAGGAACATATCCGTACGCTCCGCGCCACGGCCACGCCCACCTGGAAGATCCTCTACATCCACGCCCTCCGCTACGCCAGCCTCCCCATCGTGGCCGGCATCGCCCTGCAGTTCATCGGACTGTTCGGCGGCTCCGTCATCGCGGAGCAGCTGTTCGCCATGCCGGGCCTGGGCCAGGCAGTCCAAAACTCCGTCAGCACCCACGATGCCCCCTCCGTACAGGGCGTAGTGGTCATCGCCACCGTTGTGGTGGTGGCCGTAAACCTGGTGCTGGAACTCGCCACCAAGTTCCTCGACCCGAAGTTGCGTGCCTCATGATCCCCTCCGTCGCTCCCGCCCCGCTCCAGCGCAAGAACGCCCTCGCCCGGCTCTCCGCCCACCGCCTCTTCGCTTCCCCGGCCGGCCTGGCGGGGGTCATCTGGCTGGCGGCCATCGTGGCCGCTTCATTGACTGCCCCGTGGTGGCTGCCGTTCAAAACCGAAGACCAGGACTTCACCGCCGTCCTCTCCGGCCCCACCGCTGCCCACTGGCTCGGTACCGATGAACTCGGCCGGGACCTCCTGAGCCGCATTTTCGCTGCCGCCGCAGGCACGCTCGGAACCTCACTGATCACGGTGATTGTCGGCGTCGGGCTTGGAACGGTCCTGGCGATGCTGGCGGCCGCCGCCGGCGAACGCGCTGAGGCGGTGATCAGCCGCGTCACCGAAATCATGATGTCCCTGCCCGGCACGGTGATCATCTTGGCCGTCATCGGCGCAGTGGGGACCAACATCCCGCTGATCATGGCGATCCTCGGCGTCCTCATCTCCGCCGGAATCTACCGCGTGATGCTCGGCCAGGCGAAGTCCCTTCAGTCCCAGCTCTACGTGGACGCCGCCAAGGTTGACGGCGTCAGCACGCTGGGCATCAGCCTCCGGCACGTCCTGCCCGGCCTGACCAACACCATCGTGGTGCAGTCCGCCCTCATCTTCGCCGTCGGCATGCTCATCCAGGCCGGCCTGGCCTTCATCGGCTTCGGCCCGCCCATCCCGCAGCCCAGCTGGGGCGGCATGATCCAGGGCGCATCGCAGCACGTTTACGACGCCCCGTGGCTGATGGTCCCCACCGGCGCCGTGCTCGCGCTGACCGTCCTGGCCGCCAACGCCATCGGCAGCGCCCTGGGCAAGGCGCCCAACGCCACCGCCTCCCACCTGCCGTCAGCGGCGGCACGCCGGCAGCGGGTCAAGGCTGTTTCAGCCCTGGCCGTGGCCGCAACGGCAGCCGACTCTGACGCCGCACCCGCGAACGGCCACCTCAGCGTCCGCGGACTCTCGGTAGGGGTCGACGGCGGTCCCCGCCTGGTCACGGACGTCTCGTTCGACGTCGAGCAGGGAACCGTGCTGGGGCTCGTGGGGGAGTCAGGGTGCGGCAAGACCATGACGGCGCTGTCGCTGCTTGGTCTGCTCCCCTCCGGGGTGGCCGCGGCCGGCGGGGAGATTCTGTGGAACGGCAAGAACCTGGCCGCCGCCACCGACCGCGAGATGGAAGCCATCCGAGGCCGTGAGATCGCCCTGATCTCGCAGGAACCCATGCGGGCCCTGGACCCCATGTTCACGGTGGGCTACCAGCTCACTTCCGCCATCCGTCGGCTCCGGAAAATCGGCAAGTCGGACGCCCGGAAGGAAGCCCTCGGCCTGCTTGAACAGGTGGGCATCGTGGACGCCGAACGCATCCTCAAGACCTACCCGCACCAGATCAGCGGCGGCATGGCCCAGCGCGTGGCCATCGCCCTGGCCCTCTCCGGACGGCCCCGGCTGCTGGTGGCCGATGAGCCCACCACCGCGCTGGACGTCACGGTCCAGGCGGAAATCCTGTCCCTGCTCCGCTCGCTGGTGAAGGACACCGGCATGTCGGTGGTGATGGTGACGCACGACCTCGGCGTCGTGGCGGACATCTGCGACAACGTCGCCGTCATGTACGCGGGCCAGGTGGTGGAAAGCGGCCGGACCGCCAACATCCTGGACAACCCCCGCCACCCCTACACGCTGGCGCTTCTTGCCGCGGACCCGCATGCCAACTCCGCGGCTGACATGCCTGACCGGCTGGCCACCATCAGCGGCCAGGTGCCGCAGCCCAAGGACTGGCCCGCCGGCTGCCGCTTTGCGGCCCGCTGCCAGTTCGCCGGATCGGCCTGTGCCACCCCGGTGCCGCTGCTGGCCTCCGGCTCGGAGGACGGGCTGGTCCGCTGCGTCAAAGCCGACGAACTGGCCGTGGAAGGCCTCGAGTGGCTTGCCACCGAAGTGCCCACGCACCGAGTACTGAAAATCGTTGAAAAGGACCTGGCATGAGCATCGAGACGGCAGAACGGCAGGACACAGCGGCGGTTGCGCCGGAGCAGCCCATGCTGGAAGTCAAGGACCTGGTGGTCCGCTACGGCCGCGGGCGGAAAGCTGCGGCGGTGCCGGCAGCGGTGGACGGGGTGAGTTTCAGCATCCTCCCCGGCGAGACCGTGGGCCTGGTGGGGGAGTCAGGTTCCGGAAAGTCCACCATCGGCAAAGCCATTCTGGGCCTCCAGAAGAGCGCCGGCGGCACCATCACCTTCCAGGGCAAGGACATCACCCGCGCCGGAGCTGCAGAGCGCCGCGCCCTGGGCGGAGAACTCCGGGCCGTCTTCCAGGACCCCAATTCCTCGCTGAATCCGCGCCAGACCATTGGTGCTTCGCTTGCCGAACCGCTGCGACTCCGCGGAGCCACTGCCCTTGAAGCCCGGGACAAGGCCGAAGCCATGCTGGAACGCGTGGGCCTGCCCCGCGAAGCTGTGGACCGCTATCCCAGCCAGTTCTCCGGCGGCCAGCGCCAGCGCATTGCGGTGGCGCGCGCCCTGATCTGCGACCCCCAACTGGTGGTCTGCGACGAGGCGGTCAGCGCCCTGGACCTTTCCACCCAGGCCCAGGTGCTCAACCTGCTGGCCGACCTCCGTGACGAACGCGGCCTCAGCTACCTGTTCATCGCCCACGACATTTCGGTGGTCCAGTTCCTCGCCCAGCGGGTGGTGGTCCTCTACCGCGGCCAGGTCATGGAAAGCGGACCGGCGGCAGCCGTGACGGAGGCACCCCAACACCCGTTCACGCAGGCCCTCGTGGCGGCTTCCCCCGTACCGAGGCCCGCGGAACAGGCCCAACGGCGCGCTGTCCGCGAAGCCCTGGGGGTTCGCACTGCCGCCGCTGTCGCGGCCACGCCGGGCGGCTGCCCCTTCAGCCAGCGCTGCCCGCTGGCCACGGAATTGTGTGCCTCCGAACGGCCCGCGCTGCGCCGCGTCGGGGCCTCCGACGTCGCCTGCCACTACGCCTGAAAGGGGCACCGTTGCCTGACCATCACGCATCCGCTCAGCCCACCCGCCTTCGGACCGAAAACCTGCGCCAGGCCGTCGGCATCACCAACACCGCCCCGCGGTTCAGCTGGACGCCGCCGCACGGCACCGTCCGGCAGACGGCCTACCAGCTCAGCACGAGCAACGGCTGGGACACGGGCCGCGTGGACTCGGAGGTGCACAGCTTCGTGCCCTACCGCGGGCTGGACCTTGGCTCCCGCGACCGCTTCGACTGGAAAGTCCGGACCTGGAACGTGGCCGCTGACGGCACCGAGGTGCAGTCCGGCTGGGCCGAGCCGATGGCCGTGGAGCTGGGCCTCCTGCATCCGGACGACTGGAGCGCCCGGTGGATCGGGCCCGACGAAACCACCGTCCCTCCGGCCGGTGAGCGCCCTGGCTACGCCCTGCACCGGGACTTCACCGTTGACGCCGTGCCGGATTTTGCGCGGGCCTACGCCACGGCGCACGGCATCTACGAGCTCTTCATCAACGGGCAGCGGGTGGGGGACCAGCAGCTCACCCCCGGCTCCACGAGCTACCACAGCACCTTGCAGGTCCAAGCTTTTGACATCGCCCCGCTGCTGCGGTCCGGACGCAACACCGTGCGGGCGGTCCTCACGGATGGCTGGTTCCGCGGGTCCTTCGGGTTCACTCGCGACGCCGACATGTACGGAACGCAGACTGCTTTCCTGGCGCAGTTGGAACTTGGGTCCGGTGACGGGCGGACGGTCATCGGCACCGACGGATCGTGGCTTGTTTCCGCCACGGAGATCCTCTCCGCTGACCTGATGGAAGGCCAGCGAGTGGACTTCCGGGCGGCAGCTGTTGACGGTAAGGCCACCCGGCCCGCCGTGCTGCGCGAAGGCAGCTTCGCCACCCTCACCGGTCCGGTGGCACCGCCCACCCGGATTGTGGCGGAACTTGAACCGGTGTCCATCTCCCGCCTGGCCAACGGCAATCAGATCGTGGACCTGGGGCAGAACATCAACGGCTGGGTCCGGCTCAGCCGGCTGGGCGCAGCCGGCACCGAAGTGACCCTGGTGCACGGCGAGGCCCTGGACGCGGCCGGCGATGTCACCCAGGACCACCTCCGCCCCATCGATTTCAAGAACCCCGGCCAGTTCCTCGGTGCCGGGCAGGTGGATTCGGTGGTGTCCGGAGGCACTCCTGGTGAGGTCTTCGAGCCGCGCCATACCGCCCACGGGTTCCAGTTCGTCTCCGTCCGCGGCCTGGCCGAAACGCTGCAGCCCGGGGACATCACCGGCTGCATGGTGCAGACCGACCTGGAACGGCTGGGCACCTTCAGCTGCAGTGACCGCAGGCTGAATAGGCTCCACGAGATTGTGGACTGGAGCTTCCGGGACAACGCCTGCGAGGTCCCGACCGACTGCCCGCAGCGCGAGAAGGCCGGCTGGACCGGCGACTGGCAGCTCTTTGTGCCCACCGCCGCGTACCTCTACGACGTGGCGGGCTTTTCGCGGAAGTGGCTCAACGATGTCCGTGCCGACCAGTGGGACAACGGCGTGATCGCCAACATCTCGCCGTCGCCCGGACCCGCCGTCACCGGCGCCGAATTCATGGCCTTCACCAACGGGTCCGCGGGGTGGGGAGACGCGATCGTCACGGTGCCCTGGGAGCTTTATCTCGCCACGGGGGACACCGGCATACTCGAAGAGAACTGGGACGCGATGAACCGGTGGCTGGGCTTCATCCGAAGCACCGCACAGGGGAACCGGCACCCGGCCAGGGCAGCCGGCCGCCCCGCCCCCGAAGAGCATGAGCAGTACCTCTGGGACACCGGCTTCCATTTCGGCGAATGGATGGAACCGGGCGGGCCGGCGCCGGACCTCTTCGCCTCCCGGTCCGCGGACAACGGCATCGTGGCCACCGCCTACTACCGGCACTCCTCTGCCATCATGGCCCGGATTGCCGCCGTCCTAGGCAGAACCGCCGAGGCTGGCGAACTTGGGGACCTCTCCGAGAACGTCCGCCGCGCGTGGCAGCGGGAATACCTGCAGGCTGACGGAACCGTATCCGGGCAAACGGTGCGCGGCGGCACGCAGGCCAACTGCGTGCGGGCGCTCGCCTTCGACCTCGTGCCGGACACCGCCCGTCCTGCCGTCGCGGATCAGCTGGCGGGCCTGGTCAGGGCGGCGGGCACCCATCTGGGCACCGGCTTCCTGGCCACGCCGTACCTGCTTCCAACACTTGCCGACAACGGCCACCTCGGACTCGCCTATGAGCTCCTGATGCAGGACTCTGAGCCCTCCTGGCTGGTGATGGTGGGCCGCGGCGCCACCACCATGTGGGAGGACTGGAACGGCATCGGTGCCGATGGCAGTGCCACGGGCTCGCTCAACCACTACAGCAAGGGTGCCGTAGTCTCGTTCCTGCACCGCTACACCGCCGGGCTGCGCCAGGCGCCGGGGAGTGCGGGCTGGCAGCGGATCATCATCGAACCCCGGCCGGGCGCCGGACTGACGTCCTCCAGCACGTCGCACCGGGGCCCGCAGGGCCTCATCGAGGTGGACTGGGCCATCGACGACGGCGTGCTGACGCTGACGGCCGCCGTCCCCTCCGGAACCACAGCGGACATCCGCCTGCCCGGTGGGCCGATTGCCGCCGTCGGGCCCGGAACTCATTCCTTTGCCGCCGCACTGGCGGCCCCCGATCTCGCAAGGAGCGCACGATGACCCCTGAAACAGTCACCACTGAATCCCTGCGACGGATGCCAGCGCCGCCGCCGTTTCCCGCCTTCGGGCCGCCGGGCACACCCGAGGATGTCTCTGGGCACTCCCGAGTGCACCGCGAGGTCAGCTACGCGATCGCGGTCGGCTTCCGGCGCCTGGCAATGGACATCTGGCTGCCGCGCGAAACCGCCGGACCCGTCCCCGTGGTGGTGTGGATCCACGGCGGCGCGTTCCAGCTTGGTGACCGCCGCCAACTGCCGCCCACGTTCGCCCCGGATTCGGTCTTCAAGCTGCTCAACGAGGCCGGCATCGCCTGCGCCACCGTTGACTACCGCCATGCACTGGAAGCGCCCTTCCCGGCGCAGCTGCACGACCTCAAAGCCGCGGTCCGCTACCTGCGCGGCCACGCCGACGTCCTGGGCATCGACGCGGACCGCATCGGCGCCTGGGGCGAGTCGGCCGGCGGGCACCTCGCTGCACTGCTCGGGGTCACCGGGGCCCGCGGGGAACTCGAGGGAGGGATTGGTGTGCAGGGGCACTCCAGCAGCGTCAGCGCCGTCGTCGACTTCTACGGTGTGTCCTCGCTGCCGGACATGCCGCCCATGGACACGCCCGCCGGGCTCATGTCCGGCCCGCTCGTGGCTGCAGTGCCACCGGGGATGACCATGGAACCCGGCCCCATGCTGGTGGGCGGCAGCGCCGATCCTGCCTTGCTAACGGCGGCCAGCCCGCTGGGCTACGTCACTGCCGGCGCGGCGCCGTTCCTGCTCATCCACGGCGACAGCGACGGCCTGGTCCCGCTGGCCCAGAGCGAACTGCTGGCCGCGGCGCTGACGGATGCCGGTGTCCGCAACGAGCTGGTCACCGTCGAAGGCGGCGACCACTGTTTCTTCTTCGCCGAAGACCAGCTGGACGGAATCCTCAGCACCGCAGTGGATTTTTTCGTCAGCGAGCTTTAAGGACAGGCCCGACGGCGGGCCGGTAGCATGCCGCTATGGCTATCGCACGCTTCCCAAGCTTTGTCATCGACTGCCCCGATCCGAAAGCCCTCGCGGGCTTTTACGGTGCCCTGCTCGGCTGGAACGAGAGGGTCGACGATGGCTGGGTGGAGATCCGGCCCGACGACGGCAGCAACTGCATTGCCTTCCAGCAGGTGGACGGCTACCAGGCGCCCGAGTGGCCTGGCCAGGCCCACCCGCAGCAGATGCACATGGACATGGTGGTGGAGGACCTGGACGACGGCGAAAAAGAGGCCATCAGCTTGGGCGCCACCAAGGCTGAGACACAGCCCGGCACCACCTTCCGCGTCTTCCTGGACCCTGCCGGCCACCCGTTTTGCCTCTGCCTGAGCTGACGGTTCCGCGTCGCCGGATTCCAGGGGTCCACGGACGCAGTTTTCAGTCAATGAAACTCCGCTAGCGGGCGCAAGGCCGTTCCCGGGACGCTTGGGGAAGCCCCGAAACTTCCCCTTCGTAACGAATCGAGCCGACGTTGACTCAACCATTCCGACCTTCCGCCCTCCGCTTCGAACACCACGAAGAGCCCTTCGGTATCGGCGAGGAGCAGCCGCGGCTCTCCTGGCGGGTCACCTCCGAAACACCGGGCTGGTTCCAGTGCGCCTACGAACTCGAGCTGGGCGCTGATGAAACCCGCTTGGTCAGCTACGGCCGGACCGAATCCGTGGGACAGCTCCTGCAGCCGTGGCCGGCACCCGCGCTGACCAGCCGCCAGCGCGTCGCGGTCCGGGTCCGTGTGTGGGGCAACGACGACGGCGGTCCCTCCGAGTGGGGTCCCGTCACCTATGTCGAAGCCGGGCTCCTGAACCCGGAAGACTGGCAGGCCGCCATGATCCGGCCGGCCCGGGATGAAGCCAGCGAAGACACCGAGCCCGCCTCCCGGCTGAGCCGCACGTTCGAAGTCACGGGCTCCGTGGCCTCCGCACGCCTCTACGCCAGCGCCCACGGTGTCTACGTGGCCTCGATCAACGGCCGGCGCGTCGGCCGCGAGCGACTGGCGCCGGGCTGGACCAGCTACCACCACCGGCTCCGCTACCAGTCCCACGACGTCACCGACTACCTGCGGCCCGGCACCAACGTCATCGGACTTGAACTTGCCGACGGCTGGTGGCGCGGCAACCTGGGCTTCCAGGACAAGCGCAACACCTACGGCGACCGCACGGCGGCGATCGCGCAGTTGGAAATCGCCGACGACGGCGGCAACATCACGATCATCGGAACCGACAGTTCCTGGTTGGCTGGCAGGAGCCCGGTGCTCGGCTCCGATCTCTACAACGGCGAAACGTATGATGCCCGGCTGGAAGATGGCGGCTGGGCAGGTGCCGAAGACGCCGCCCTCGGCCCGGTGGCCGTAGAGGACTTCGATGCGTCGGTGCTGGTGGCGCCGGACGGTCCGCCGGTGCGCGCCACAGAAGAACTGCCCGTGGCCGCAGTGCTGGCCACACCGTCCGGGAAGACCATTTTGGACTTCGGCCAGAACCTGGTGGGACATGTACGCCTCCGGGTCAGCGGAGAGGCCGGCGCGGAGGTGGTGCTGCGCCACGCCGAGGTCCTGGAACACGGAGAACTCGGCACCAGGCCGCTGCGGGTGGCCAGGCAGACCGACCGGTACATCCTGCGCGGCGGCCGTGAGGAAATCTGGGAACCTGAGTTCACCATCCACGGCTTCCGCTACGCGGAGGTGACCGGCTGGCCCGGTGACCTGGACCCGGACGCGTTCACCGCCGTCGTGGTCCACTCAGACCTGGCGCGGACCGGTTCCTTCGAATGTTCCGACCCCATGCTGAACCAGCTGCATTCCAACGTGGTGTGGGGCATGCGCGGCAACTTCGTCGATGTGCCAACGGACTGCCCGCAGCGCAACGAGCGGCTCGGCTGGACCGGCGACTTCCAGATCTTCGCGGCAACGGCATCCTTCCTCTACCGGATCCCCGGCTTCACCGCCTCCTGGCTGAAAGACCTGGCGGCGGAGCAGGGAACCGACGGGCCTCCGCCGCTGGTGGTCCCCGAAGTGACGTTCGACAAGCCGCCGTTCCCTGTCCGCCCGGTGATGGCCGCGTGGGGTGACGCCGCAGTGCTGGTCCCCTGGGTGCTGTACCAGCGCACCGGTGACCTGGAGTTCCTGCGACGGCAGCTGCCGGGAATGATCGCGTGGCTGGACGCAGCTGCCGAGGCTGCCGGACCGGAATTGCAATTCGAACAGGGTTTCCAGTTCGGCGACTGGCTGGACCCGGCAGCGCCGCCCAACGATCCCGGCGCTGCCCGGACGCCGTGGCAGCTGGTGGCGCAGGCCTACCTGGCGTACTCGGCGCGGGTGGCCGGCGAGGCCGCGCGGCTGCTGGGGGAGGACTCCTCCACCCTGGATGGGCTCTCGCAGCGGGCCGCCGATGTATTCCGTAGGCGTTATATATCCGGTGACGGGCTCCTGATGCCGCCCACGCAGACGGCCTACGCCGTCGCGCTGAGCTTCGGACTGCTGGAAGGCGGGGAACGGGCGGCCGCGGCCGCGGGGCTGGCCGGCGCGGTGGAAGCCGACGGCTACCGGATTGCCACGGGTTTCGTAGGGACCCCGCTGGTCTGCGACGCACTGACCGACCACGGCTACTCGACGGCCGCCTACCGGCTCCTGCTCCAGACGGAATGCCCTTCGTGGCTTTACCCGGTGACCATGGGTGCCACCACCATCTGGGAGCGGTGGGACTCCATGCTTCCGGACGGCAGCATCAACGAGGGCGAAATGACGTCCTTCAACCACTACGCCCTGGGTGCCGTGGCCGACTGGATGCACCGCAGCCTGGCGGGACTGGCTCCGGCCGGACCCGGCTACCGGAAACTGCTGGTCCGGCCCCGGCCCGGCGGCGGGCTGGGATGGGCACGGGCCAGTCACGAAACGCCGTACGGGACGGCCGAGGCCAGCTGGGACCTGGCCGGTGCGGACTTCACGCTGCAGGTGACCGTGCCGGCGGGCTGCACCGCAACGGTGGTGCTGCCGGACATGGACGCGACAGCGCACGAGGTGGGTTCGGGGACGCACTCGTTCAGCTGCACTGTGATGCCCGACCGCGCTGTCAGGGCACCTGAGCTCGCGGCGCAGCCATGACACTGGATCCGGAGCTGGCGGGCCTCATGCACCACGTGGCCGGTGCAGGGTCCTTCGCCGAGCTCCTGGCAGATCCCTCCGGCCTGGAGCGGCTGGAGGCCTTCAGCGCCGGAACGGCCGCGTATGCGGCGCCGGAGGTCGCAGTCCGGACCGTGGACGTGCCGGGCCCCAACGGCCCTGTGCCGGTGCGTATTTACGTCGGCGCCCCGGACACTTCCGGGGACAGCCCGGCCGCTGCAGGAGACGGGCTCCCGGCCCTCGTGTGGGTTCACGGCGGCGGTTTTGCCGGCGGCGGCCTGGACATGCGGGAAGCGGACCAGCTGGCACGGGAGGTGGCCGACAGGACCGGCGGGGTGGTGCTGTCCGTGGGCTATCGGCTGGCACGCGGCGGGGTGCATTTTCCGGTGCCGCACGAGGATGTCCTGGCAGCCTGGTTGTGGGCCGTGGAGCACGCCGCAGAGCTGGGGGCTGACGCCAGGACCCTCTGCCTGGGCGGAGCCAGTGCCGGTGGCAACCTGGCGGTCGGTGCTGCCCTGTTTCTGAAGGATGCGGGCCGCCAGCTGCCCGCGAAGCTGGTGCTCGCCTACCCGTTCCTGCATGCGGAGCTGCCGGTGCCGCCGGACCTGCCGGAGCCGGGAGATCCGGGGTCAGGGGACCTTCGGGCGGAGGGCATCGCCGGTCTTCCGCGTATCCTCCGCTTCACGGCGGACGATTGCCGCGCCATGGTGGAGAACTACATCGGAGGTCCCCTCCTGATGGCGTCTTCCTACGCCATGCCCGGCTACGCGGACCCTGCCGGCCTGCCGCCGGCTGCCGTCCTGGTGTGCGAATACGATGACCTGCGTCATTCCGGCGAGCTGTTCGTGGACGGTCTCCGGGCGGCCGGGATCGCCGTGGAGGCGCGCATGGAACCGGGCGCCACGCACGGCTTCCTCAACCACTCGGCCGGACTGCGCATTGTGCAGCGCGGCCTGCAGTTCCTGGCCGGTGAAGTGGCGTCGGCGAAGCCATTTCAATGATTGGAAATTCCCGTTTCCGCCGGGGCTTCCGTCCAGCAGGCTTAGGGAAGAAGACGCCGGATCGATCCTGATTCCGGCCATGGCAACGGATGGAGTCATTGATGACTGCAGGACAAGTCCTGAAGGGGATCGAGTTTTCACGTCCCGGCGGAGTGCCGTTGCTGCTGGACCTCTACCTGCCGGCGGAGGGAACCTCCCAAGGTCCGGTGCCGGCGGTTGTGCATTTCCACGGCGGCGGCTGGCGCATGGGGGAGCGTTCCTCCCTGGGCCCGGTGACCGACGCCTTTGCGCTGACGCCTTTCGAGCGCCTCGCTGCTGCCGGGTTCGTAGTGGTTTCGGCGGACTACCGGCTGTCCTCGCAGGCCGTCTTTCCGGCCCAGCTCGAGGATGCCACAGCGGCGGTCGCGTGGCTCCGGACCCACGCGGCCGAGTACAACGTTGACCCGGGCAGGATTTTTACCTGGGGCGATTCGGCAGGCGGGCACCTGGCCTGCCTGGTGGGCCTCGGCGCTCACGTGCCCGGCAGTGACGGGTCCGGCACCGTGGCGTCCGGTGCGAACGCAGTCGCCGCCGTCGCGGCCTGGTACGCGCCAACAGACCTTGTCCGGATGGGCAGCCAGGCCCTGCCGGATGCCGTGGCAACGGCCGACGACCCCGGTTCCCGCGAAGCGCTCCTCCTCGGAGCCCAGCCCGCTGATGCCCCGGACAGGGCAGCCGCGGCGAGCCCGCTGAGCTATGCGGGCGGCCAAGCGCCACCGTTCTTCCTGGCCCACGGCACGGCGGACCGGTTCGTCCCGCCGGCCCAGGCCACCACGTTTGCCGCGGCGCTGGAAACCGCCGGTGCCGACGTCGAACTTCTCCTCATCGAAGGTGCCGACCACATGTGGCTGCTGCCGGACAAAAGCCCGGCAGCGGCGCAGAAGGTCCTGGACGCCACCATCGATTTCTTCCGCAGGCATGCCCGGATCACCTGACCCGGCACCTGGTGACCAGCCACCTCCTGATTTTTCACCCCCTGATTTTGAACCTCTTGAATTTGAACCCAGCCTGACCGGCATTCCCGGTGCCCGGGCTAGACCTGAAAGGCTCCACATGCAGTACATCGGCATCAACCACCGCGGCGAACCCTGGGCAGCGGTCCTGGCGGACTCCCGCGTTTTCCCGCTGGCACCCGTGGGCGAGTTCTGGGCGGACGCCGCCGGCTGGCAAGACAAGTCTGTCTCCCTGACGTCCGGTACCTCACAGCCCGACGGCGGCGGCTGGCTTGAGCGAGGCAGCACCACGGAATTGCCCCTGGTGCCCGCATCGGCCCGCGTCATCTGCGTGGGCCTCAACTACAAAGCCCACGCCGCGGAAGGCAGCTACAAGGACCAGGAGCTCCCTCCGTATCCCACGCTGTTCGGCCGCTGGACGGCTTCCCTGTCAGTGGGGAATGTGCCGGTGCCCGTGCCGTCCGGCGAAGCGGGACTGGACTGGGAAGGCGAAGTGGCGGCGTACATCGGCCGACGCGTGGAATCCGCGGACGAGGCCGAGGCGGCCGGGGCGGTGTTCGGCTATTCCACATTCAATGACCTCACCGCCCGCCGGGCGCAGAAGCTCACTACGCAGTGGACCCTGGGTAAGAACGGCGACTTCACCGGGCCACTCGGCCCGCTGGTCAGCCGGGACGACGTGGGCGATCTCCGTGACGGCCTCCAGGTCCGCACGCGGGTGAACGGCACCGAGGTCCAGAGCGGCAACACGCGGGACATGATCTTCTCCGTGCCGGCCATCATCTCGCTGATCAGCCAGACCCTCACGCTCCACCCCGGCGATGTGATCGCCACCGGAACCCCGGAGGGCGTGGGGTACGCCCGCACACCGCAGTGGCTGCTGCAGCCGGGCGACACCGTTGAAGTCGAAATCGACCGCCTCGGCACGCTCACCACCCCCGTTGGCGACATCTCACTCCGTGGCCGTGCCTGATGGTCACGCTGCAATCCGCCTCTCCCGACGAGGTGCCGGAGGAGGTGCAGGTCCTGATCTCCGGCGGCGGCCCCAGCGGGCTCTTCCTCGCCCTGGACCTCGCATCCCGCGGCATCCCGAGCACGGTGGTTGAGCCACGGACCACCGTGGATCCGGCCCGGCCCCGGGCCAAGACCACCAACGCGCGCACCATGACCCACCTCCGCCGGCTGGGGTTGGCGGACGCACTCCGCGCCGCGGCCCCGCTTCCCGTGGACTACGCCCAGGACGTGACCTTCTGCACCGGCCTTACCGGCCCTTCCGCCCATGAACTCCGGACGTTCCGGCATGCGTTCCAGCTGGTGCCGGGCCGCTACGGGCCGCAGCCTGAATCCGGCCAGCAGGTCCCGCAGCCTGTCCTGGAGGAGGTCCTCCGAGCTGCCGCGGCCGAGGCCCCGTTGGTCACCTTGCTGACCGGGTGGCACGTGCAGGACGTCAGTGTTCACTCCGGTGCGGTTCCTTCGGGAACCGCCACTACCGGAAGCCGGACCGCCGCCACCGGAAGCCGGACCGCCGTCGTGGTGGCGGACAGTACCGGACGGACCCGCACCATCACCGCCGACTACGTGGCCGGGGCCGACGGCGGTTCCTCCGCCGTGCGCCGCAGCCTGGGCATCCGCCTGGAAGGCGGCTCCGCGGAGCTGTCCAACATCAGCATCATGTTCCGTTCGAAGGACCTTGGTTCCGCGATCGCGCTGCAACCTGCCGTCCAGTACTGGGTGGTGGGCGGGGAAACCGCCGGGATGGTGGGCCGGATGGACCTCGCCGATACGTGGTGGGCCATCGTGCAGGGCGTGGACGCGGACGCTGCGGGCGCGCTTGCGGATGATGCCGCCGTCGCCATGGTCCGCGAACTGGTGGGCGCAGAGGTGGACGTTGACGTGGTGGCCACGGATCCCTGGACCGCCCGCATGCTTCTTGCCCCCGGCTACGGCCGTGACGGCGTGTTCCTGGTGGGTGACGCGGCGCACCTGAATCCTCCGTGGGGCGGGCACGGCTTCAACACGTGCATCGGCGATGCCGCGAACCTTGCGTGGAAGATCGCGGCCAGCGTGGCCGGCTGGGGCGGGCCGGAACTCCTGGCCAGTTACGGGCTGGAACGCCGTCCGGTGGCGGCGCGGACCATCCGCGACGCCGCCACCAACGGCGAGGCGCTCGCCTACCATTTCGCGGATCCGGCACTGCGCAGTGCCGGCAGCGACGGCGTGCGGGCGAGGCAGGCGGCGTACGAGGCGCTCGCGGTCAAGCAGAGCGAGTTCGATTCGCTGGGACTGGTGCTTGGCTACGCCTACGCGGATTCGCACCTGGTGGTGCCGGACGGGTCCCCGGTTCCCGCTGAGGACCCCATCCGGTACGTCGCTTCGGCCAGCCCGGGGGCCCTGCTGCCGCATGCATGGCTGGACGACTCCACGTCCGTCTACAGTCTGCTGGGGGCAGGGTTCACCCTCCTGGCCGACGCCGCTGCGCTGGGCCGGGTGCCGGAAGCCCAGGCTTTTGCGCCGGTGGTCCAAGCTGCAGCCGGGCGGGGCATCCCGGTGACCATCACCGCCGTCGGGCCTTCCGATGACGGGACGCCCATGGCTGACCTGTGGGGAGCCGACGCGGTGCTGGTCCGCCCGGACCAGCACGTGGCCTGGCGGGGTACTTCCGCAGAGGCGGCCGCGGCAGCGCTTGCCGTTGCCGCCGGCTGGAGCGCAGCGTCCCGGCACTCTTTGGGGCACAACTCCTCGCAGCCCGTCCCTTCTCCGTCCAACCCCTCACACGTCAACGAAAGGGGCTCCCGTGTCAGCGCCGTCATTCCGTGATTTTCTCTTCGCCCCGGACCATCCGCGGGTGGCCGGGATCCGCGGCCTGGCCGCCCGGGACTACGCCGAGGCCGCCAAGACCGATTCCTTTGCCGGGCCCATGATCGAAGGCTGGGACGCGCTCTACCCGGAACCCTTTAGCGGCATAACGAACGACGGCGTCCTCCGCCCGGGGCTCTATCCGCTGGCACCCGCACGGGACGGCGAAGAAGCGCCCACGGCGTCGATGGTTGCCGCCGGCCGGAAGCTGCTGGAGGTGGCCACACGGGAGCAGGTGACCCGGTTGACTTACGCCGTGGACGCCCACGAGTGGAAGAGCTGGGCGAATCCGGAGTTCATGCAGCACGACACCGGACTGCGCCTTGATGAGCTGGATCCGCCGGTCCGCGATGCCGCGCTGGCCGTGGTGGAGGCGAGCCTGAGCCCGGCCGGCTTCGAACTGGCCAGGAACCTCATGCGGATCAACGGATTCCTGGGTGAACTGGTGGAGCTTCCGCTGCTGATGAACGAGTTCAGTTACAACTTCGCCTTGTTCGGTGAGCCTTCGGAGACGGAACCGTGGGGCTGGCAGCTCTTCGGCCATCACGTGGCGCTCAACTGTTTGGTCGCGGGCACGCAACTGGTGATTTCGCCGGTGTTCCTCGGCGCGGAACCGGACGTGATCGACGCCGGCCCGCACCGGGGCGTCAAGGTCTTCAAGGAACGCATCGCGCTGGCCCGGCAACTGATGGGTGCGCTGCCCGAGGGGCTCCGAAAGGAGGCGACCGTGTACGCCGCCATGGTGGACCCGGCCATGCCCGAGGGGCGCATCCACCCGGGGGATGAACGGCACCTGGGCGGCTGCTTCCAGGACAACCGGGTGATTCCTTACGAGGGCATCCCGGTCAGCTCGATGCCGCCTGAAGCGCTGGCCGTGCTGGAGGAGGTGGTGGAGGATTTCATCGCCTACCTGCCGGACGGACCCAGGGCTGCGCGGCGCAGGGAGATCCAGGCGCGCTACGGCGAGAGCTGGTTCAGCTGGATCGGCGGCTGGGAGGGGCAGGCGGCCTTCTACTTCCGGCTGCAGAGCCCGGTGGTGGTGATGGAACTGGACCACCACACGGGGGTCTTCCTCAGCAACGAAGAGCCGGCACCGTTCCACATGCATACGGTCCTGCGTACGCCCAATGGCAACGACTATGGCCGCGAACTCGTGCGCCACTTCCCGTCGATTGCTCCGTAACAGCCGTTTTCCGGGGTGAAAAGGGCGCCCACGGAGCAATCGATGACTCCCGGAAACCAGAAATGGCCCGGACTTCCTTTCGGAAGTCCGGGCCATAGGTGTTTGTTGGTCCTTCTCAGATGTCCAGGGCAGCCCGACGCTGCGGCGGGGGGCCGACGACGGTCAGGTCCATCTCTGCCTGGGCGCGGCCGAAGCCTTCCATGTCCATGTACGGCGTGCCGCCTTCGGTGTACATGTAATCGTCCGTGGGCTTGTTGAAGTACTCAAAGAAGCCGTTGAAGACCGACGGCGTCAGGAAACCCACCATCTGGGTGTGGTGCGAGTCGAACGCGAAGGAGTGGACGGTCCCGGCCGGCGCGTGCACGAAGTCGCCCTTGGTCAGGAGCATCTCGCGGCCGTTGGCGTAGAGCCACATCCGGCCCTCGGTGCACAGGAAGTTCTCGGTATGTTCCGAGTGGAAGTGCAGCGGAATGTAGGGCGACTTGGCTCCCTTGGTGTGCACCGCAAAGTAGTTTGAGCCCGTGTTCGCAGGCCTTGAGAGGTACGTGAACATGGTCTGGTAGCTCACCAGGCGTTCGCCTTCGCCCGCGCTGAGGAAGTACGGGCTCTGGGTGGAGGGAAGACCGGCGTCCTGCTGGAAGGTGGGTGCAACACGCTCCACTTCAGGGAACGTGATGCCGAACTCGGCGCCGACTTCGGCCTGCTCCTGCGCGCTGCGTTTGTGGCCGGCATGCACTGGCGGAACATGCGAATCGATCGGAGTGCCGACGCGTTCGTAATAGGCCTCGGCACCGCCGGGCGTCATCCAGTTCAGGAAGCGTGTGTAGTGGCTGGCCATGCGGTAGGCGTGCGGAGTTCCTGGCGGTATGACCACGGAGTCGCCGGGCGTGAGAATGCGGCTCTCGCCGGGCAGCCACACGTGCAGGATGCCGTCGAAGACGTACAGGGTTTTGTGCTCCACCTTGTGGCTGACGAAGGGAGACTCGGCCCCCATTCCGCCCGAGACGTAGGCGGCACTGAAGATGCCGCCGGTGTCCGCGGATCGGGCGATGACGGTGACAAGCTGCCCGTTGATTTCGTACCGGGCGCCCTCGCCGGACGCCATGTAATAGGGGACAGCCTCGCCGGGCAGCGCGTTCGCCACCGGGAGTTGTGTGTTCATTTCCTCAACGCTGAGGGACATTGGTTCCTTCTTTCCAGTCCGGAGCTTCGCCGTGGCGTGGTCACCAGCATGCCCTCAAACGAGGCGCCGGGGCGTCGGGCTTTCCAATGAGTGAAATTTATTTCGGCGTAGCCCGGCTACTTCGCGCCGCATTCCTCCTCCGTCACGTGCTCGCCCCACGCCGTTTCCGGGCCTGGACCAGGCCGCGGCCTTCTGTGACATGCAGGGTCTGGCCGTTCGCATGTGAGTGCCAGGCGGTGTGCGCGCCCGGGGCGAAGCGGACCATGTTCACGCGCAGCTGCGAGGGTGCCTCGCCCTTGGCGATGACGTCGAACCAGACGTCGCCGGTGAACATGTCCGCCGGCCCCTTGTTGCATCAACACTAGGAGCCTCACCGGGCTGCAGGGAGGCCCTGCCAGTACCTGTATCAACAGAACCTTCCGCGCTGAGCTGCAAAACGGTTTGCTGGATACGCAGCGAAAACTTCCTAAGGAGCACCACCATGGCAACAGAGACCCCTTCGCGGGCCCAGCAGTTGATCGGCGACGTCGCGCCCAAGCTGGTCCAGCTCACCGACGATGTCCTGTTCGGCGATGTCTGGGAACGGCCCGGCCTCTCGCCCCGCGACCGCAGCCTGATCACCGTTGCTACGCTGACGGCGCTCCACCGCACCGGCCAGCTGCCGTCCCACCTGCGGCTGGCCCTCGCGAACGGCGTCACCGCCGACGAGCTGGTGGAGATGTTCACCCACCTTGCGTTCTACGCCGGCTGGCCCAATGCAATGACTGCCGTCACGGCGCTCAAGGAAGTGCTGGCAGAACAACAGCCGGAAGAGCAGCCGACGACGGCGCACGCCGGCTAAGCAGCGAACTCGGCGCCACGGACATCATCGCCGCCGTGCGCGACGGCGGTGCCGTTGGTAGGGTGGGAGCTGCCCAGTACACCGATGTGCCCATGAATTTCGGCACCGTGATGCGCAATATCACCCTGACCGGCGGCGTGGCCCCGGCCCGGGCCTACATCGAAGAACTCATGCCGGACATCCTCTCGGGAACAATCCAGCCCGGCATGGTGTTTGACCACATTGTGGCCCTCGACGACGTCGCTGCCGGCTACCGCGCGATGGCCGACCGTACAGCGCTCAAAGTGCTCATCCGCCCCTAACGCTGACGTTCACCCACCCACCGAACCTCATACCCAACGAATCCAACGAACACCCAACATTGGAGAAGACATTGCTTACCGCTAACGCTTACGCCGCACCGTCCGCTGACGGAGACCTCATCCCCACCACCATCGAACGCCGCGACGTCGGCCCCCACGATGTGCTGATCGAGATCAAGTTTGCCGGCATCTGCCACTCGGACATCCACACGGTCCGCGGTGACTGGGGACCCCAGCAGTACCCGCTGGCGCCCGGCCACGAAATCGCCGGAATCGTCACCGAAGTGGGCGCTGAAGTCACCAAGCACACCGTCGGCGACCGCGTCGGCGTCGGCTGCATGGTGAATTCCTGCCGCGAATGCGTCAACTGCCAGAAGGGCGAGGAACAGTACTGCCTCAAGGGCAACACCGGCACCTACGGTGCAGTGGACCGCGACGGAACCATCACCCAGGGCGGCTACTCCACCCACGTCGTGGTAACCGAAGACTTCGTGGTCCGGATCCCCGAGGGCATCGAGCTCGACGTCGCCGCGCCGCTGCTCTGCGCCGGCATCACCACCTACTCGCCGCTGCGCCACTGGGGCGCCGGCCCCGGCAAGAAGGTGGCCATCGTCGGACTTGGCGGCCTGGGCCACATGGCCGTCAAGATCGCGCACGCCATGGGCGCCGAGGTCACCGTGCTGTCCCAGTCACTCAAGAAGCAGGAAGATGGCCTGAAGCTGGGCGCCGACCACTACTACGCCACCAGCGACGAGAACACCTTCGCCGACCTGGCAGGCAGCTTCGACCTGATCATCAACACCGTTAGCGCCTCGATCGACATCAGCTCCTACCTGCAGCTGCTGACCCTTGACGGCACGCTGGTGAACGTCGGTGCTCCGGCGGAACCGCTCCCGGTGAACGCGTTCGCGCTCATCGGCGGCCGCCGCTCCTTCGCCGGTTCAATGATCGGCGGCATCCGCGAAACCCAGGAAATGCTCGACTTCTGCGCCGAGCACAACCTCGGTGCCGAGATTGAAGTCATTCCGGCCGAGAAGATCAACGAAGCCTACGAACGCGTCCTGGCCTCCGACGTCCGGTACCGCTTTGTGATCGACACCGCGACGCTCAGCTAGCCCAGGCCGCGTCAGCGACCCCAAGCGGTAACAACCGAAAGCAGCGCCGTCCTCAGGAGAGGGCGGCGCTGCTTTGTGCCATTACCGTTTCGCCGGCGGCACAGCTACCCGGCGGTCATCACATGCGTGAAGTGGTCGTAGCGGAGGGTGAGGGGACCACCCTTGTGCGCCAGGCTGATGTTGGCGCCGTTGGGCGAGCCGCCGGCGCCGTAGCTGACATCCCACGACCGGTTCAGGGCTGCCTTGAACTCGTAGTTTCCGGCGGCCAGGTCCACGGACAGCTTCCACACAAGGTCGGCCGGGTCGAGTTTCAGCTGCGCCTGGTCGCAGGCGGGCATCCAGTCCTCCGGGCAGCCGAGCTCGGAGTTCATGCTTCCCGCTGCTGCCACAGCCCCGGGCTGCTGGGAGGCGTAGACCGGGCTCAGCAGGTGTGTGGTGTGGTCGTAGCGGAACGTCACGTCACCGCCCGGGTGCTCCAGCACGATGTTGCCGCCGTTGAACGCGCCGCCGGCGCCGTAGTTCTCGTCCCACTTGCCGTTGAGCGCTGCCTTGAACTCGTACGTTCCCGCCGGCAGGTTAGGCACTGTGAGGCGCCAGACCTTGTCCGCCGGGTCGAGCTTCATAAAGGCCTTTCCGCACGCAGGCTGCCAGTCGCCCGGGCAACCCATCTCCGAGTTCAGGCTGCCCGCCACGGTCACGGAGTCCGGCTGCGGGATCTCCCCGGCCACCACGGTGCGGATATCGCTCACCACGTTCTCCGCCCCCGGAACGGACATGGTGGCCCGGTATCGGACTTTGGTTCCGTCTGCCAGGCCCAGGGCCGAAAGGTCGTCGAAGACCGTGTACGCGGGCGAGGAACTGTCCGATCCGATCGGAGTCCATTCGCCGCCGTCCACACTGCGGCCGAAGCTGACCGTATAGTCAGCCTTTTCCGGGCTGGCCGTGGCACTGACTTCCACCTTGCCGTCCACGCTGCTGCCCTCTGCCGGCTTCTGCATGGCCAGGACCGGGGCGGGTACGGTGCCGCTGCGTGCGGCGCTGAGCGAGGTGTTTCCGCCGTTGTCGAGGACAACAGCCCGGTATTCCACAGCGGTGCCGGGGTTCAGCCCGGTGACGTCGTGGAACACCTGGTACGGGGCGGTATCGTCCGTTCCGATCGGTTCCCATTCTCCGCCCGCGGTCCGCGCCTGGAAGGTGACCTCGTAGAACGAGGAACCGTCGACGTCGGCCGCCACCCGGATCCTGCCGTTGTCGCCTTCCGCCGTGGCCGGCTGCTGAAGGGCGACGGCGGGAGCCGCCTTGGAGCGGGGGATCCGCCCTGACGATTCGTACACCACTGCGGACAGCGGCGGAACGGTGACGGTGAGCTTGCCGTCGTCAGCCGTCTTGACCTCTGCGGCGGTAGCCGCGTCGCCTGCGCCGCCGTAAATTCGCGTGTAGCTGCGCTTGGCGATGTAGGTGGGCACGGCGGCGGTCTGCGCGGACCCGCTGTTGTTCACTGCCACGACGTATTCGCGCTGGTCTTTCGCGTCGGTGCGGGAGAACGCGTAGATTCCCTGGCCCTGGGCGGCATAACGGTTCTGGTGGGCGCCGTTGCGCAGTGCCGGGTGCTCGGCGGTCAGCGCGGCGAGCTCGCTGATCTTGCTGTAGAGCGGGTGGCCGGTATCAAAATTGTCCGTCGCGTGGCTGGCATCGGTGCCCAGCAGGTCGTCGTCCAGGTATTCCGGCACCTGGCTGGCGAAAAGGGTCTGGCGCGCATCCTGGTCCCCGCCGGGACCGGTGAAGCCCTGCTCGTCCCCGTAGTACACCACCGGGTTGCCGCGCGAGAAGTACATCAGTTCGTGGGCCAGCCGGTCGCGGGCAACGCGTTCGGCGTCGTCCGCGCGAGGGTTGTCCGCGGCGATGAAGCTGCCGATCCGGCCCATGTCGTGGTTGCCCAGGAAGGTGGGGAGTTCGTAGACGTTGGAGTCGGCATCCGTGTACCAGTCGTCCCCGGCGAAGAACGTCTCCAGCTGGCTGGCGGACTGGCTGCGGGAGGCAAAGTTCCGGGCTGCGTCCTGGAACGGGAAGTCCAGCACGGCCTGCATCTTGTTGCGGGTGGTGAACTGCGAGGTGAAGCTCTTGGAGGTGTCGAAGACCTCGCCGAACATAAAGAACTCGTCCTTGCCCTGTGCCTTGGCGAAATCAAGAACCTCGGGCCCGAACTTTTGCCAGAACTCGTCGTTCACGTGCTTCATGGTGTCGATCCGGAAGCCGTCGACCCCGAAATCCTTGATCCAGTCTTCGTAGACCTTCGTCATGCCGTCCACGACTTGCGGGTTCTCCGTGAAGAGGTCGTCCAGGCCGAAGAAATCACCGTAGAAGGAGTCCTCGCCCTGGAAGGTGGTGTCCCCTCGGTTGTGATAGAGCGCGGGGTTGTTGAGCCAGGTTGGAACCTTGAGGCTCTCTTCGCCTTTCTCCAAGACCGGCTCGTAAGGGAAGGACTTCAGCGGGTCCACTTCCGGAAACGTGTCCGTTCCGGCGTAGTCGCGGTCGTCGAACACCTCGCCGGCCGCTGTTTTGTAGGGCGCGGCGTCCTTGGAGACGTATGGCTTGCGCGCGCCGTCTTTGTAGCCAATCACGTCCGCTGTGTGGTTGGTGATGATGTCGAAATAGACCTTCATCCCGCGTGCATGCGCCTCGTCGATCAGTGCTTTCAGCTCGGCGTTGGTGCCCAGGTGCGGGTCGATCTGGGTGAAGTCCGTGACCCAGTACCCGTGGTACCCGGCCGACTTGTCCTCCGTCTGGACTGCCTTGTTCTTAAAACTGGGCGTCAGCCAGATGGATGTGGTGCCCAGGCCCTGGATGTAGTCGATCTTGTCGAGCAGGCCTTTGAGGTCGCCGCCGTTGTAGAAGCCCTTCTTCGTCGGGTCGAAGCCGGAAACCATCGGGTCGCTGCCCAGCCCGCCGTCGTCGTTCGCGGTGCTTCCGTTGCTGAAGCGGTCCGCCATCACGAAGTAGAAGTTCTCATCCGTCACCGGCGCCCGGAGCGAGTGGGAGGCCGCCGGTGCGCCGGGGTCTTTCGGCTGCGGCGCCGCATGGGCCGGGGCGGCCAGCGAGGCGGCGGCAACCAGTGCTGCGACCACCGCGGCGACGCCTCTGGCGTGCTGCCTGCAGGGTGGATTCTTGTGGTGTGGACTGCGGAAAAACACGATAAGGAGACCTTCCGGAGAGCGACGGTGCTGTTGTGAAGGATGATGCTGGAGTGCGGCATCTGAGAGCCAAGTCACAACTGTAAGCGCTTGCACCGACTTTTTCCAGCTAATCCCAAGGTTGCTTTGTATCCGCTCCCGTTGGGTAGCATGAAACCCACCGACCCGCAGCTGAGGGAGCCTGCTCTTGCCGCCAGAACGCTCATTCCGGCCCCGCTTGACCGGTTCGGCCGGCTTTCAGGAAGACGCCGTCCGCCGCCTCAGGGCCGCGGGCTGCGTGTTCGCCGAGGAGGAGGCCGGACTGCTGACGGACGCCGCCGCCTCGGCTGCGGAACTGGAAACTATGATCGGACGGCGCGCGGCCGGCTTGCCGCTGGAACACATCCTCGGCTGGGTGGAATTCTGCGGACTCCGCATCGGCGTGGCCAGCGGAGTGTTTGTGCCCCGCCGCCGCACCGAGTTCCTGGTCCGGCAGGCGGAGCTGCTGCTCCGCGCGCACGAAGGCGCGCACGAAGGCGCGACCTCCGAAGGCACGACTTCCGGTGGAGGCACGCACGACGGCGGGCGGCGCACCGCGGGGAGGGCCGTCGTCGTGGACCTGTGCTGCGGTTCCGGAGCCGTGGGGGTGGCGCTGGCGGCCCGGGTGACCGGAATCGAACTGCATGCCTCTGATCTGGATCCGGCCGCAGTGCTGTGCGCCAAAGGCAACATCGAGCCGGTGGGCGGGCACGTCCACGAGGGTGATCTGTTCGAACCGCTGCCGCCCGGGCTGAGGGGCCGCATCGCCGTCGTGATGGCCAACGCACCTTACGTGCCCACTGCGGCGATCGGAACCATGCCGCCGGAAGCCCGCACGCACGAACCGCGGATGTCGCTGGACGGCGGTCCGGACGGGCTGGACATCCAGCGCAGGGTCATCGCGGAGGCGCCGGCCTGGCTTGGCCCGGGCGGGCACGTGCTGATCGAGACGAGCCGGGGGCAGGCGCGCCGGACTATCGGGCTCATGCGGCGGGCAGGACTGACCGCCAGGCTGGCCAGCGACCCGGAGCTGGACGCCACAGTAGCCATCGGCACAGCCTCTATCGGCGCAGCCTCTGCCGGCGCAGCCTCTGCGGGCAATGCGGCTCAGAAGCGGCGGTAGCCCAGAATCCGGCAGTAGCCCAGAACCGGCGGTAGCTCAGAATCCGGCAGTAGCCCAGAACCGGCGGTAGCTCAGAATCCGGCGGCGGCGGGTTCCTCGGCAGCCCGCTGTGATCCCGCAAGCAGGTCGGAGTAGAACCGGAGGTACTCCTGGACCATCCGCTGGGAACTGAAGCGTTGCTCGGCCGCACGCCGGCAGTCGCTGCGGCGCAGCCAGCCGGCGCCCTGGAGTGCCTCCGCGAGAGCCTCGACGCTGTCCGCCAGGAACCCCGTTTCGCCGTCG
The DNA here is from genome assembly GCF_039907775.1 of Arthrobacter sp. CC3. NCBI lineage: Bacteria > Bacillati > Actinomycetota > Actinomycetes > Micrococcales > Micrococcaceae > Arthrobacter > Arthrobacter sp. CC3. Next base: position 251,424 of record NZ_JARCCY010000003.1, read on the forward strand.
TTAATGATTTCCGGAGCGGACCCCCGGCGGGTCGCCACCACCGGTGTGCCGGCGGCGAGGGCCTCAATCATCACCATTCCGAACGGTTCCGGCCATTGGATCGGGTTCAGGAGGGCCACGGACTCGCCCAGGAGTTGGTATTTGTCCGCCGTCCCCAGCTCGCCGAGGTATTCAACGTCCACGCCCAGGAGGGGTTCGATCACGTCGTGGAAGTAGTCCAGCTCAAACGGCTCCCGCATCTTCGCGCCGATCCGCAACGGGATGCCCGCCCGGCGCGCCACCATGATGGCCTGCAGGAGGCCTTTGTTCGGATGCATCCGTCCCAGGAAGCACGCTCCGCCGTTGTGCGACGGGCTGTACCGGATAACCCTGACGTCAACGCCATGGTGGATGACCGCGTCCACCTTTACCCCGCGGGCCGTGGAGGCCTGATGGTGCGAGATGGCCACAAGCGCTGTCTCCCGTTGCATGGCACGGTAGATCAGCGTGAGTTCGTCGTCGAAAGGCCCGTGCAAAGTCGTGGCGCGGGGAATGTCAGGCATCTCCCGCTGGCACAGCGGACCGAGCAGCGTGTGGTCGTGGATGATGTCCACGTCCGTCATGGATTCATAGGCACGCAGGACATGCAGGATCTCCTGCCGTCCCGAGTCCATGCTGAGTTCGGACGAGTCGGAGAGGCCCGGAACCCTCGGAACAGGACACGTGCTGTCGCTCGAGGCGGCAAGCACAACATCGTGCCCTGCCTCTGCGAGCCCCGCCGCCAGGGTGTGGACCACGGATTCCGTCCCGCCGTAGCTTGGCGGGGGAACGGGAATCCATGGTGGTGCCAGGATGCCAATACGCATAGTGCCTCCTATGTCAGCCGGCCCTCTGGCCGGGGTCATGGTGGACCCGGATGAGGTCCGCCAGGGGTTCCTGCGTCCCCAGATGCAGTTCAATCGACGCCGGCAGCCCCGTCACATGGGCTGCGTTACGCGAAACCTCGATGGTCAGGCGGGAACCGGCTAGCGGCACTTGTTCCTTCTTCAGGTAGCCGAATCCGTCCGGAAACACGGGGCTCAGCCAAAGCCGCCCGGTGGGCGCGGAAGGGTCGAAGCGCAGCAGGACGCGGATGAGGTGGATGGGCGTGGCCGCTGCCCAGGCCTGCGGAGAGCACGACGACGGGTAGGACACCGGGGGCCGGCCCGCTTCGCGCGGGAAACCGCAGAACAGCTCGGGGAGCCTGCCGCCGAAGGCCTCCGCGGCGTCGAAGAGTGCCATGGCCACCCGCTGCGATTCTTCAATGAAGCCGTACCGCATCAAGCCGGCGGCAATCAGGGCGTTGTCATGCGGCCACACGGAGCCGTTGTGGTAGCTCACGGGATTGAACGCACCCATGGTCGAAGCCAGGGTGCGGACACCCCAGCCGGAGAACATGTCCGGTTCCATGAGCCGTTGCGCCACGAGGGGTGCCTTCTCGTCGTCGACGATTCCCGACCACAGGCAGTGCCCCATGTTGGAGGCGCACGCATCCACGGGCCGTTTGTCCTTATCCAGGGCCACTGCGAAGTACCCGCGCTTTGGCAGCCAGAACCTGCGGTTGAACTCCTCCTTCAGTGCTGCGGCACGGTCACCCCAGCTGCGGGCAAGTGCGCCGTCACCGGCGTCCAAGGCAAGCAGGGCACGGGCCACGTAAGCGCTGTAGGTATAGCCCTGGACCTCGCACAAGGCGATGGGAGGTTCGGCGAGGGTGCCGTCCGCAAAGTTGATTCCGTCGTAGGAGTCTTTCCAGCCCTGGTTGAGGAGGCCGTGCCGGGTGGCGCGCTCATATTCCACAAAACCGTCCCCGTCACGGTCGCCGTAGTTGGTGATCCAGTCCAGCGCGCGGTCCGCGTTGGGGAGGAGTTCCTGGACCGCCCGCGGTTCCAGTCCCCAGCGGCTGATTTCACCCAGGAGCGTGACGAACAGCGGGGTGGCGTCCGCCGTTCCGTAGTAGGTCTTGTCTCCGCCGAGGGACAGGGCAGCGCCTGAACCGAGGCGCACCTCGTGGAGGATCCGTCCGGGTTCCTCCTCGGTGAGCTTATTGATTTTTTGGCCCTGGTAGTCGGCAAGCGTCTGCAGCGTGCCGAGCGCGATGGCGGGATCAACCGGAAGCGCCATCATCGAGGTCAGCAGGGAGTCGCGGCCGAAGAGTGCCATGAACCAGGGCGCGCCGGCCGCCACCACGGTGCGGTCCGGATGGGCCGGGTCCGCGATCCGCAGGGAGCCCAGGTCCCGCTGGCTCTGGCGCAGGATCCTTTCGAGCGAGGGGTTGTCCATGCTGATTACCGGCGCGGCGGCGCCCCAGCTCCGGTGGCGGAGGGCGGGAGCCGATTCGTGCTGCGGTGTGCTGGCGGAGAACCTGCCAGCGGGTTCGCTGCCGTCGGAGCTGGGTGTGACCACCAAGGTGGCGGTCCATGAACCCTTCGCGGGAACAACCACTTTGTACATCACGCCGTGGCGGTTCACGTCTGCCCCCGGCGCGCGTACCGTCACGCCCAGCAGCCTGTTGTTGTGGCGGCCGCTGATGACCAGCCGGTCGCCTTCCGGCCGGTGGGAGGGGCGCAGCTGGCGGGTCTTCCGGCCGGCCTTGACCTCGAAGAGGTCCGCGAAGTCCGCCTCCACCGCCAGTTTGATGCTGCAGGGCGCCGGGGCGTTGGAATAGTTGCGCACGGTCAGCGTCTCGCGGATGCCGTCGCCCACCTGCCGGTCCCGCTCAATGACCATGGGCCGGTCGGCGGCTCCGTCCGGCTGCGGCGCCCGGCCGGTGAAGACAGCCCGGTACGGTTCCGGGTTCACCGCCATGAGCCCTTCCACCACGTGGTTGTTCACCAGCAGGTTCCAGCGGGACAGGATCCTGGTGTCCTGGTAGAAAACACCATGGGCCATTCCGGGATCCAGGTCCCCGTTGCCGGCGGAAATGAAGAACGACGATCCTTCAACGATGGTCACGGCGTTGTGGCCGGTGGAGCCGGCCGTGTCCAGGTTCCAGCCGTTCATGGCCGGCGCCGGGCAAGGGGCCGCACCGCAAAAGCCGGGGGGACGGGGGCCAGGCGTCGGAAACTCATGAATTCACTCCGGACCGAGGATTCAACGGCTGACTGCTTAGCCACCCACATTCTAAATTTCCGTGCCGCCTCCGGCAAGGTTCTTTGGACCCTTTCGCCGGTTCCGTGGAAACAGGCCGACCCGCCCGGAACCAATGGTCCGGACGGGTCGGCGTGGGTGCTGCCGGCGGTAGTGCTGTCGCTGTGACTGCCGTCGCTTTATTGCTGTCGGGTTTGTTAGGTCCGCTCAGGGTTCGAGTTGGTGGCCGCGCCGGCGGGCGTTGCGCCGCCTTCGTCGGACCAGTCCTGGCCGGTTGAGTCATTGCGGGCCGGGTCGCTGGTGACGTCGGGGACGCTGCCATCCGCGGTGCCCAGATTGATCGTCTCCGGATGTGTGCTGTGGGACGGCACGTAGTCACCGGCGGGCAAGTCGCTTGCTGCCGCGTGAGCCCCGGTCGCAGCCGTGTGGTCCGTGGCTGCCTTGTCGCGGTGGACAGCGGAACTGATGACGGTGCCTGCACGGCGGGCTGCCTCGGTCAGCTGGTCGGACACTTCGGGCGCCTTTTCCTTGACCGCCTCTGTTGCTGCCGCGACTTTGTCCTGGACCGGTTTGCTGTCCCAGAGCGCCGCGGCCCTCGCCTTGATTTTCTCGTAGGCGGCGCGGCCGGACCTGGAGCCCAGGACGAAGCCCGCTGCCACTCCGGTACCGAAAAGAAGTTTTGCTTTCATGATGTGCTCCTGCTCCGTGAGAATCCGTACTGCGGCGAATCCGTGTGCGGGTGGACCCCCGGGGGGAACGCCCGTCGGTCTAAGCCCGTAGGTATAAGTCGGTAGATGGAAGTCCCTAGGTATAAGCCCCTAGCTACAAGGCCGTGGATGGGGTGGCCGTTAATGGAAAAACGGCCCCAGGAAAAATCCCGGGGCCGTTTCTCAGGCCGGATTCCGCTTTAGCGGGCCGTGCGCTTGGTGATCATGCCGTAAACAAGCAGGACGATGATCGCGCCGCCAATGGCCAGCAGCCAAGTGGACAGCGAGAAGAACTCGTTGATGCCAACACCGAAGAGCAGGCTGCCAATCCAGCCGCCGAGGAATGCACCTACGACGCCCAGCAGCAGGGTGATGAAAATGCCACCGCCCTGACGGCCGGGGAGGATTGCCTTAGCGATTGCTCCGGCGATAAGGCCCAGAATCAGAAATGCGAAAAAACCCATTTTATCGTTCCTTCTTCTTTCATTGAGGAGGTGCCCGGATCCCGAGCACGCTACATCCTTCTACGCTAATACTAATCATGCTTAGTATTAATCTGCCAGTCGGCGGACCTGTGAATTTCTGGGAGCGCCGTTTTCAGTGACCTTGAACGTCGGAATTAACCCCGGACTCGTCACCCCCGTCCAGCGTGGCTATGGCTGATGTGTCGTCCGCGTCCAAAGCAAAGCCGAAGATGTCCAGGTTCTCTTTCATGCGCTGTGGATTGGCCGACTTGGGGATGGCAACGAGGCCCTGCTCCACATGCCATCGCAGCACGATCTGGCCGGGGGTTTTGCCATGCTTTTCGGCGATCTTTCCCAGTACTGGGGCGTTCAGGAGGTCGCCGCCCGCACCCAGCGGGCTGTACGACTCGGTGACGATTCCATGCCGTCTGTCGTAGGAGATATCCACGATCCGGGTGACGGCCGGGCTGACCTGGATCTGGTTGACGGCCGGCACCACATCGCACTCGGCCATAAGCCGTTCCAGGTGCGCCGGCTTGAAGTTGGAGACGCCGATTGACCGCACTTTTCCGTCGGCCTGCAACCGCTCAAAAGTTTTCCACGTTGAGATGAATTCGTCCCGCCGGGGGAGCGGCCAGTGGATCAACAGGAGATCCACGTAGTCCAGCCCGAGGCGCTTGAGTGACCCGTCAAGTCCCGCCACGGCCCTGTCTTGGCCTTGAAATTCACCGTCCAGTTTGGTGGTGATGAACACTTCCGACCGGTCCAGGCCGCTGCTGCGGATGCCGTTCCCCACGCCTTTTTCGTTGCCGTATTTCACCGCGGTGTCGATATGCCGGTACCCGGCTTCCACGGCGTCCACGACGGCGGCAGCCACCTGCTGGTCGTCCAGCGGCCAGGTTCCCAGTCCGATCTGGGGAATCCGGTAGCCGTCATTGAGCTCAATCACTGGTGAAAGCGCCATTTCAAAAGTCTTTCCTATCGGGGCCGGTTTGCACAGATGTCAAAAGGCACGGTCTGCCAACGATTTACCAGGCGTAGTCTTCCGGAGCGGTGCGGTGGCCCGGGAAAATGTCGTCGAGGCGCTTGAGCGCATCATCGTCGAGCTTCACGTCGAGGGCACGGACGGCGGCGTCGAGCTGTTCCTGCGTGCGGGGACCGACGATCGGTGCGGTGACCGCGGGCTGGTGCAACAGCCACGCGAGGGCGACGTCGCCCGGCTCATGGCCGAGGTCGTCGGCCAGGTCCTCGTACTGGCGGATCTGGTCCTGGTGCTTCTTCAGCGTTTCGGCCGCCCGCCCTTCGGTGCGGCGGACGCCGTCGCGCTCCTTCTTCAGCACGCCGCCCAGCAGGCCGCCGTGCAGCGGCGACCAGGGGATCAGCCCCAGCCCGTACTGCTGCGCGGCAGGGATGACTTCCAGCTCCAGGTTGCGGGTCAGGAGGTTGTAGATGGACTGCTCACTGACCAGGCCCGTGAAGTTGCGGCGGGCGGCGGACTCCTGTGCCTGGGCGATGTGCCAGCCGGCGAAGTTGCTGCTGCCCGCGTAGAGGATCTTGCCCTGCTGAACCGCGACGTCCATGGCCTGCCAGATCTCGTCCCAGGGCGTGTTCCGGTCGACGTGGTGGAACTGGTAGAGGTCGATGTAATCCGTCTGGAGCCGTTTGAGGCTGGCGTCCAGCGCCCGCCTGATGTTCAGGGCGGACAACTTGGACTCGTTGGGCCGGTCCGTCATGGTGCCGTAGAGCTTGGTGGCCAGTACGGTGCGTTCGCGGCGCTCGCCGCCCTGGGCGAGCCAGCGGCCAATGATTTCCTCGGTCCAGCCGCGGCGGCCGGCACCGCCGTAGACGTTCGCGGTGTCAAAGAAATTAATGCCGGACTCCAACGCGGAGTCCATGATGGAGTGCGCGGCCGCTTCTTCGGTCTGCGGGCCGAAGTTCATGGTGCCAAGGCACAGGCGGGAAACCTGCAGGCCGGAGCGGCCGAGGTGGGTGTACTGCATGCCGGGGGATCCTATCTGTCTGTGGGTGGGGGTCGGTTACATCTGGCTGAAGGCGGCGACGGCGGGATCGGCGCCCGCGCGGGCGCCCGACTCCAGGGCGGTGATTTCGCTGAGTTCGGCGGCTGAAAGTTCGACGGCGCCGGCGCCCAGGTTTTCCCGCATCCGCTGAGAATCGGCCGACTTGGGGATGACGATGGTGCCCTGGGCGAGGTGCCACGCCAGCACGATCTGGGCGGGCGTGGCGTTGTGTGTGCCGGCGAGATCCTTCACGGCTGCTGCATTCAGGTCCGCGCCCTGGCCGAGCGGGCTGTACGCCTCCACGGCGATGCCGAGTTCCCTGCACTTCGCGGCCAGGTCCTGCTGCTGGAAGGTGGGGTGGCTTTCGAACTGGTTCACTGCCGGGACAACATCCGCCGCCGGGAGGAGCGTGTCCAGGTGTTCCGCGAGGAAGTTGGAGACGCCGATGGCTCGGATCTGGCTGTTGGCGTAGAGCTTCTCCATCGCCTTCCAGGCGTCGGAGAAAAGCCCCTGGGAAGGCACCGGCCAGTGGATCAGGTAAAGGTCAACGAAGTCGACGCCGAGAGCCTTGCGGCTGTTCTGGAACGCCTCGTGCGCGTTGCCCTGTTCGCCGTTACGGAGCTTGGTGGTGATGAAGATGTCCTCGCGGGGAATGCCCGAGGCAGCGATGGCGGCCCCGACTCCCGCTTCGTTCCGGTAGGCGGCAGCGGTATCAATGTGGCGGTAGCCCGCTTCCAGGGCATCTTCAACGATGCGCTGCGTTTCTTCCGGCGGCACCTGGAACACGCCGAAGCCGAGTTGCGGGATCCGGACTCCGTTGTTGAGGGTCAGCTGCGGAATGGTGTTTTGGTTCGTCTGGGACATCGTCAGTTTCTTCCGATAGTGGGGGATTGTCGAACGGGCCGAGGCGGGCCCGCGGAAAGGCAGGCTCGCGGGAAACCGCTTTCGTGCTGGCCAGGCTTCGAGCCTATGCACTTTGCCCTGCCGTGTCAGCAGGGATGCCTGTTCGTGTTTTTCCTAGGACTGCCAGTCCTACGTTCGTTGTAGAACGGAGGCTTGCGGGCCGTGCACAATGGAAGGCATGGGTCAGAGCGCCGAGTTTGGAAAATTCCTGAAGGCCATGAGGTCGAGGCTGAAGCCGGAGGACGCCGGGCTGGCCGGAACCTCGGGTGCCCGGAGGGTTCCCGGGCTGCGCCGTGAGGAGATCGCGCGGCTTGCGGATGTGAGCACGGATTACTACACGCGCCTGGAGCAGGGCCGCAACATCCACCCGTCCAGGGCGGTGCTTGATTCCGTAGCGCGTGCGCTGCGCCTCGATTCCAGCGAGCACGCGCACATGATGGACCTGATGGAGAACTGTGCGGCCTCGCAGGGGTCGCCTGTCCCGGTCCAGAGTGTCCGCCCCGCGCTGCGCCAGCTACTGGATGCGGTGGGTGACGTTCCCGCGCTGGTCCTGGGCCGCCGGAGCGACGTCCTGGCCGGCAACAGGCTGGCCTTCCTGCTGTTTGCCGACTTCCCTGCCATGCCCGCGGGGGAGCGCAACCTGACGCGCTGGCTGATGCTCGATCCGCGCACCCGTGAGCTGTTCCGCGATTGGAAGGCCGTGGCGTCAGATGCGGTCGGCGCCCTTCGCGGGGACGTTGGCCGTCACCCCAACGATGCCCAGGCCAATCAGCTGGTGGGCGAACTCGCGGTGCACAGCGAACACTTCCGGCAATGGTGGGCCGGGCACCGTGTGGCCGCTCCGTCGGCGGGCAGCGTCAGGCTCCGCCATCCTGCGGTGGGAGACCTGGAACTGAACTTTGAAAACCTGGTGCTTCCGGATGATCCGGAGCAGGTCCTCCGGGTGTTTTCCGCGAAGCCGGGGTCGCCGTCGGCTGATTCATTGACGCTGCTGAGCAGCTTCGGTGCCGGTATGGACAGCGTGTCCGCCCGGCCGGCCGATGTGGCTGTGCAGTTGCCACATGAACCCGCCTGATTCTGGGCAAACGCCCATTGGGGAGTGCCGGGGGTTTTCCTAGTCTTGGGGTAGACCTTATTTTACTACCAAGGATGGGATTCAACGATGAAGCGCATCGCACTGCTCCGCGAACGAGTGGCCACCGCCGGGGCCACAGGAATCCACTGCCCGGCTTCCGGACTGTGGGCCCCTGTGGGCGCGCCGCATGATGGGCAAACCTTCTTCGAGGGACACGTTTTCCCGTCCTACAACGGCGCTCCCACCGTGTGGCGGCGCGTTACGGCAGGGGCCACGTCCCGCTGAACCCTGCCGGACGCCGGGGTTAGCGCTCCAGGCGGAAACCGAGTTTGATGGTTACCTGCCAGTCGGCCACCTTTCCGTCTTCCAGATGCCCGCGGATTTCCTTGACTTCGAACCAGTCCAGGTTGCGGAGGGTCTTCGCGGCCTCGGCGATCCCGTTGCGGACGGCAGCGTCCACGCCCTCGCTTGAAGTTCCGACAATTTCAGAAATGCTGTAGGTGTGATTCGACAACTTCGCTCCTCATAATCTCCATTGACACCCGGAACTGCGGGCCGTCCCTGCAGATTAGCGGACGAGCGGCGGCGCGACTAGGGTTTCGCGGCCATCGGGCCGGTGGGGAACGGACCTGCCGGAAGCGGCCCGTGCGCCACGCCCGGACCGAACACGGGGCCGGGTTCCGGTCGTTTGGCTGTCAGGCCCAGGTTCGCGGGGCGTTGCCGGACCCGGCGCACCACCCAGGGGAACAGGTAATCCTTGGCCCAGACCAGGTCGCTGCTTCGGGCCTGCCGCCAGCTGCCGACCGGCAGCACCTTGGGCTCCAGGGGTTCCAGGGTGTGCGGGACATTCAGTGTCTCCAGCACCATGGCCGCGATGGTGTGATGGCCCAGCGGTGAGAAATGGAGCCGGTCCGGATCCCACATGTGCGGAGCGGCCAACTGGCGCAGGCTCCAGAGGTCGGCCACCACGCCGTCATGCCGGGCCGCAATGGTGCGTATGTTTTCGTTGAAGATGGCCACCTTGCCGCGGATGCGGCTGAACACCGGAGTGCTTCCCCAGTCCGGGCCGGTGAAGAGCACCACTGTTGCTCCGGTGGCGCTCAGCAGTGCGATCGCCGGATCCAGCCTCTCTGCCAGCTTGTCCGGGTCGCTGCCGCGGAACACGATGTCATTGCCGCCCGCGGAGAGCGTGACCAGGTCCGGCTTCAGCTCGAGGGCCGGCCCCAGCTGGTCATCCACGATCTGCTGGAGCAGGCGGCCCCTGACGGCCAGGTTGGCGTAGGCGAAGTCCTGGTGGCCCTGGCTCAGTTCTTCGGCAACCCGGTCCGCCCAGCCGCGGACACCTCCGGGGCTCCGTGGCTCCGGATCGCCGTACCCCTCGGTAAAGGAATCTCCCAGTGCCACGTATCGGTTCCAGGGGTGCGGAGCCGGAGTGCCCGCCGCGGGGGGTGTCCGCGCCGGTCCAGGAATACTGAACGTACTCACGTTCCCATGGTGATCCCCCGCCCAGCCCTAAAACAGGGCCGAAGGTCGCATTTCCGCAGGTGCTGCGACGGCCGGCAGCCGGTGTGATTCCCCTTGCAGGAAGGCAAACAAATACCAAGGGGGGTATAAGATGGAGGGAGTCCTAGAGCCACGGAGGAAGCAATGGAACTCGATCCCGCCGACATGAAGCCGGTCATCAACCGCCTGCGCCGCGCCCAGGGGCAGCTTGCTGCCGTCACGCGGATGATTGAGGAGGGCCGCGACTGCAAGAGTGTGGTCACCCAGTTGGCCGCCGTGTCCAGCGCCCTGGACAGGGCCGGGTTCTCCATCATCGCCACGGGCCTGCAGCAGTGCATGCAGCAGGAAGACCCCAGCCTGGACAGGGCCGAGCTGGAGAAGCTCTTCCTCTCCCTCGCCTAGTACTACAGTCGCGTTTATTGGTGACTTTCGGCGGTTTAATCGGACTTTCGGCTGGGAACCTGTTAATCGTTGGTGGTGAGTGATGATATTTGTGTGGCGGACGTAGAAGAGTGGGCCGA
>NZ_JARCCY010000030.1:0-64085 GCF_039907775.1 Arthrobacter sp. CC3
CGAACCGCCGTATGCGAGGCCCGCACGTACGGTGGTGTGAGAGGTGGGTCGGGAAACCCGACCCACCTACTCGATTACGCCGGCAGCGTTGCCTAGCCCAACAGCCGGTCGGTCGCAGGGTCCGGGTTTCCATCAAAGTACCTGTCGAGGACCTCCTGGAACACGGGCTGGTCCGGAGCGGCGCGCAGAAAAAGCGTCATGGAGGACTGTAGCTTCCGGGCGTCAATCCCCCCGAAAATCCGGACGGCGCTGAGTCCTGTGTGGCTGGCAACGGCCCGGGAGCAGTCGAACAGCCGCCGACCAAGCACGGGGTGGACCACGTAGGCCTTGGCCTCGGCCAGCGACGAGATGGCGTACTTCCGGGACGTGGGGCTCTGCCCGAGGCCGGCGATCTGCGGGAAGATGAACCACATCCAATGGCTCTCCTTGGATCCCCTGGAAAGTTCGTCCAGGGCCCGCTGATAGGTTCCGCCGGCGTTCTGGGCCTGCACGAAGCGTTCAAGGTCGAAGGGATCTTCCACGCTGCCTCCTCTGCTCAGCTGGACGCTGTCCATCCATCCAACCACCGCCCAGGTCCCGTGGCGAGGCCTGGGTTGCGGCGTCAGCGAAGGTGGATTCGCGCCGTCACCGCTCGACTGACACCGTCCCCGGCCAGTTCTGCCCCGGCGGAGCGGAGGAGTGCCTGTGCAGCCGTGTTCCCGGCGGTGGTTTCGGCCTGCAGCACGGTGGCGCCGGTGCCCACGGCCACAGCGCGGACGAGCCTCAACGCCTCCCGGCCGATGCCCCGCCCCCGGAAGCTGCGGCCCAGCCACAGCCCGGTTTCCAGCGACGCCACCCCCGGCGGCGTGGTTCCGGTGCGCTTAAGCCGGATCGAGCCGGCCACCCGGCCGCCAACACTGACGGCCCAGGATTTCTGGCCTGCCGGGCTGTTGAGGCCGGCCGCCGCGGCACGGTGGTAGTCGCGGAACCAGCTGATCCGCTCATCGTTCCAGCCGGAGGTGGCACCCAACGGGGGAGTGACCTCGTCGGCAATGGCGTCCGTGAGGGCGAGGTTCAGCAGCGCAGCCAAAACTTCCTCGTTGACGTCGAGCAGCTCCACATTGCCCGTTCGGCTGGGCGATTGTTCAGAAGGGGACATCGATCCATTCCGTTTCTTCCGGGCGGAGGACGGCGCTGCCGGCTGTCAGGGACGCAAGCCGTGCGGCGGCCCGGTCGAGTTCGTCAGGCTGGTCGGCCAGGGCCACCCTGAGAACAGTCGTGCTCGCCCCGTAGCTGGTCTCCGCCATGACATAGCCGGCCGCACGGAGGTCGTTTTCCAGCCTTCCGGCGGCGGAATGCCGGACCTCGACGGAGCAGATCCGCAGCCGGCTGCGCCGGACCAGCGGTGCCAGGTCCAGCGCGGAGGAAACCGACTCGGAGTAGGCGCGCACCAGCCCGCCCGCACCGAGGAGGATCCCGCCAAAATAGCGGACGACGACGGCGGTGACGTCGCTCAGGTCAGTGACCCCGGGCGCTGTTTCCCGCCGGAGGAGGGCCTCGAGCATGGGGATGCCGGCGGTTCCGGACGGTTCGCCGTCGTCGCTGGAGCGCTGGACGTCGCGGTCCGGTCCCAGAACGAATGCTGAGCAGTGGTGCCGGGCGTCGTGGAACTCCTTGCGCAGCCCTGCCACCAGGTCCCTTGCGCCTTCTTCCTCCCCGCTGCGCCGCATCACGGTGATGAACCGGGACCGTTTGATCTCGAGTTCATGGCGGAAATCCGGCCCGGCCGCGAGGGTGGTGTAGGCGGTAGCCCTGCTTTCTTGCTCATGCACCGCCCAAGTCTAGTCCGGGCGTGGTGCCGCGAGGTGGGTGAGCGGTGGCTGGGCCCACACCGCCAGGGTTCCCTGGGCGAGCGTAGCGAGGTCAGGGGAGCGGTGGGTGGGCCCACGCCGCCAGGGTTCCCTGGGCGAGCGTAGCGAGGTCAGGGGAGCGGTGGGGACTACTCTGGTGGGGTGCTGAAGATCGGGTTGACGGGCGGCATCGCCTCGGGAAAGTCAGTGGTAGCCTCGCGTTTGCGCGAACTGGGGGCCGTCCTGGTCGACGCCGATGCCCTCGCCCGTGAGGTCGTCGAGCCGGGCACCCCCGGACTGGCCCGCGTGGTGGAAGCCTTCGGGGCGGACATGCTGGCTGCGGACGGCGGGCTGGACCGGGCCCGGCTCGGCGCGCTGGTATTCGGCGATCCGGACAGGCTCGCGGTGCTCAACGGCATCGTCCATCCCCTGGTCCGGGAGCGGGCCGCCGCGATGATTGACGCCGCCCCCGGCGGCGCCGTCGTCGTACAGGACATTCCCTTGCTCGTGGAAACGGGCCAGGGCAGCAATTTCCATCTCGTGCTGGTGGTGGATGCACCCGATGAGGTTCGGGTCCGGCGCATGGTGGAACAACGGAACATGACCGAGGAGCAGGCGAGGTCGCGGATGGCTGCGCAGGCCGCCAGGGACGACCGCCTGGCCGCCGCGGACGTGGTGCTGGACAACTCCGGGAGCATCGATGAACTAAAAGCTGCCGTTGACGGTCTGTGGACCCGGCGCCTGGTCCCTTTTGCGGACAACATCAGCAAGCAGCGTCCGGCGCCGCGGACGGGCGGGCCGGTGCTTGCCCCGGCGGATCCAACGTGGAAAGCGCAGGCCGTTCGCCTCGCTGCCCGGCTGGAGGTCGCGGCTCCTGCGGACATCGTGGCCGTGGACCACATCGGCTCCACCGCCGTACCCGGACTTGACGCCAAAGACATCATTGACCTCCAGTTGACCGTTGCGGACCTTGCGACGGCGGACCGGATCGCGCCGCTCCTGGCCGCGGCGGGCTTTCCGCTGTGGCCGGGAGTGTTTGCCGACAGCCCCAAGCCGTCGCACCCTGATCCGGCTGTCTGGGCCAAGCGCCTTCACGGCAACGCCGACCCCGGCAGGCCGGTCAACCTGCACGTCCGGCCCGCGGGTTCGCCCGGCTGGCGGTTCGCCCTGTGTTTCCGGGACTGGCTCCGTGACGACGCTGCGGCCAGGAGCGACTACGTGGCGGAGAAGCGGAGGGTTGCCGCCCTCCACAGCGTGGACAAGTCGACGGCGGGCTACGCTGCAGACAAGGAAGCATGGTTCACGGAGCATGCCGCCGGCCGGATGGACGCGTGGGTGCAGCGCACCGGCTGGCAACCGCCGTCGTACATATCGGCGCCGGCAACGGGTACGGCTGCCGGTGCGGCGACCGCTGCCGCTGCCTCTGCCGACGCAGTCAGCGGTACTGCCCAAAGCTGAATCGGGGCACGTTGTCAGAGCCCGGCGGTAGATTATATTCATGAGTCTTGCCCAGCAAATCAACCGTGTCGTGGCTCCGTTCGAGGTCATCAGTGAATTCAAGCCGGCGGGCGACCAGCCGGCCGCCATCGCGGAGCTGACTGAACGCATCAAGAACGGCGAAAAGGACGTGGTGCTGCTTGGCGCCACCGGTACCGGCAAAAGCGCGACGACGGCCTGGCTCATTGAGCAGGTCCAGCGACCCACGCTGGTGATGGTGCAGAACAAGACCCTCGCCGCTCAGTTGGCCAACGAATTCCGGGAACTGCTCCCGAACAACGCCGTCGAGTATTTCGTCTCCTACTACGACTACTACCAGCCGGAAGCCTACGTGGCGCAGACGGACACCTTCATCGAGAAGGACTCCTCCATCAACGAGGAAGTGGAACGGCTCCGCCACTCCGCGACCAATGCCTTGCTGACCCGCCGCGACGTGATCGTGGTGGCCACTGTGTCCTGCATCTACGGCCTGGGCACGCCGGAAGAGTACATCGCCGGAATGGTCACGCTCCGCAAGGGGGCGGAGATGAACCGTGACGACCTCCTCCGGAAATTCGTCTCCATGCAGTACGCCCGCAACGACATGGACTTCCACCGCGGCACGTTCCGGGTCCGCGGCGACACCGTGGAAATCATCCCGATGTACGAGGAACTGGCCATCCGGATCGAGTTCTTCGGCGACGAGATCGAGAACATCCACACCCTGCACCCCCTCACCGGCGAGGTGATCCGGGACGAAGAAGAAATGTACGTCTTCCCGGCCTCGCATTACGTTGCCGGACCGGAACGCATGGCCCGGGCCATTAAGCGGATCGAGGACGAACTCGCCGAACGGCTGCAGGTCCTGGAAAGCCAGAACAAGCTCGTGGAAGCCCAGCGGCTCCGCATGCGCACCACCTACGACCTCGAAATGATGCAGCAGATGGGTTTCTGCAACGGCATCGAGAACTACTCCTCACACATTGACGGCCGGGCCCGCGGAACAGCGCCGCACTGCCTCCTGGACTACTTTCCGGACGACTTCCTGCTGGTCATCGACGAGTCCCATGTGACGGTGCCTCAGATCGGCGCCATGTACGAGGGCGACATGTCCCGCAAGCGGAACCTGGTGGACTTCGGCTTCCGCCTGCCTTCCGCCATGGACAACCGGCCGCTCAAATGGGACGAGTTCCAGGAGCGCATTGGCCAGACTGTGTACCTGTCCGCCACCCCGGGCAAGTACGAACTGGGCAAGTCCGACGGCTTTGTCCAGCAAATCATCCGACCCACCGGCCTGATCGACCCCGAGGTGGTGGTCAAGCCCACGAAGGGCCAGATCGACGACCTGCTGGGGGAGATCAAGACCCGCACGGCGAAGAACGAACGTGTCCTCGTCACCACCCTCACCAAGCGGATGGCGGAAGACCTCACCGACTATCTGCTGGGCCACGGCGTGAAAGTGGAGTACCTGCACTCCGATGTGGACACGCTCCGCCGTGTGGAGCTGCTGCGGGAACTGCGGATGGGTGTATTCGACGTCCTCGTGGGCATCAACCTGCTCCGGGAAGGCCTTGACCTCCCCGAAGTTTCGCTGGTGAGCATCCTGGACGCGGACAAGGAAGGCTTCCTACGGTCCTCAACCTCCCTGATCCAGACCATCGGCCGCGCCGCCCGTAACGTGTCGGGACAGGTCCACATGTACGCCGACCGGATCACCGATTCCATGGCGCACGCGATCGACGAGACCAACCGGCGCCGCGCGATCCAGGTGGCCTACAACACCGAAAACGGCATCGACCCGCAGCCGCTGCGGAAAAAGATCGCGGACATCACGGACCAGCTGGCCAAGGAGGATGCGGACACCCGCGAACTGCTCGCCACGGCAGGGAAAACCCGGGGCAAGGGCAAGGGCGCGTCCACCGTGCGCCAGGACGGCCTGGCGGCTGCCCCGGCGGAAGACCTCGTGGGCCTGATCGAGCAGCTGACGGAACAGATGCACGCCGCAGCCGGCGAACTGCAGTTCGAACTGGCCGCCCGGCTGCGCGACGAAGTGGGCGAATTGAAGAAGGAACTGCGGCAGATGCAGGCCGCCGGCCATGCCTAGGGTAAAGTTGTTGTCACGTAGGGGAGTATCCCAAGCGCTACGATCGTCAACACGCACGGCATAGATGCCCTGCCGGGCGTAGCGGGCTGCCGTTTCAGCACCAAGTGCGCAGGCAAGCCGGAGAGACTTACACCGCATCTCTGTACCCTGCGAAAGGCATCCCTGTGCTCGAACTACCCGTCTGGTTCGAGGTCGGCTCACTCGTCGTCCTCGGCCTCATCCTCCTCATTGACCTGCTGCTGGTTGTCCGGCGGCCGCACGAACCTTCCATGAAGGAAGCCGGCCTCTGGGTGGCGTTCTACGTCTCACTGGCCCTGGTCTTTGCGGGCGCTATGTTCGCCTTCACGGGCCCGGAGTACGGCGGGCAATTCGTTGCCGGCTGGGTGACGGAATACAGCCTCAGCATCGACAACCTCTTTGTCTTCATCATCATCATGGCCCGCTTCTCCGTGCCCCGTAAGTACCAGCAGGAAGTGCTGATGGTGGGCATCATCATCGCGCTGATCCTGCGTGGCATCTTCATCCTGCTGGGCGCCATCGTGATTGAGCAGTTCAGCTGGGTCTTCTACATCTTCGGCGCCTTCCTCCTCTGGACCGCCTGGAAGCAGGCCCAGGACGAAGGCGAGGACGAAGAGGACAAGGAAAACCCGCTGATCGCGAGGCTCCGCAAGGTGATCCCGATGTCGGAGAAGTTCGACGGCGGCAAGCTGCGCACCACGGTTGACGGCAAGAAGGTCTTCACCCCGATGCTGATCGTTTTCGTCACGATCGGCCTGACCGACCTGCTGTTCGCTGTCGACTCCATTCCGGCGATCTTCGGCCTGACGCAGAGCCCGTTCATTGTCTTCACGGCAAACCTCTTCGCCCTCATGGGCCTGCGCCAGCTGTACTTCCTGCTGGGCGGCCTGATGAACCGACTGATCTACCTGAAGCACGCGCTCTCCTTCATCCTGGCGTTCATCGGCGTCAAGCTGGTCCTCCACGCCATGCACGTCAACGAACTTCCGTTCATCAACGGCGGCCACCACATCGAGTGGGCCCCCGAGATTCCCACGTTCGTGTCCCTGGCTGTCATTGTGGGCACCATCATCGTCGCCGTGATCGCCAGCCTGGTGAGCTCCAAGGCTGCACAGGCAAAGGTGGACGCCCGCCTCGAAGAGGACGCCCGCAAGAGCATGAGCGACGCCGAGTAGCCTTCGCACCGTTCCACGTTTCTGCTAGCAACCCCGGTCACATCGCTGACCGGGGTTGCCTGCGTCTGACGGCCCTGTTTGTCCCGGCACGGGCGGGGCTATGCTCTAGTGATGGCAAACACTTCCGGGGCGGAGCCCGGGGTGCGCCACGATCAGCGGCGGCCCCTGCAACGCCAAACCGTCCAGCGGCGCACCGTCATCCTGCTGGGGTCGGCGCAGCTGCTCAGCGGAATCGGCACCGGGGCCACCGTTTCCATCGGCTCACTGCTCGCGGTGGACCTCTCCGGATCCAGTGCCTGGGCAGGCTCCGTTTCCACCGTGATGACCCTCGCCGCCGCCTTGTCGGCGCTGCCGCTGGCTTCGCTGGCAGACCGCCGCGGGCGCCTGGCGGGGCTGGTGACAGGTCTTGCGGCGGCCCTCGCCGGTGTCGGATGCATCGTGGTTTCCATCGTCTCCGGCAGCTTCCTGTTGCTGCTCCTGGGCACCGCCGGAGTGGGACTCGGCACGGCATCAAACCTGCAGGCGCGTTTCGCGGCCGTGGACCTCGCCGATGACGAGCATCGCGGGCGGTCCCTGTCCGCCGTCGTCTGGGCCATCACCATCGGCGCCGTGGCAGGACCCAACCTCATCCAGCCCGGCGCCGTAGTGGGCCAGGCAGTCGGGCTCCCGCCCATCGCCGGGCCCTTCATCATTTCCGCGGCCGGGCTTGTGCTGGCCTGCGCCCTGCTGCTCGCCGGGCTCAGGCCCGACCCGCTGCTGTTCGCCCGGGAGCTCGCGGCGGTCGGCCGGCAACCGGCAGACAACCAGCCCGCCAGCCAGCATCAAACCGGCCAGCATCAAACCGGCCAACCGCCCGCCGGCCGGCAACCCTCCGTCGCACGCCGGCGCGGCGCCCTTGCCCGGGGATGGCGTGCTGCCCGCGGCTCACCGTCCGCCATCCTGGCGTTGGCCGCCGTCGTGGGCGCCCACGCCGTCATGGTCGGGGTGATGTCCGTGACGCCCCTCCACCTGCAGGAACTGGTGGCCGGCCCCGGCGCGGCCGCCCACGCCGGCCACACGGCCTCCGGCGACGTCCTGGTGATCATTGGCTTCACCATCTCGCTGCACATTGCCGGGATGTTTGCGTTGTCGCCCGTGATGGGGTGGCTGACGGACAAGGCGGGACGAAAACAGACCGTCGTCATCGGGTTCGCCCTGCTGGTCGCAGCTGCAGCCGTGGCCGGGGCCGGCCAGCGGTCAACCACCGCCGTGGCTGTGGGACTGGTCCTCCTGGGACTCGGTTGGTCCGCCGCCACCGTCGCCGGCTCCACCCTCCTGGCGGAAAGCGTCCGCCAGGAGGAAGGCGTTATGGTCCAGGGCGTTTCGGACATGCTCATGGGAGCAGCAGGCGCCGTAGGCGGCGCGTCCTCCGGCCTCATCCTCAGCTGGGCGGGTTACTCCGGACTCAACGTGGCCGGAGGCGTCGTTGCCGGCGTCGTGCTTGCCGCGGCCGTGATGGCCCTCCTGCCCGGACGGGCAGGAGACCGGGTGGCCCCGACGGCCGGCGGCCGCTCAGCTGCGGACTGAACGCACCATTCCCAGCAGGCGCCCGAAGATGCCTTCGCCGTCGTCCGCAATGCCGTCATGGTGGAATTCCGCAGTCTCCCAGACCTGGAGTCCGCGCACGGCAGACGCCGTTTCGAGGGATAGGTCCCGGTCGACGTAGATGTCCTCGCTGTACACCGCGGCGGCAACGGGGACGGTGTTCGCGGCAAGCCGTTCCGGGTCGTACAGCGGTTTCCAGTCGGCCTTCTCAGCCAGCAGCCGTGCAACATTCCGCAGCGGACGGAGCGCCGCGTCCTGCTCGAAATACCAGGGATAGACCATTTCTCCGGTCAGCAGCGGCTCGGCGGCGTCGGGGCGGAACTCGGGAAAGTCCTGGAGCACCCGCAGCGCGGCCCAGTCCGTGGCTTCGCCCTGGCCGTAGATGGACTCGTGCATGAGGGCGTACAGCGGGTTCCCGGCGCGGGTGACAATGCCGCGGACCTGCTCCAGGAAGGAGTCAGAGAGGCGGTCGCCGTCGGGCGTGGCCACGAAGGCGTCCTCCAGCAGGTGGTGCAGGGTGTCCACCCTGGTGTTCCCGCCCAGGAAGGACCCCACCATCTGGAAACGCTCTACGGTGAGCCGCTGGCCGTCGGGCAGGTGCTCCTCTGTGTCGCGGAGGTGCCGGGCAATCCGGCTGACCGCGGCACGGTCCTCCGGGTAGGACTTGAAGTATTCGGCGTTGCGGGCGGCCACGCGGCGGTAGGTGGCCTGGTACACCCTGTCGGCAGGGCCTGCCAGCGGCCCCAGCCCGCCGGTGATGAGCGCCTCGCGAAGTCCCTCCGGTGCAAAGGAGAGGTAGGTCAGGGCGCAGAAACCGCCGTAGCTTTGCCCGTAGATGGTCCACGGGCCGGACCCGAGGGCATGCCTGATCGCCTCGGCGTCTGCCACAATCGAGTCCGCCCGGAAGTGGGTCAGGTACTCCAGCTGGTCGGCGTCGTTTCCGCGGAGCGGGAGCGTGTTGCGGTCGATCGGGGCGGACAGCCCGGTGCCGCGCTGGTCCAGCATGAGGATGCGGAAGTCCCTGGCGGCGGCTTTGCTCCAGCCGCCAAGGGAGGGAAACCGGTTGCCCCTGCCGCCGGGGCCGCCCTGCAGGTAAAGGAGCCACGGGAGGTCGGCGGCGGCCTCCTCACTGTGGTCCGCGGAGACGTACTCCCGCGCAAACACCGTGACCGTCTCCCCGGTGCCGCCGTTGAAGTGGTCCAGCGGCACCTCAAAGAAGTGCTCCGCCGTACGCATTCCGCGGTACTCGTGCCGCGCCTTAACCGTGTGCGGAACAGCCGGCACGTCGGCGGCGGCGGCAGCCTCCAGCATTCCCACGGCGGCCAGGCCGGTCATCGGAAGATCAGCCAAGGACGTGCGCCTCACGGGCGGTCCCGAACGAGTCGAGGGCTTCCCCGGTCAGCCGGAATGTTGACCATTCCTCCATGGGGAATGCGCCGAGTTTCTTGTAGAAGTTAATGGACGGTTCGTTCCAGTCCAGAACGCTCCATTCAACGCGGGCATAGCCGCGTTCGACGGCGGTGGCCGCCAGGTGCTGCAGCAGCGCCTTGCCGTGGCCCTCGCCGCGCGCCTCCGGAGTCACGTACAGGTCCTCGAGGTAGATGCCGTGGACGCCTTCCCAGGTGGAATAGTTCAGGAACCACAGCGCGAAACCCCGGATCTCGCCGGATTCGTTTTCAGCCATGGCGGCAAAAACCCTCGGGTTCTCGCCGAACAGGACGCCGGCGAGCATTTCCGGTGTGTTCCGGACGGCGTCGGGTTCCTTCTCGTAGACAGCCAGTTCGTGGATCATCTGCAGGATGACGGGGACATCTTCAACGGTGGCGGGCCGGATTACACTCATCATTCGAGTTTACTAGCGACTACAGCCGGTTCACGTCGGTCACCCGGACCACTGCCGTTCCGGTTTCGTCAGACGCCGCCAGGTCCACCTCCGCCGAGATCCCCCAGTCGTGGTTGCCTGCAGGATCATCAAAGATCTGCCGGACCTTCCACATCCCCGGCTCTTCGGTGATGATCAGCAGGCCCGGACCGCGGGCGTCCGGTCCGGTGCCGATGTCGTTGTGTTCGTCAAAGTAGTCGTCCAGGACGTCCTCCCAGCGGTCGGCGTCCCAGCCGGCGGCGGCGTCGAGTTCGCCGAGTTCCGTGGCCGCCTCGTCGGCGAAAAGCTCCACGCGCCGGAACATCTCGTTGCGGACCATCACGCGGAACGCCCGGATGTTGGACGTCAGCGACGGCGGCGGGGGCGGGGGAGCGTCGTGCGGGGTCGGTGCGGCGCCGGAGGTCAGCTCCTCCCATTCGTCCAGGAGGCTCGAATCGACCTGCCGGACCAGCTCGCCCAGCCAGGCAATCAGGTCCTCGAGGTCCTCCCGCAGGGCGTCCTGCGGAACAGTCTGGCGCAGCGCCTTGAAACCGTCGGCGAGGTACCGCAGCACAATGCCCTCGGAACGCGCCAGCCCGTAGAACTGGACGAATTCGCCGAAGTTCATGGCCCGCTCGTACATGTCCCGGACCACGGATTTGGGGGCTAGCTCGAAATCGCCGATCCAGGGCGCGGCCTTCCGATAGACGTCGAAGGCCTCGCCCAGGATTTCCGCGAGCGGCTGGGGGTAGGTGACGTCTTCGAGCATGGCCATCCGCTGGTCATACTCAATGCCGTCGGCCTTCATGGCGGCGATGGCTTCGCCGCGGGCCTTCTTCTGCTGCGCAGACAGGATCTGCCGGGGCTTTTCCAGCGTGGATTCGATCACGGAGACGACGTCCAGGGCGTACGACGGCGACTCCGGGTCCAGGAGCTCCAGCGCCGCCAGCGCGAACGGGGAGAGCGGCTGGTTCAGCGCGAAGTTGGCCTGCAGGTGGACGGTGAGCCTGACGGTCCTGCCATCGGGGCCCTGTTCCCCGGGCGGAATCCGCTCCACCACGCCGGCGGCCAGCAGTTCCCGGTAGATGCCCAGGGCCTTCTTCATCAGCTGCAGCTGGGAGCTGCGGGGTTCGTGGTTTTCCGTGAGCAGCCGCCGTGCGGCCTTGAAGGGGTCGCCGGGCCGTTCCATCAGGTTCATCAGCATGGCGTGCGTGACGGTGAAGCTGGAGGTGAGCGGGTCCGGGACGGAGTCCACCAGACGGTTGTAGGTGGGTTCGCCCCAGGACACGAAGCCCTCCGGCGGCTTCCGCTTGACCACCTGGCGGAGCTTCTTCTGGTCATCCCCGAATTTGGCAGTGGCCTTGGCCATTGCCTTGACGTTTTCGATCACGTGTTCGGGAGCCTGCACCACCACCGTGCCGGCGGTGTCGTAGCCGGCACGGCCTGCGCGCCCCGCGATCTGGTGGAACTCGCGCGAATTCAGCAGCCGGGTGCGGACGCCGTCGTACTTGCTGAGGGCAGTGAGCAGGACGGTGCGGATGGGCACGTTGATGCCCACACCGAGGGTGTCCGTCCCGCAGATGACCTTGAGCAGGCCGGCCTGCGCCAACTGCTCCACCAGCCGGCGGTACTTGGGCAGCATGCCGGCGTGGTGCACGCCGATCCCGTGCCGCACCAGCCGGTTCAGGGTCTTGCCGAAGCCGGCCGCAAAACGGAACCCTGCAATGAGTTCCGCGATCTTGTCCTTTTCCTCGCGGGTGCAGACGTTGATGCTCATCAGGTTCTGCGCGCGGTCGATCGCCTCGAGCTGGCTGAAGTGGACCACATAAACCGGGACCTGTTTGGTGGAGAGCAGCTCCTCCAAGGTCTCGTGGACCGGCGTCTGCTCGTAGTAGTAGTGCAGCGGAATCGGGCGTTCAGCAGAACTGACGGTCGTCGTCCGGCGCCCGGTCAGCTCGGTAAGGCCGGTTTCAAAACGGCTGACATCACCCAGCGTGGCGGACATCAGCAGGAACTGCGCCTGCGGAAGCTCCAGCAGCGGTACCTGCCAGGCCCACCCTCGCTGGGGGTCGGAGTAGAAATGGAACTCGTCCATGATCACTGCGCCCAGGTCCGCTCCGGAGCCCTCGCGCAGGGCAATGTTGGCGAGGATTTCAGCGGTGCAGCAGATAATGGGGGCGTCCTGGTTGACCCCGGAGTCACCCGTGATCATGCCGACGTTTTCGGCCCCGAAGATCTCGCACAGGGCGAAGAACTTCTCCGAGACCAGTGCCTTGATGGGAGCCGTGTAGTAGCTGCGGTCGCCCCTCGCCATGGCCTGGAAGTGTGCGGCGATCGCCACCAGGGACTTGCCCGAACCCGTCGGAGTAGCCAGAATGACGTTGTCCCCGGACGCCAGCTCCATGATGGCTTCATCCTGGGCGGCGTAGAGGGACAGTCCGCGGCTTTCCGTCCATTCGACGAAGCGGGTGTAGAGCTCGTCCGGATCATGGTCCGTCCCGCTGGAGGTGCGTTTGGCCGGGACAGGGAGCTGCTCAACGAGTTTCATTGCTTTCAAGCTTAGTGCCCGCCGCCAATGGGTGGTTCTTCCTTGGTCGCGGGGCCGGGCCGGGCTAGGCTCGGCCTGACGGCAACAGCACGAGTCATTGGAGGGCGTCTTTGAAGTGGGATCCTGCGAAGTACGTGGAGTTCGGGAACCATCGCGACAGGCCGTATTTTGACCTCACCGCGCGGGTCCTTGCCGAGAAGCCCCGCCACGTGGTGGACCTCGGCTGCGGACCGGGAAACCTGACGGCCACCCTCGCAGAGCGCTGGCCCCAGGCCGACGTGGTGGGAATAGACTCCTCCGCCGAGATGCTGCGTCAGGCAGCGGCCCAGGCACGGTTCGCCAATCTTTCCTTCGCGCTGCAGGACATCACCGAATGGATGCCCTCGGACCAAACCGACGTGGTGGTGTCCAACGCCGCCCTCCAATGGGTCCCCGGCCACCCCGCCTTGCTGGCCGGCTGGCTCGAGGCGCTCAAGCCCGGCGCCTGGTTCGCCCTGCAGGTTCCCGGAAATTTCAGGTCGCCCTCGCACGTGCTGATGAGGCAGCTAGCCGAGTCCGTCCGCTGGAAGGATACGCTCGGCGGCATCCTGCGCCACGACGACGCCGTGGCCGAACCCGCCGGGTACCTGAACATCATGCTCGACGCCGGCTGTGAGGCTGACGCCTGGGAGACCACCTACCAGCAGGTGCTCC
The DNA here is from genome assembly GCF_039907775.1 of Arthrobacter sp. CC3. Classification (NCBI taxonomy): domain Bacteria; kingdom Bacillati; phylum Actinomycetota; class Actinomycetes; order Micrococcales; family Micrococcaceae; genus Arthrobacter; species Arthrobacter sp. CC3. The sequence goes on from NZ_JARCCY010000030.1 coordinate 13,289, forward strand.
ACGGACCGGACCCAGTGCTGGAATGGGTCAGGGGTGCAGGGCTGCGGCCCGTGCTGTCGGCGCTCGCTCCGGCCGAGGCCGCGGAATTCGAGGCCGAATACTCGGAGCTGCTCAGGGACGCCTATCCTGCCACCGCCCATGGCACCGTTTTTCCGTTCCGGAGGATCTTCGCAGTCGCGCGGAAACGGGGCTGACATGCCGTCCCGGCGGGGGGAGGTGCGGTGCTCCGAGGCATGATGCTGCGGCTGCTCGCCGAGCATAAGCCGGTGGTCCTGGCCATCGTGCTGCTGCAGCTTGTCCAGACCACGGCCAACCTGTTGCTGCCCACGCTCAATGCCGCCGTCATTGACGACGGAATCGTCAAGGGGAACACGGACGTTATCCTTCGGCTGGGCGGCTGGATGGCGGGAATAGCCGCCATCCAGGTGGCGGCTGCCCTTGCCGCAGGGTACTTCAGCGCCAATGTGGCGATGAAGCTCGGCCACCGGCTCCGCCAGGAACTCTTCGCCAAGGTCCAGTCGCTCTCCTCCCAGGAGGTTGGCGCGTTCGGCGTGCCCAGCCTGGTCACCCGTGGCACCAATGATGTCCAGCAGATCCAGGCACTGGCCGTGCTGGTCTTCACCATGCTCGTGGCAGCTCCCGCCATGGGAATCGGCGGAATCGTGCTGGCCCTCAACCAGGACGTGGTGCTGTCCGGCATTGTGGTGGCCATCATTCCGGTGCTGGTGCTCATCATGTTCGTCATCGTGCGCCGGCTCGTGCCCCTGTACCGGGAGGGCCAGGTCCTGATCGACCGCATCGGCAGGGTGTTGCGGGAGCAGATCATCGGAGCCAACGTCATCCGTGCCTTCGTCCGCCAAGCACATGAGGCGCACCGCTTCGCCGTCGTCAACCGTGAACTGACCCGGAACAACCTGCAGTCTGCACTGCTGGTGGCAGCGATGCTGCCGCTGATCATGATCGTGGTGAACCTGTCGTCGGTGGGCGTGGTGTGGTTCGGCGGCCACCGGATCCAGGCCGGGGACATGCAGATCGGCTCGCTGACGGCCTTCATTGCCTACATCCTGCAGATCCTCATTGCCATCATGATGGCAATGTACGTGCTGATGACGGCACCCCGCGCCGCGGTGTGCGCCGAACGGATCCAGGCCGTGCTGGACACCCGCCCCGCCATCGCGGATCCACCGATTTCCCGGGCCGGGCTGCCCCACGCGCGGCGCACTCCCGGTGGCACGGTGGAATTCCGCAACGTCACTTTTGCCTACCCCGGAGCGGAAGCACCCGTGCTGGACCGCATCAGTTTCACGGCCTCGCCGGGCACAGTCACCGCCATCATCGGTTCCACCGGCAGCGGCAAGACAACGCTGCTCAACCTGCTGCCCCGGTTCCTGGAAACCACTTCCGGAGAGGTCCTGATCGGCGGCCACGACGTCAAGTCACTTCCCGTCCATTTCCTCCGCGACAGCCTGTCACTGGTGCCCCAGCGTGCCTACCTCTTTTCCGGGACCGTGGCCGAGAACCTGAGGATAGCGGCCCCGGAGGCCAGCGACGCGGACCTCCTTCGTGCGCTCCGCACCGCCCAGGCGGAGGACTTTGTGCGCGACCTCCCGGACGGGATCCATAGCCCCGTGAGCCAGGGCGGAACGAACTTCTCCGGCGGGCAGCGCCAACGGCTGTGCATCGCCCGCGCACTGCTCCGGGACGCTCCCGTATACGTTTTCGATGACAGCCTCTCGGCGCTGGACTACGCCACGGACGCCCGCCTCCGCCAGGCCCTCGTCCCGCTCACGCACCGGTCCACCGTCATCATCGTCGCGGAACGCATCGCCACCATCCTTGACGCCGGACTCATTCTGGTGCTGGACCAGGGGAGGCTCGTTGCCCAGGGGACGCATGCCGAACTCATGCGCACCTCGACGGTCTACCAGGAAATCGCCGCCTCTCAGCTCGCGTTGGGAGGCCGACTGTGAGGACTGCCACCACAAACACCACACCGACGACGACGGCGGTGGCCGGAGCAGGTGCCGGTGCCTGGGCCACCGGGAGGCGGCTGCTTGGACTGCTGCGGCCGGTTAAGTGGCGCATGCTCGCCGCTGTGGTGGCCACCTGCGCGTTTGTGGCGCTCAACGTGTCGGCCCCCAAGCTGCTGGGTGACGCCACCGACGTCGTGGTTGAAGGTGTTTTTGGAGGGACCTTCAACGAACAGCAGCTGGCCGCACTGCTGCTGGTGGTCGCGGTGATGTACATCGGTGCGTCGGTGTTCAGCTGGGTCCAGGGAGCGGTCACCGCCATGGCGGTGCAACGGGTGAGCTACGGGCTGCGGGCCGCGGTGGAGGACAAACTGGCGAGGCTGCCGTCCGCGCATTTCGACGAGCAGCGGCGCGGCGATGTCCTCAGCCGCGCAACGAACGACGTCGACAACATCTCGCAGGCCATGAACCAGTTGCTGAACCAGCTGATCCTGTCGGTGCTGATGCTCCTCGGCGCGTTGTCCATGATGTTGTGGCTTTCGCCGCTGCTGGCGGTCATTGCCCTTGTGACCGTGCCGTTTTCCACGGTGGTGACGGTATTGATAGCCCGCAAGTCCCAGGTTCACTTTTCCGAGCAGTGGACCACCACGGGTGAGCTCAACGCGCACCTGGAGGAGTACATCACGGGGCACGAGGTGCTCAAGGCTTTCGGCCGGCAGGGCATGGCCACCGAGATCTTCACCAACAGCAATGACCGGCTCTTCCGGACCAGTGCACGTGCCCAGTACGTTTCCGGCGCCGTGCAGCCGCTGCTGGTGTTTGTTTCAAACCTCAATTACATTGCGGTGGCCGTGGTGGGCGCGCTGCAGGTCACGGCAGGTGCCATGACCATCGGCGGGGTCCAGGCCTTCATCCAGTTCAGCAGGCTTTTCAGCCAGCCCATCGGCCAGATCGGCGGCATGCTGACCCTGATCCAGTCCTGCATGGCGTCGGCTGAACGCGTGTTCGCCCTGCTGGACGCGCCGGAGATTCCACGCGACGGAGCCGGGCAGGACCCGGCAGGACGGGCCGGGTCCGGCCAGCACAGGGCCGACCCGGCCGAAGGCGCGCCAACGGACGGCGTCACCGTTGGCGCCACCGGCGGCCGGGTGGTGTTCGACGCTGTCACCTTCGGCTACAGCCGTGACGTTCCGGTGGTCGAGGAATTGTCCTTCACCGCCGAGCCGGGGCAGACCGTCGCGATCGTGGGCCATACCGGGGCGGGCAAAACCACCATGGTGAACCTGCTCATGAGGTTCTATGAGCTCGATTCCGGCCGGATCACCATTGACGGCGAGGACATCACCGGGCGCTCCCGCGATGAACTGCGCTCCCTGATCGGGATGGTGCTGCAGGACGCCTGGGTGTTCAGCGGCTCCATCAGGGAGAACATTGAATACGGCCGTCCCGGCGCGAGCGAGGCAGACATCCTCGAAGCCGCCGAAGCCACCCTGGTGGACCACTTCGTGCGGGCCCTTCCGGACGGCTACGCGACCGTGCTCGGCAACGACGGAGACACCCTGAGCCAGGGCCAGCGGCAGCTCATCACCATAGCCCGCGCCCACCTCGCCGGACGGAGCATCCTGATCCTGGACGAGGCGACGAGCTCCGTTGACACGCGCACGGAAGTGCAGATCCGGCAGGCCATGCAGCGGCTGCGGCGGGGACGGACCAGCTTCGTCATCGCCCACCGTTTGTCCACTGTGCGGGACGCTGATCTAATTCTGGTCATGGACCACGGACGAATCGTAGAGCAAGGGAACCACCAACAGCTGCTGGCAGCCAACGGCCATTACGGCAGGCTGTACGCCGCACAGTTTGCCGGCGGGGAAGAGACCCCGAGCGCACCGGAGTCCGGCCGGTGAGCGGCGCGCAGGAATTTCCGGGGACCTGGAAACCCAACCAGGGCAGTACAGTGCCCCTGTTCGAACAGCTGCGGCTGAACATCATCGAGCGGGCGGACAGCGGCACCCTGGCACCCGGGACGAGGCTGCCCGCCGTCCGCAACCTTGCCGCGGCACTGGGCGTCGCGCCGCACACAGTGGCCCGCGCCTATAAGGAGCTGGAGGCGGCAGGAGTTGTCGCCACCCGCGGCAGGCACGGAACCATCGTCTGCGCCAGGGACGAGGCATGGACCTCCCTGACCGCGGCGGCGGCCGAATTCGCCACGGCGGCAAAGGCGCAGGGCGCCAGCTTCGCGGAGGCAGTGCAGCTGCTGGCGGCCGCGTACGACGCCGAATAGGCGCCCTCAATAGAAATTCGAAGAAGTTTTCGATTAGCATTAGTGGGTGCCTAAAGCCGTAGCTGAAGAACCAGCCGTTGATGCCCGCCCCGCCGTCGTCCCCCTGAACCAGGGAAAACCGGCGCGCCCTGACCTTTCCCGGCTCGTGGTTAAGGGGGCCCGGGAGCACAATCTGCGGAACGTGGACCTGGACCTTCCACGGGACTCGATGATCGTTTTCACCGGCCTGTCCGGCTCCGGAAAATCGTCCCTGGCGTTCGACACGATCTTCGCCGAGGGCCAGCGCCGCTACGTCGAATCCCTCTCCGCGTACGCCCGGCAGTTCCTGGGGCAGGTGGACAAACCGGACGTGGACTTCATCGAAGGGTTGTCCCCGGCGGTTTCCATCGACCAGAAATCGACCAGCAAGAACCCGCGGTCCACGGTGGGCACCATCACCGAGATCTACGACTACATGCGCCTGCTCTGGGCCCGCGTGGGCCGTCCGCACTGCCCCATCTGCGGGGAGCAGGTGGCCAAGCAGACGCCGCAGCAGATCGTGGACCAGCTGCTGGAACTGCCGGAAGGCACGCGCTTCCAGGTCCTTGCTCCCGTCGTCCGCGGGCGCAAGGGCGAATTCGTGGAGCTCTTCAAGGAACTCACGGCCAAGGGCTATTCACGAGCCAGGGTGGATGACAAGCTGATCCAGCTCAGCGACCCGCCCAAGCTCGGCAAGCAGTTCAAGCACACCATCGAAGTGGTGGTGGACCGTCTCGTGGTCAAGGAGGGCATCAGCCAGCGCCTGACCGACTCCGTCGAAACCGCACTCGGCTTGGCCGAGGGCCGCGTCCTTGCAGAGTTCGTGGACCTCGAAGCGGACGATCCGGAACGGGTCCGGGCATTCTCCGAGCACCTCGCGTGCCCCAACGAGCACCCCCTTGCCATCGACGAAATCGAACCCCGCTCGTTCTCCTTCAACAACCCCTTCGGCGCGTGCTCCGCCTGCAGCGGCATCGGCACCAAGCTGGAAGTTGACGAGGAACTCATCATTCCCAACGGCGAGCTCTCCCTGGGTGAGGGTGCCATCGCACCCTGGTCGCTGGGCACGGCCACCAGCGAGTACTGGAACAGGCTGCTGTCAGGGCTTGCCAAGGAGCTCGGCTTCTCGATGACCACGCCGTGGCAGAAGCTGCCCAAGGACATCCGGCAGACCGTCCTGCACGGCAAGGACCACAAGGTGGTGGTGCAGTACCGCAACCGCTTCGGCCGTGAGCGCAAGTACAGTACCGGCTTCGAAGGCGTCATCCAGTACGTGCACCGCAAGCACGTGGAAACCGACTCGGACTCGGCCCGGGACCGGTACGAAGAGTACATGCGGCAGATTCCGTGCCCGGCCTGCAACGGCGCCCGCCTCAACCCGGCGTCGCTCTCCGTGCTGATCAACGGCAAGTCCATTGCCGAGGTCGCCGCCATGCCCATGCGTGAATGCGCGCACTTCCTGGACACCCTGGTGCTGACCGGCCGTGAAGCCCAGATCGCCCACCAGGTCCTGAAGGAAATCCAGGCGCGCCTGACCTTCCTCCTCGACGTGGGGCTGGAGTACCTGAACCTGGAGCGTCCCTCCGGCACCTTGTCCGGCGGCGAAGCGCAGCGCATCCGGCTGGCCACCCAGATCGGTTCCGGCCTGGTGGGCGTCCTCTACGTCCTGGACGAACCGTCCATCGGCCTGCACCAGCGGGACAACCGGCGGCTGATTGAAACGCTTACCCGCCTGCGAGACCTCGGCAACACCCTCATCGTGGTGGAGCATGACGAAGACACCATCCAGGAAGCTGACTGGGTGGTCGACATCGGACCCGGTGCCGGCGAACACGGCGGCCAGGTGGTGCATTCCGGTTCGTACAAGGAACTCCTGGAAAACACGGAGTCCCTCACCGGCGACTACCTTTCCGGCCGGAAGAAGATCGAAATCCCCACGAAGCGGCGCAAGTACGACAAGAAGCGTGAGCTGAAGGTCATCGGCGCCAGGGAAAACAACCTGGTCAACGTGGATGCCGCCTTCCCGCTGGGTCTGCTGACGGCGGTGACCGGCGTCAGCGGTTCCGGCAAGTCAACGCTGGTCAACGAAATCCTTTACAAGGTGCTGGCCAACAAGCTCAACGGCGCCAAGCAGGTGGCCGGCCGGCACAAGGCCGTGCAGGGCCTGGAGCACCTGGACAAGGTGGTGCACGTCGATCAGAGCCCCATCGGCCGGACCCCGCGTTCCAACCCCGCCACGTACACCGGTGTGTTCGACAACATCCGGAAGCTCTTCGCGGAGACCACCGAAGCCAAGGTCCGCGGCTACCAGCCCGGGCGGTTCTCGTTCAATGTGAAGGGCGGCCGCTGCGAGGCCTGCTCCGGCGACGGCACGCTGAAGATCGAAATGAACTTCCTGCCGGACGTCTATGTGCCCTGCGAGGTCTGCCACGGCGCACGGTACAACCGGGAAACCCTGGAAGTCCACTACAAGGGCAAGACCATCGCAGATGTCCTGGACATGCCCATCGAGGAAGGTGCCGAGTTCTTCGCCGCATTCACCCCGATCGCCCGCCACCTCCGCACGCTGGTGGATGTCGGCCTGGGCTATGTGCGGCTGGGGCAGCCCGCCACCACGCTGTCCGGCGGTGAAGCCCAGCGCGTCAAGCTGGCCGCGGAACTCCAGAAGCGGTCCAACGGCCGCAGCATCTACGTCCTGGACGAGCCCACCACGGGCCTGCACTTCGAGGACATCCGCAAACTCCTCATGGTCCTCCAGGGCCTGGTGGACAAGGGCAACACCGTGATCACCATTGAGCACAACCTCGACGTCATCAAGAGCGCAGACTGGATCGTGGACCTTGGGCCCGACGGCGGTTCCGGCGGCGGACAGATCATCGCCACCGGCACCCCTGAACAGGTCGCGAAATCGACAAAGAGCTACACGGCCTCGTTCCTGGCGGAGATCCTCAGCTAGCAGGAGACCTTAAGTGCGCTGAATGGCTGGAGCTTGCTGATCCGGCGGGAAGAAGTATTCCCGCCGGGGAATGCGAGTTTCAGCCATTCGCGCACTTGTGGGAAACTAAGCCGGTGACCCTTTCAACAGTGCCCGTGATCTTCGACCTGGACGGCACTCTTGTCGATCCGGCGGGGGGAATAACGGGCGGAATCTCCGCGGCCCTTACCCAACTCGGCATCAGGGTCCCGGCCCAGGCCCAACTGGACGCGATGATCGGTCCGAAGCTCAGCGACTCCCTCCTTCATATCGCGGGAGTTCCGCAGGAGCAGCTGGCGGAGGTCATCCGCCTGTACCGGGCGCACTACCTCGAGACCGGCATCGCCCAGAGTCGCTTGTACCCCGGGATCCAGGAAGTCGTCGAAGGCTACGCCGCCGCGGGCCGTCCGATTGCCGTCGCCACGCAGAAGCCGGAAGGGCTGGCACGGATCGTGCTGGAACACCACGGCATCGCCGCTTCCTTCCGCTTCATCCGCGGTTCGGCGGCCGATGAGGCCGCCCACACCAACGCCCCGCGCGGAAAGACCGAAATTATCGCCGCCGCCATGTCGGATCTCGGCACGCAACACGCCGTCATGGTGGGGGACCGCGCCCAGGACGTAGCCGGCGCCATGGCGAACGGGCTGGACTGCATCGGCGTCAGCTGGGGATTCGCTCCCGACGGCGAGCTTCATGAGGCGGGCGCCGTGACTATCGTGCACTCCACAACAGACCTCGTCGCGGCGGTTGAAAGCATGGACGCCGTACGCGCCGCAGCCCTAAGCGAGGTGCGCAACGATGGCACTGTTTGATGCAATCCGCTGGACCACCCGCACCCTGATCTCCGGAACATGCCGTCCCACTGTCATCGGGCTGGAGAACGTTCCCAAAGAGGGCCCGTTCATCGTGGCGCCGAACCACCTGTCCTTCCTGGACAGCGTGATCGTGCAGGCGCTCATGCCACGTCCGGTGGCCTTCTTCGCCAAGGCCGAATACTTCACCACGGGAGGCGTGAAGGGGAAGGTCATGAAGTCCTTCTTCGAATCCGTAGGCTCCATCCCGGTGGAGCGCGGGGAGCAGGCTGCGAGTGTGGCTGCGCTCAAGACGCTGCTGGACATCCTCGAGGCCGGGAAAGGCATCGGCATCTACCCGGAAGGTACGCGGTCCAGGGACGGCATCCTCTACCGCGGCCGCACGGGAGTCGGCTGGCTAGCCCTGACCACCGGGGCCCCCGTCATTCCGGTCGGCCTCATCGGTACCGAGAACCTCCAGCCCGCCGGGCAGAACGGCGTGAAGCCGCAGCACTTCACCATGAAAGTGGGCGAGCCGCTGTACTTCGAAAAGACCGGACCGGACCACTCACTGCCGGCCCGGCGCCAGGTCACGGACCGCATCATGGACGCCATTGCAGAGCTCAGCGGCCAGGAGCGTTCCACCAGCTACAACCAGAGCAAGGTCGCGGAGTAGCGCCTCGGACCGCGGGCCCTGGCCCGGCCTCCGGGCGGGAGCCTGACGGCGGAAAGATCACTGCAGGGGAGTCCCTTGTCCGGAAGACCCCTGCAGCGTCAGTAGACTTGAATCGTGGCAGATCCAGCTAGTTACCGACCCCAAACGGGTGAGATTCCAACCAACCCGGGCGTGTACCGCTTCCGGGATCCGCACGGCCGAGTCATCTATGTCGGCAAGGCCAAAAGCCTGCGGTCCCGCCTGAATTCGTACTTCGCCAATCCCGGAGGACTGCTGCCCAAGACGTACGCCATGGTCCACGCTGCCAGCAGCGTGGAGTGGACCGTCGTCGGAAGTGAGCTTGAGTCGCTCCAGCTGGAGTACACCTGGATCAAGGAATTCAAGCCCCGGTTTAATGTCGTCTTCCGCGATGACAAAACCTACCCGTACCTTGCCGTCACGATGGGGGAGAAGTTCCCCCGCGTGCAGGTGCTGCGCGGGGAACGCCGCAAGGGCACCCGCTACTTCGGCCCGTACACGGCCGGAGCCATCCGCGAAACCATGGATACGCTGCTGCGCGTCTTCCCGGTCCGCAGCTGCAGCCCCGGCGTCCTGAAGCGGGCGCAGGCGAGCGGGCGGCCCTGCCTGCTCGGCTACATCGACAAATGCTCCGCGCCGTGTGTCGGCCGGGTGACGCCGGAGGAACACCGGGCACTGGCGGAGGACTTCTGCTCGTTCATGGGCGGCGAAGCCAAGCGCTTCATCGGGCGGCTGGAAAAGGACATGGCTGCGGCTGTTGCCGAGCTTGACTACGAGCGTGCCGCACGGGTCCGGGACGACATCATCGCCCTCCGGAAGGTCTTCGAACGCAACGCCGTGGTTCTCGCGGAGGACACTGACGCCGACATCTTCGCGCTGCATGAGGATGAGCTGGAAGCGGCCGTTCAGGTGTTCCACGTCCGGGGCGGGCGCGTCCGCGGCCAGCGCGGCTGGGTGGTGGAGAAGGTCGAAGACTTCACGACGCCGGACCTCGTGGAGCACCTGCTCCAGCAGGTCTACGGCGAAGAAGGCGAAACGCAGGGGCGGATGCCCCGCGAAGTCCTGGTGCCCGAAGAGCCGAGCAACGCCGCTGAACTCGCCCAGTGGCTCGCCGGGCTGCGGGGCGCGAAGGTGGACATCCGGGTCCCGCGCCGCGGCGACAAGGCAGCGCTCATGTCCACAGTGCGGGAAAACGCCGAGCATGCTCTGAAGCTGCACAAGTCGCGCCGGGCCGGAGACCTGACCAACCGTTCCCTGGCCCTGCAGGAACTCCAGGAAGCCCTGGACCTTCCTGTGGCGCTGCTCCGCATCGAGTGCTTCGACATCTCGCACGTGCAGGGGACCAACGTGGTGGCCTCCATGGTGGTGGTGGAAGACGGCCTTCCCAAGAAGTCCGACTACCGCAAATTCTCCATCACCGGCGCCGCAGCCACGGACGACACCGCAGCCATGCACGATGTTCTCACCAGGCGATTCCGGAACTACCTCCAGGAGCAGGAGGCGCAGGCGGAAGCAGCGAAACTTCCCGGCCACCAGGCCGCGCTTGAGGCCCTGGCCGTCGCTTCCATGCAGGACACCACCACCCCCGCCCCGCGCGCAAAATTCGCCTATCCGCCCAACCTGGTGGTGGTGGACGGCGGCAAGCCCCAGGTCAACGCGGCAGCACGTGCCCTGGCAGAGCTCGGGATCGAGGACGTCTACGTGGTTGGGCTGGCCAAGCGCCTTGAAGAAGTCTGGCTCCCGGACAGTGATTTCCCGGTGATCCTGCCCAGGACGTCCGAAGGCCTCTACCTGCTCCAGCGCATCCGCGATGAAGCCCACCGCTTCGCCATTACCTTCCACCGCCAGAAGCGCGGCAAGGCCATGACGGTTTCGGCCCTGGACAGCGTTCCCGGCCTGGGCGAGGCCAAGCGCAAAGCACTGCTGGCACAGTTCGGTTCCGTCAAGAGCATCCGCACAGCGAGTGCGGCGGAACTGGCCACGGCCAAGGGCATCGGACCCTCGCTGGCTGACGCCATCGTCAGCCATTTCAGCAGCGGTGCCGCGGCCTCGGGTACGGAAGTGCCGGCAATCAACATGACCACCGGCGAAATCATTGAAACTTAGCTAGGGTAAGGACCTGAAGCGGAACGCGCGGTTGCGTCGAATTACAGCAGGAATGGGGCATTGCTCATGGCAGAGTCAACGGCAGGATCCGAAGCGGAACAGGACGGCATGACGCCCGTCAGGCCCGTTGAAGCGGAGCTGCTCGTGGTGACGGGTATGTCCGGGGCAGGCCGCAGTACCGCTGCGGACGCCCTTGAGGACCACGGCTGGTACGTGGTGGAAAATCTTCCGCCGCAGATGCTCGGCACCCTGGCTGAGCTCGTGTCCCACGCCCCGCAGTCCATTCCCAAGCTCGCCGTGGTGGTGGACGTCCGCAGCAAGGCGCTGTTCACTGATATCCGGACCGCGCTGAAGACCCTTGAGGCGAGCGGTGTCATGTTCCGCGTCCTGTTCCTGGACGCCAACGACGACGTCCTGGTCCGGCGCTTCGAGCAGGGCCGCCGTCCGCACCCGCTCCAGGAAGGCGGGCGGATCCTCGACGGCATCGCCGCAGAGCGGGAGCTGCTGCATGAACTCCGCGATTCCGCTGACATTGTGCTGGACACGTCCGAGTTCAACGTCCACGCACTGGCCACCGCCATCACCGAGCTCTTCAGCGAAACCGGCCCCGTGGCCCTTCGGCTGAACGTCATGAGCTTCGGCTTCAAGTACGGCCTGCCGGTGGATGCGAACTTCGTGGTGGACGCGCGCTTCATCCCGAACCCGCACTGGGTTCCGCAGCTCCGCCCGCACACCGGCCTGGACAAGGACGTCAGCGATTACGTCCTTGAGGCCGAGGGGGTCAAGAGCTTCGTGGACCGCTACGTCCTGGCGATCGAACCCGTCCTGGACGGCTACCGCCGGGAGAACAAGCACTACGCCACCATCGCCGTGGGCTGCACCGGCGGCAAGCACCGGTCGGTTGCGGTCGCCATGGAACTGTCAAAGAAGCTCGCACAGTACCCCCGGGTCACCGTAACCACCACGCACCGGGATCTGGGCCGGGAGTAATGGGACTGCTTACCGGGCCGCTGCCCCTGGTTCCGCCGGCCGGGGGGACCATCGGCGGGCAGTTGGACAAAGGGCCGTCCGTCGTCGCCCTCGGCGGGGGCCACGGGCTCTCCGCTTCGCTGTCCGCCCTTCGCCTGCTCACCTCCGACCTGACCGCCATCGTCACAGTAGCGGACGACGGCGGGTCCTCCGGCCGCCTGCGCGAGGAGTACGGCGTCCTCCCGCCCGGAGACCTCCGGATGGCACTGACGGCGCTGTGTGACGACACCGACTGGGGCCGGACCTGGCGGGATGTCATGCAGCACCGCTTCAAGCCGGGGGCAGGCCGCGGCGGTTCCCTTGACGACCACGCCATGGGCAACCTGCTTATCGTCACCCTCTGGGAGCTGCTCGGCGACACCGTCGGCGGCCTGAAGTGGGCCGGCGCGCTGCTCGGTGCCCGCGGACAGGTCCTGCCCATGTCCAGCGAGCCGCTGACGATCGAGGGCGAAGTCCGGGTTCCCGGTCCGGACGGGACGTCCACCCTGGAAACGGTCAGGGGGCAGGCCAAGTGCGCGGTGGCGGGTTCGCTGGAGAGCGTCCGGCTCCTGCCGGAATCGGCCCATGCCTGCGTCGAAGCCCTGACGGCCATCGAACTGGCTGACTGGGTCATCCTCGGGCCGGGGTCCTGGTACACGTCCGTGCTGCCGCACCTGCTGCTGCCCGAGATGCGCCAGGCGCTGTCCGATACGCCCGCGAGGCGGTGCCTCACCATGAACCTGGCCACGGACACCAAAGAGACCTCCGGCATGTCCGCCGCCGACCACCTGCATGTGCTGCGGAGCTATGCGCCCGACTTCAGCATCGACGTCGTGCTCGCGGACCCCGTGTCCGTGCCGGACGTCGAGGAGTTCAAGCGGGCCGCCGGGATGCTGGGTGCCGAGGTTGTGTTGGGTAAAGTAGGGGCGTCGAGCCGCCGTCCGATCCACGACCCCCTGCGTCTGGCAACGGCGTACCACGATATTTTCGGGAACAGTTAGGAAGGTGCCATGGCACTGACATCATCAGTCAAGGAAGAACTGTCCCGCCTGGACATTAAGAAGTCCTCGGTCCGCAAGGCTGAAGTCTCCGCAATGCTGCGATTCGCCGGCGGACTCCACATCATTTCGGGCCGGATCGTCATCGAAGCCGAGGTGGACCTCGCGTCCACGGCGCGCCGGCTCCGGGCTGCCATCGCGGAGGTCTACGGCCACCAGAGCGAGATCATCGTCGTCTCCGGCGGCGGGCTCCGCCGCGGCAACCGGTATGTGGTCCGCGTGGTGCGGGACGGCGAAGCACTCGCCCGCCAGACCGGTCTGCTGGACGCCCGCGGCCGTCCTGTGCGGGGGCTGCCCTCGGCAGTGGTCAACGGCTCCGCCGCCGACGCGGAAGCCGTGTGGCGCGGGGCGTTCCTTGCCCACGGCTCGCTGACGGAACCCGGCCGCTCCTCCGCGATGGAAGTGACGTGTCCCGGACCCGAATCGGCGCTGGCGCTGGTTGGGGCGGCCCGCCGCCTGGGCATCCAGGCCAAGGCCCGCGAAGTCAGGGGAGTGGACCGCGTGGTGATCCGGGACGGCGACACCATCGCCGCCCTGCTCACCCGAATGGGCGCGCACGACGCCTTGATGGTCTGGGAAGAACGCCGCATGCGCAAAGAGGTGCGGGCCACGGCCAACAGGCTGGCCAACTTCGATGACGCGAACCTGCGCCGCTCGGCGCAGGCCGCTGTTGCCGCCGGGGCCAGGGTGGACCGCGCCTTGGAGATCCTCGGTGACGATGTCCCGGACCACCTGAAATACGCCGGTGAACTGCGTGTTGCGCACAAGCAGGCCAGCCTGGACGAACTCGGCCGGCTGGCGGACCCGCCCATGACCAAGGACGCCATTGCCGGCAGGATCCGCAGGCTCCTGGCGATGGCGGACAAGCGCGCCCTGGACCTGGGGATCCCCGGGACCGAGGCCAATGTGACGCCGGAAATGCTGGACGAGTAACGGCACCCCTAGAATCAAGACCGGGTAACGGAAACCCGCTAAATTTCCGGGTGACCAGTCATCCGGATGCACAATCCGAGAGTTAGCAAACCGGACAACCCGTCCACGACAATGGAGGATTTTGTGACCGAGTACGTACTGCCTGAACTTAGCTACGACTATGCAGCGCTGGAGCCCCACATCTCCGCCCGCATCATGGAGCTGCACCACAGCAAGCACCACGCTGCCTACGTGGCCGGCGCCAACAACGCGCTGGCACAGCTGGCTGAGGCACGCGAAAAGGGCGATTTCGCCAACATCAACCGCCTTTCGAAGGACCTGGCTTTCCACACCGGCGGCCACGTCAACCACTCCGTGTTCTGGAACAACCTGTCTCCGGACGGCGGCGACAAGCCCGAGGGTGAACTGGCCGCGGCCATCGACGATGCCTTCGGTTCCTTCGACGCCTTCCGTGCGCAGTTCAGCGCTGCCGCGCTCGGCCTGCAGGGTTCGGGCTGGGGCTTCCTCGCCTACGAGCCCATCGGCGGAAACCTCGTCATCGAGCAGCTGTACGACCAGCAGGGCAACGTTGCACTCGGCACCACGCCGCTGCTCATGCTCGACATGTGGGAGCACGCCTTCTACCTGGACTACGTCAACGTCAAGGCTGACTACGTCAAGGCATTCTGGAACATCGTGAACTGGGCCGACGTCGCCAAGCGCTTCGACGGTGCACGCAAGAACGCCACGGGCCTCATCACCCTCTAAGCGTGACAGGCACGACACCCACCTGTAACAAACTTCACATTCAGGCCGTTTAGGACCGAATCGTGGAAGGACGGCCCCCGCACTTGCGGGGGTCGACCTACTTAAACGTAAGATGGATCACGGAAGGCGGTTAGCCTTCAGCAATGTGGCTGGTCGCCCTCCGATCTGGTAATCATCTCTGCCCAATGGCGTGCGGGATCTGTTAGTTGGCTTGAACGCCCGCTCAACTAGTTGTGCTTCTACAAGCACCAAGGAGACTGAAAAAGTGACGACCCGTATTGGTATCAACGGCTTTGGCCGTATCGGCCGCAACTACTTCCGCGCAGCACTCGCACAGGGCGCTGACCTCGAGATCGTTGCAGTCAACGACCTCACCAGCCCCGAGGCGCTGGCCCACCTCTTCAAGTACGACTCCGTAGGCGGCCGCCTGAAGGAGACCATCGAGGTCAAGGACGGCAACATCGTCGTCAACGGCAACGTCGTCAAGGTCCTTGCCGAACGCGATCCCGCCAACCTCCCCTGGGGCGAGCTGGGTGTTGACATCGTCATCGAGTCCACCGGTTTCTTCACCAAGGCTGCTGCCGCGAAGAAGCACATCGACGCCGGCGCCAAGAAGGTCCTGATCTCCGCCCCGGCCTCTGACGAGGACATCACCATCGTGATGGGCGTGAACCACGAGCTGTACGACAACGCCAAGCACCACATCATCTCCAACGCTTCCTGCACCACCAACTGCCTCGGCCCGCTGGCCAAGGTGGTCAACGACGAGTTCGGCATCGAGCGTGGCCTGATGACCACCGTCCACGCCTACACCGCCGACCAGAACCTGCAGGACGGCCCGCACAACGACCTCCGCCGTGCCCGCGCCGCTGCCATCAACATGGTCCCCACCTCCACCGGCGCGGCCAAGGCAATCGGCCTGGTCCTTCCGGAACTCAAGGGCAAGCTGGACGGCTACGCCATCCGTGTTCCCGTCCCCACCGGTTCCGCGACGGACCTCACGGTCACCGTTTCCCGCGAGACCACCGTTGAGGAAGTCAACGC
The DNA here is from genome assembly GCF_039907775.1 of Arthrobacter sp. CC3. NCBI lineage: Bacteria > Bacillati > Actinomycetota > Actinomycetes > Micrococcales > Micrococcaceae > Arthrobacter > Arthrobacter sp. CC3. Next base: position 28,913 of record NZ_JARCCY010000030.1, read on the forward strand.
AGCGCTGAAGAAGGCGTCCGAGTCCGAGGCACTCCAGGGCTTCCTGACCTACACGGATGAGCCGATCGTCTCCTCCGACATCGTCGGCGACCCGGCGTCGTCGATCTTTGACTCCGGTTTGACCAAGGTCATCGGCAACCAGGTCAAGGTTGTTTCCTGGTATGACAACGAATGGGGCTACTCGAACCGCCTTGTCGACCTCACGGAGCTCGTCGCATCCAAGCTGGGCTAGGGTTAGACACATGACATTCCACACCCTCAACGAACTGATCGCTGATGGTGTCCGCGGGCGGTACATTCTGGTCAGAAGTGACCTGAATGTGCCGCTCGACGGCTCTGAAGTGACTGACGACGGCCGCATCAAGGCCTCCCTGCCAGTACTGACGAAGCTCACGGACGCCGGTGCCCGCGTGCTGGTCACAGCCCACCTCGGCCGCCCCAAGGGCGCCCCGGAAGAAAAATACTCCCTCAAGCCCGCCGTGACGCGGCTGGCTGAGCTGGCGTCCTTCAAGGTCGCCCTGGCCGGGGACACCGTTGGTGCTTCGGCCAAGGAGCTTGCCGCTTCGCTGCAGGACGGCGAAGCGCTGGTTCTTGAAAACGTCCGTTTCGATGCCCGTGAGACCAGCAAGGACGACGCCGAACGCGGCGCCTTCGCGGACGAACTGGTGGCATTGACCGGGGATAACGGCGCGTTTGTGGATGACGCCTTCGGCGCCGTCCACCGCAAGCACGCCAGCGTGTACGACGTCGCCACGCGGCTGCCGTCGTACCAGGGCGACCTCGTGCACACCGAGGTCGAGGTGCTGCGCAAGCTCACCACGGAGACCCAGCGGCCCTACGTCGTCGTGCTCGGCGGTTCAAAGGTCTCGGACAAGCTTGCCGTCATTGACAACCTGATCGGCAAAGCGGACACCATCCTGGTAGGCGGCGGAATGCTGTTCACCTTCCTCGCAGCCGAGGGTCACAAAGTGGCCGGCAGCCTGCTGGAAGAAGACCAGATCCCCGTGGTGCAGGACTACCTGAAACGGGCGGCGGACGCAGGCACCGAGTTCGTTGTGCCCACGGACGTTGTAGTCGCGGCCAAGTTCGCAGCGGACGCCGACCACGAGACGGTCAGCGCTGACGCTATCGAGAGCAGCAGCTTCGGCGCACAGGGCATCGGCCTGGACATCGGACCCGAATCGGCAGCAGCCTTCGCCAGCCGGATCAAGGGTGCCAAGACCGTGTTCTGGAACGGCCCCATGGGTGTCTTCGAATTCGAAGCATTTGCCGGCGGCACCCGTGCCATCGCGCAGGCGCTTACTGAAGCGGATGCCTTCACTGTGGTGGGTGGCGGCGATTCCGCAGCCGCCGTCCGTACGCTGGGCTTCGCTGACGACCAGTTCGGCCACATCTCCACGGGTGGCGGCGCCAGCCTGGAGTACCTCGAAGGCAAGGAACTGCCGGGACTCAGCGTCCTGGACCGCTAGATCCTCCAGCCGGCAGGGCGCCCCGCTGAAATAGCCGGGGCCCTGCCGGCTGTTTCCATCACCAGCCCCTTTTGGACAAGCACTTTTTGGAGAACACGTGACAACGTCAACGAACGGCAAGTTCGACCGCACGCCCCTCATCGCCGGCAACTGGAAGATGAACATGGACCACGTCCAGGGCATCACCCTGCTGCAGAAGCTGGCCTGGACCCTGTCCGATGCCAAGCATGACTACAGCCGCGCGGAAGTTGCCGTCTTCCCGCCCTTCACCGACCTCCGCGGCGTCCAGACCCTGGTTCAGGGTGACGAACTGGAGGTTGTCTACGGCGGCCAGGACCTGTCGCAGTTCGATTCGGGTGCCTACACCGGTGACATCAGCGGCCAGTTCCTCAACAAGCTGGGCTGCAAGTACGTCCTGGTGGGCCACAGCGAACGGCGCACCATCCACAACGAGTCCGACGAAGTCCTGAACGCCAAGGTGAAGGCTGCCTTCCGCCACGGTGTCACCCCGGTGCTCTGCGTCGGCGAGGGCCTCGAAATCCGACAGGCCGGAACGCATGTCCAGCACACCCTGGACCAGCTCCGTGCCGACGTTGAGGGCCTTGGCGCTGAAGAAGCTGCTGAACTCGTGGTCGCTTACGAACCCGTCTGGGCCATTGGCACCGGTGAGGTTGCCGGACCGCAGGACGCCCAAGAAATGTGCGCAGCCATCCGCGCCGAACTCGTCAGCCTCTTCGGTGACGAGGTAGCCGCCAAGGTCCGCCTGCTCTACGGCGGTTCGGTCAAGGCCAACAACGCCGCGGCCATCCTCAACGAACGCGACGTCGACGGCGTGTTGGTAGGCGGGGCCAGCCTCGATCCCGCGGAGTTTGCTAATATTGTCAGGTTCGAGAGTCACCTGCTGACGGATTAGTCCGGACACAGGCGTGACCCCCGCAATCATCAACTTCTGAAAGGCCGTCGTGGACGTTCTTCATGTCATTCTGCAGATCCTCCTGGGCATCACCAGCCTCCTGCTGACGCTGCTCATCCTGCTCCACAAGGGACGGGGCGGCGGTCTGTCGGACATGTTCGGCGGCGGCATGAGCTCTGGCCTGAGTTCGTCCGGCGTGGCCGAGCGCAACCTCAACAGGTTCACGATCATCCTCGGGGTCACCTGGGGCGTTGTTATTATCGCGCTCGGCCTGCTGATGCGCTTCTCCGGCGGCGGCGACTCCTAGCAGCCGCTTTTCCGGACGAAATCGGGACCGGGAATTTTCAAGGAATTTACACATTCCCGGTACTAACGGCCCTGCCGCCGTCGGGAACTCCGAATTACACTGTGGCTGTTGGTGTCCAAATACCGGTCAGTCGAGTAGCCAGGAGTTCCCGATGGTGCATGCTGCTTCAGGGTTCCGGGGAACCCGTGTGGGGGCGTCCGAGGGGTCGGCCCCCAAAATTCAGCCAAACGACGTCGTCGGTGAACGCTTGCCGCGTATTCGTGTTTCCTATTGGTGCGCCAAGGGACACGAGACGCGGCCAGTTTTCATTAAGCTCCCGGAAGACCAGATACCGGCGGTCTGGGACTGCCGCCGCTGCGGAGGCCTGGCATCGCGGGACGAGACCCGGGTCGAGCTCCCGCATCATGCGGAGGAGGGCTACAAGAGCCACCTCGAGTACGTTAAAGAGCGGCGCTCCAGCCAGGACGCCGAAGACGTGCTGGCTGGAGCGCTGGAGCGGCTAAGAGCCCGCGGGACCTTTACGGACTAGCTGTTCGGGAACCCTTGCGGCTGCATTCTCATCGATCAGCCACAGTGTCTGTGACCGTCCGGCCGGCCCTGCCGCCGGAACCTGAACCGGGTTGGCGCCGGCCAGGGCGAGCCCGACGGCGCCGGCCTTGTCCTCGCCTGCAACAACCATCCAGACTTCGCTGGCCGTGTTGATGGCACGGAGGGTCAAGGAAATCCGTTCGGGCGGCGGTTTCGGCGAATTCCGGACCCCCACAACCGTGAGTTCCTTTTCCCTGATGCCTGCCTGCTCAGGGAACAACGAAGCCACGTGGGCATCCGGCCCCACACCAAGAAGGACCACGTCGAACCGGGGAAGTGCCCCCGGGTTCTCGGGACGGTCATCGGACATGTCCGCAGCATGCTCCGCCGCGGCTGCCTCGGCAAGGCGGCGCGCATAGTCACCGGCAGCCTCCTCCGGCGAGGCGAAGTCGTCCGTTGAACCCGGTTCGTGCACCCGTTCCGGGTCAACCGCTATGCGGGACAGCAGGGCCTCACGGGCCTGGAGCGTGTTCCGGTCGTTGTCGGTGCCGCCGACGAATCGCTCGTCGCCCCACCAGAAATTCACCTTGGACCAGTTCACGGCCGGGGCCGCCGCGGAGTCGGCCACCGCCTTGAGCGTTCCGATCCCCACAGTGCCGCCTGTAAGCACCACCGTCGCCTCACCGTGTTTGTCCTGGACGTCCACGAGCTTGGTGATGAGCCGCGCTGCGATGGCCGCCATCAATACGGATGAGTCGGGGTGGATGCTTACTCTGGGATCAGCGCTCACTGGGACGGACACTCCTTAGATTTGTACGGGGCAGTCCAATAGTAATCACTTCACCGAACACTTCGTCGGGATCCAGGCGGCGGAGTTCTTCGGCGAGGCAGTCCCGCAGGCTGCGGCGCGGCAGCGAGATGCGCTGCGCGGGCTGGCCCGGCTGGGTCAGTTCCGCTACGGACAGGCCGGGTCGGAAGAGCTGGACGTCGCCGCTGGCGCGGCTGAGCCGGACGCGGCGGATCCCGGTTCCGGCGGGGTCGGCCACGATGGTCACGGGCGCGTCCAGGGCCAGTGTCAGCCAGGCTGCCAGCAGGAGGGTGCTGGGGGAGTCCGAGGCGCCCTCGACGGCGACGGCCGTCACGGGTGAGGAGTCCACCTGGTCCAGCACTGCCGCGAGCTGGATCCGCCAGTTGGTCAGGCGGGTCCAGGCGAGGTCGGTGTCGCCGGCCTTGTAGGTGTTGCGGATGTTATCGAGCGCCTTTTGCGGGTCCTCCTCGTTGGCCGAGTCGGTGATCCGGCGGTGCGCTATCCGGCCGATGGAGGTCTCACATGCGCTCTTCGGCGCACCGTGCGGCCACCAGGCCACGATCGGCGCGTCCGGGAGCAGCAGCGCCGCGACGAGGGATTCGCTTTCCTCGGCGAGCTCGCCGTATCCCCGCAGCACGATCACTTCGGAGGCACCGGCGTCGCCGCCCACCCGGATCTGCGCGTCCAGGCGTGTCGGGGCCTGGGCGCCGGCGTCGGCGAGGACGATGATCCGGCAGGGGTGTTCCCGGCTGGCTTCGTTGGCCGCTTCGATGGCCTCCTCTTCGAGCCCGGACTTGGTGACGACCACGAGGGTCAGCACCCGTCCGAGCGCGATCACGCCGCCCTGCTCGCGCAGGGACATGATCTTCTTGGAGATGGCTGAGGTTGTTGTATCGGGAAGATCTACGATCATGGCCTTCTCCAGGTTCGTCCGTCACGGGCCAGCAGCTCATCGGCCGAGGCGGGCCCCCAGCTTCCGGGGGCGTAGGGCTCGGGCTGTTCACCCAGGCTGGCCCAGTACTCTTCAAAGGGATCCAGGATCTTCCAGGACAGTTCCACTTCCTGGTGCCGCGGGAACAGCGGCGGCTCACCGAGAAGCACGTCCAGGATCAGCCGCTCATAGGCTTCCGGGGACGATTCGGTGAACGAGTGGCCGTAGCCGAAGTCCATCGTCACGTCGCGGACTTCCATCTGCGTGCCCGGGACCTTGGACCCGAAACGGATCGTTGCGCCCTCATCGGGTTGGACCCGGATCACCACGGCATTCTGGCCGAAGTCATCCTCCCCGTGGTCGCGGAAGAGCAGGTTGGGGGCGCGCTTGAATACGACGGCGATTTCCGTCACCCGGCGTCCCAGGCGTTTGCCGGCACGCAGGTAGAACGGCACCCCGGCCCAGCGCCGGGTGTGGATGTCCACCCGGACCGCGGCATAGGTTTCCGTCGTGGAGTCGGCGGGAATGCCTTCCTCCTCCAGGTACCCGAGCACCTGCTCCCCGCCCTGCCAGCCGCCGGCGAACTGCCCGCGCGCCGAGTGCGTGGACAGGTCGTCCGGGAGCTTGACCGCGGCCAGGACCTTTTCCTTCTCGGCCCGCAGGTCATCGGCGTTGAAGGAAATGGGTTCCTCCATCGCCGTGAGCGCCAGGAGCTGGAGCAGGTGGTTCTGGATGACGTCGCGGGCCGCGCCCACACCGTCGTAGTACCCGGCCCGGCCCCCGGTGCCGATGTCCTCGGCCATGGTGATCTGGACATGGTCCACGTAGTTCGCGTTCCACAACGGTTCGAACAGCTGGTTAGCGAAACGCAGCGCCAGGATGTTCTGGACCGTTTCCTTGCCCAGGTAGTGATCGATCCGGAACACCGCATCCGGCGGGAACACGGACTCCACGATGTCGTTCAGCTGCCGGGCCGACTCGAGGTCGTGCCCGAACGGCTTTTCGATCACCACCCGCCGCCACTTATCACCCTCGGCCTGCGCCAGGCCATGCTTGGACAGCTGCCGGCAAACCTGCTCGAACGCCTTCGGCGGGATCGAGAGGTAGAACGCGTGGTTCCCCCGCGTTCCGCGCTGCTCGTCAAGTTCATCGATCGTGTCGCCGAGCCGCTCAAAGGCGTCATCGTCGTCGAACTCGCCCTGGACAAACCGGATGCCCTCCGACAGCTGGTTCCAGACCGCTTCGTCAAACGGGGTCCTGGCATAGGCCATCACGGCCGCCTTGACCTCGGCGGCGAAGTCCTCGTTCTCCCACTGCCGCCGGGCAAAGCCCACCAGGGCAAAACTCGGCGGCAACAACCCCCGGTTCGCCAGGTCATACACGGCAGGCATGAGCTTCTTGCGGGCGAGGTCGCCGGTCACTCCGAAGAGGACCAGCGAGGAGGGCCCGGCAATGCGGTTAAGCCGGCGGTCCCGCGGGTCCCTCAGCGGGTTGCGGCCCCGCCCAGCAGATTTCCTGCTGCCGATTTCAGTTTCTGGCATGGTTGCTTCGGTGCCTTAGCTTTCAGTGTGGGATGCTGCCTGGCCGGCGAGCTCTGAAACAATGTCCTGCAGCTGCTTGACGCCGGCAGCGCGGTCCGTGAGGTGCAGGCGGAGGACGGGACGGCCGTGTTCGGTGAGAACCTGGGCGTCGCCGGCGGCCTGCGCCGAGATCAGTTCACCGAACGTGAACGGCCGCTCCGGGATGGACAGGTCCGTGGGGGAGTCGGCAGTTACCTGCAGGAACACGCCGATGGCGGGTCCGCCCTTGTGGAACTGGCCGGTGGAGTGGAGGAAGCGAGGGCCCCAGCCGAACGTCACCGGACGCCCGGTGGCTGCCGCGAGCTGGTCGCGGACCCCTTCGAACGGGGCGTATGCGAGCCGGTCGAAGTACGCCTGGACGCTGAGGTAGCTGTCGTCGGCAAGCTGCGAGAGTAGTGCGGAGACGGCCGCGGACGCCGTGGAGGCGTCACCCAGCCAGTCGCCGCCGCGGACCTCGATGGCGCCGTCGACGAAATTGGCGGGGGTCGGCTCGGGCTGTGCGTCCAGCAGGCCGCGGGCTGCAATCTTGGCGGCCTCCACGTCCGGCTGGTCGTACGGGTTGATGCCCAGAAGCCGGCCGGCCACCGCCGTGGCGAATTCCCACACCATCATCTGCGTGGCCAGGCCGCCGGCAATGGCAACCTCGTTTTCGCCGAGCTGCACGTCGTCGGCGTCGGCCGCGACCAGGCGCACCACCAGGATGTCAGCGGCACCCGAAGTGACCTCCGGTGCCGACGGACCGGCCACGACGGGCAGGACGCCGGTGCCGAGCTTGCCGGTGGATTCGGCGATGAGCTGTTCTGCCCAGTCGGCGAAGCCGACGATGCCGGATCCGTCTTCCGCAATGACGATCTTGTTGCGCAGCGGGCTGGTGCCGCCAAGGGCCGCTCCCAGGGCGAGGCCGATGTTCTCGGGTGCGTCCTCATTGAGGATTTCGGCTGCCTCTTCGGCTTCATCCAGGAACGCCTGGATGTCCACTCCGGCCAGGCCGCAGGGGACCAGTCCGAAGGCGGTCAGTGCCGAGAAACGGCCGCCGACGTTGGGGTCGGCGTTGAAGACGGCGCGGTAGCCCGCCTCCCGTGAGGCCTTGTCCAACGGTGAGCCGGGATCGGTGACGATCACGATGCGGCTCTTGGCATCGATGCCGGCGTCGGTGAAGGCCTGCTCGAAGATCCGACGCTGGGAATCGGTCTCCACGGTGGATCCTGACTTGGACGAAACCACAATCGCGGTTTCGGCAAGGCGGTCCACCAATGCAGCACTGACCTGTTCCGGGTCGGTGCTGTCAAGCACAGTCAGCTCGACGCCAGCGGTGCCCGCGATGACCTCAGGTGCCAGCGAGGAGCCGCCCATGCCGCAAAGGACAATACGCGTTACGCCTTCGGCCTTCAGTGCATCGCGGAGTTCCAGGATGCCGCTGACCAGCGGCTGGGAGACGGTGGCCGCCTCCACCCAGCCCAGCCGGATAGCGGATTCCTGTTCGGCGTCCGGACCCCACAGGGTATGGTCCTTCGCGAAAATCCGGGTGGCAATGCGGTCTTCCAGCAGTGCTGGGAGGTGCTGCTCAAGTGCCTCGCGGGCTGCGCCGGTGGCGTCGTAGCTGAGTGTGCTCATGATGGGTTAGGAAGCCTTCCGTGCAGAGGCCAGGGCGCCTTCGACGTCACCCAGCAGTTCCTTCCAGCTGGCCACGAACTTGTCCAGGCCTTCCGACTCAAGCAGCGCCACGACCTCGTTGTAGGAGATTCCCAGTGCGTCGAGGGCGTTCAGCGTCGCATTTGCGTCGTCGTAGCCGCGGGTGACGGTGTCGCCGGTGACGACGCCGTGGTCAAAGGTGGCATCGAGGGTCTTCTCCGGCATGGTGTTGACCACGCCGGGTGCGACGAGCTCCGTGACGTAGAGGGTGTCCGGGTAGGCCGGGTCCTTTACGCCGGTGGAGGCCCACAGCGGACGCTGCGGCAGGGCGCCGGCTTCGGCCAGCAAGCCCCAGCGTTCGGTGGAGAAGAGCTCTTCGTAGACCTGGTAGGCCAGGCGGGCGTTGGCCAGTCCGGCCTTGCCCTTGAGGGCCTTGGCCTCGTCGGTGCCGACGGCGTCGAGGCGCTTGTCGATTTCGGCGTCCACGCGGGAGACGAAGAAGGACGCGACCGAGTGGATCTTGGAGAGGTCGTGGCCGTTGCCCTTGGCCTGCTCCAGGCCGGACTGGAAGGCGTTGATGACGGCGCGGTAGCGCTCCAGCGAGAAGATCAGGGTGACGTTGACGCTGATGCCCTCAGCCAGGGTGGCCGTGATGGCTTCGAGGCCTTCGAGGGTTGCCGGGATCTTGATCAGGACGTTGTCCTTGTTGACCTTCTTGTAGAGGTGCTTCGCTTCGGCGATGGTGCCGGCGGTGTCCCAGGCGAGGCGGGGGTCCACTTCGATGGACACGCGGCCGTCAACACCCTTGGTTGCGGCGGCGACGGGCGCGAACAGGTCGCAGGCGTCGGCAACGTCGGTGGTGGTGATTTCGAAGACGGTCTCTTCAACAGTGGCGCCGGCTGCTGCCTGGGCTGCGATCACGGTGTCGTAGTCGTGGCCGGTGGTGATGGCGGCGTGGAAGATCGACGGGTTGGTGGTGACGCCAACGACGTTCTTCTCTTCGATGAGCTTGCGAAGGGTGCCGGTCTGCAGGCGGCCGCGGGAGAGGTCGTCAAGCCAGATCGAGACGCCGGCGTCCGAGAGCTGCTGGGTGGGGGTAGTCATGTCATTAACTCCTGGAAATCATGGGTTCCGGGGGACCTGGGTCCCCCGGAACCGTGGTGTTGGATCAGTTGGCGAGACCTGCGAGGGATTCCTTCGCGGCGGCGGTGACTGCTTCGGCGGTGATGCCGAATTCCTGGAAGAGGCGCTTGTAGTCGGCGGAGGCGCCGAAGTGCTCGAGGCTGATGGAACGGCCGGCGTCGCCAACGAATTCCTTCCAGCCCAGGGCCAGCCCGGCTTCCACGGACACGCGTGCCTTGACGCCGGCCGGGAGGACGGCCTCGCGGTAGGCGGCGTCCTGCTTGTTGAACCACTCGACGCACGGCATCGACACCACGCGGGTGGGGATGCCTTCGGCCTGGAGGGCTTCGCGGGCGTTCACGGCCAGCTGGACCTCGGACCCGGTGCCGATCAGGATGACCTGGGCGTCCGCGGTCTTGCCGTCCTTGGACGCTTCGGCCAGGACGTAGCCGCCCTTGGCCACGCCGGTGACGGCACCGAAGGTGTCGCCTTCGGCGTCGCCTTCGCCGCGGGCGTAGGTGGGGATGTTCTGGCGGGTCAGGACGATGCCGGCCGGGTTCTCGTGGTTTTCGAGCATGACCTTCCAGGCTGCGGCGACCTCGTTGGCGTCACCGGGGCGGACAACGTCCAGGCCCGGAATGGCGCGCAGGGAGGCCAGCTGCTCCACCGGCTGGTGGGTGGGGCCGTCTTCGCCCAGGCCGATGGAGTCGTGCGTCCAGACGTACAGGGACGGGACACCCATCAGCGCGCCGAGGCGGATGGCCGGGCGCTGGTAGTCGGAGAAGATCAGGAAGGTGCCGGAGAACGCGCGGGTCTTCCCGTGGAGGGCGATGCCGTTCACGATCGAGGCCGCGGCGTGCTCACGGATGCCGAAGTGCAGGACCCGGCCGTAAGGGTTGCCCTTCCACGCATCAGTGGAGCGGGAGACCGGGATAAATGACGCCGAACCCTCGATGGTGGTGTTGTTGGACTCCGCGAGGTCGGCTGAACCGCCCCACAGTTCCGGCATGACCGGGCCGATCGCGTTCAGGACCTTGCCCGACGCGGCGCGGGTGGAGACATCCTTGCCGGCTTCGAACACCGGCAGGGCGCCGTCGAGCTCGACGGGCAGCTTGCGGGCCTCGACCCGTTCCAGAAGGGCTGCACCCTCCGGGTTCCCGGCCTGCCATGCTTCGAAGGAGTCCTGCCATTCGGCGCGGGCGGCTGCACCGCGGTCCACTACAGCGCGGGCGTGGGCCAGCACCTCCTGGTCAACCTCGAACGTCTTTGCGGGGTCAAAGCCCAGCACGTTCTTCAGTGCCGCGACTTCCTCGGCACCCAGGGCCGAGCCGTGGATCTTGCCGGTGTTCTGTTTCTTCGGGGCCGGGTAGCCGATGATGGTGCGCAGCGACACGATCGAGGGCTTGGAGGTCTCTGCCTTCGCGGCGATCAGGGCGGCGTACAGTTCCTGCACGTCTTCCTTGTATTCGCCGGTCTTGGTCCAGTCCACACGCTGGACGTGCCAGCCGTAGGACTCGTAGCGCTTGAGGACGTCCTCGGTGAAGGCGACGTCGGTGTCGTCTTCGATGGAGATGTGGTTCTCGTCGTAAACAACAACAAGGTTGCCGAGTTCCTGGTGGCCGGCCAGCGAGGAAGCCTCGGAGGTCACGCCTTCCTGGAGGTCGCCGTCGGACGCAATGACCCAGATGGTGTGGTCGAACGGGGACTCGCCGGCGGGAGCGTCGGCGTCGAACAGGCCGCGTTGGCGGCGCTGGGAGTATGCGAACCCGACCGAGGAGGCCAGGCCCTGGCCCAGCGGGCCGGTGGTGATCTCCACACCGGCGGTGTGCTTGTACTCCGGGTGCCCCGGTGTCAGCGAACCCCAGGTGCGCAGCGCCTTCAGGTCATCGAGTTCCAGGCCGTAGCCGGAGAGGAACAGCTGGATGTACAGCGTCAGTGACGTGTGGCCGGGAGAGAGGATGAACCGGTCGCGGCCGATCCAGTCCGGGTTCTTCGGGTCATGGCGCATCAGCTTCTGGAAGAGAAGGTACGCGGCCGGTGCAAGGCTCATCGCGGTGCCGGGGTGGCCGTTCCCTACTTTTTCGACCGCATCCGCGGCCAGAATGCGGACCGTATCAACGGCTCGCTGGTCCAAACTGGTCCATGACAGTTCTTGCTCTTCCAAATGTGGCACGAAAACCGGGCCCCTCTCTGTGCTGACGGCAGGTGGTACGAACAGGCCGGAGCGGGGGCACGCATGTTGGTGCCCGCTGCGGTTAGTACCAGCCGTTCACCATTGAAACGTTGATCTTCATTCAGTCGCGTTCGAGATTCCGGGAATGCGCATTCCATTGGCATTCCTTGCGTGCTGATCTGCAGACAGCTTAGCCCCATTCCAAGGGCTGGTCAGCGTGTATCTCACTAAGTGGACTGATTTTCCTTATATGAATCACCGAGGGCGGCGGGCGCCGTGAGGATCGGTTAACCTGACGGAATCATGGGGGCTTTGGACGCCCGGGAGCCACGGTATGATATTCGGAGGCCACCGCCGGAGGGAGCGGGCCCGTTTTGGGCCGCCGCCGCTGCGAGAACCAGCCGGACTGAACAGCCAGACAGAACAGAGTGACTGCCACCGTGAGCACAACAGATACGCCGCTGAACGCCTCCCGGCTCCCCGGAAAGATCGGGATAGCCCGCAAAGCCAAGGCGTACCTGGCCCTCACGAAACCGCGGGTCATTGAACTGCTCCTCGTGAGCACGCTGCCTACCATGATCTACGCCGAGCGCGGATTCCCTTCCATCGGCCTGATCCTGGCCACGCTTGTCGGCGGTGCTTTCGCGGCAGGCAGTGCGGGCGCCTTCAACTGCTACCTCGACCGTGACATCGACAAGCTCATGCACCGGACCGAGAACCGCCCCCTCGTCACCGGAGAAGTGACTCCCCGCGAGGCGCTGGTGTTCTCCTGGCTGCTGGGGGCCGCCGCAATCGCGATCCTCTGGTTTGGCGCCAACCCGCTGTCGGCCTGGCTCGGCCTCGGGGCCATCGTCTTTTACGTGGTCATCTACACCATGATCCTTAAGCGCCGCACGGCCCAGAACATTGTCTGGGGCGGAGCAGCCGGATGCTTCCCGGTGCTGATTGCCTGGGCCGCCGTGACCAACACGGTCGAGTGGCCTGCCATCGTCCTGTTCATGGTGATCTTCCTCTGGACCCCGCCGCACTATTGGCCGCTGTCCATGCGCTACGGCGAGGACTACCGCAACGCCAATGTGCCGATGCTCGGAGCAATCGCCGGTGCAAAGGTCGTCTCGGTCCAGGTGGTCCTGTACGCGTGGGCCATGGTTGCCTGCTCGCTGCTGCTGGTTCCTGCAGGCGGGGCGGGCTGGGTCTATACCGTCACCGCCGTCGTCGCCGGCGCCTGGTTCCTGTACGAATCGCACGCCCTGTACAACCGGGCCCAGGGTGGCGACGTCTCCAACAAGGGAGCCATGAAGGTGTTCCACGGTTCCATCAGCTACCTGACCCTGCTCTTCATTGCACTGGCCGTGGACCCCTTCGTGGGTTCAGCCATCATGGGCTAGGTTTCTCTCCCACTTCCACTTCCCGCCGGTCAACCCCGGACCCTCTCTCACTACCTGCCGCTTTCTCCCGGACCCTCTCTCACCCCAAGGTGAGGGAGGGTTCTGTCGTCCGGCCATGAGTGCGAGAGGGTCGTCGAAAGGACCGCAGGAAGTGAGAGAGCGTCGCCGAAAGGACCGCAGGGAGTGAGCGAGCGTCGCCGGGTGCGGCGGGGCAAAGAGAAACACCCCGGTCCTTACGGTCCGGGGTGCTTCTCGGTGCTGTACTGCTGAGCGGGAGGCGTCTTATGTGACGGCCTCGTGCCGCAGCACCGCCAGTTCTTACTTGGCCGGGCTGAACCGTGCGATGTCCGCGGCGTTAGTGGCGGCGCTCATGAGCAGCGCGGCGCCCAGCATGTGGGCGCCCACCAGCAGGGCGGGAATGCCGTTGTAATACTGCGTGAAGCCGATGGCCGCCTGCAGCACAGTGACTCCGAGCAGCAGCAGCACTGCGGTGCGGAAGGGGCCTTGGATCCGGTCCCGGAACACAAGGAACACGCCGAACAGTGCTCCGGCGGTGACGAGATAGGCCGGCACAGCGTGGATGTGGGAGAAGAGGTCCCAGTCAAGGCCGTTCCTGGGCGCGTCCGCATCGCCCGCGTGCGGTCCGGCGCCCGTCACCACCACGCCAAGGGTCACGGCGACGGCGGAGAACAGGGCGACGGCGGCCATCACCGGACGTGCGGCTCCCGGGAGGGCGGGAAGTCCGACGGCGGGGAACCGTCCCGTACGGCCGTACACCCTGTTGACCAGCAGGGTGGCGATAACAACGAGGGCCATCGAGACCAGGAAGTGCAGGCCCACAACCCAGGGGTTGAGCTGGGTGAGAACCGTAATGCCGCCGATGACTGCCTGTGCCGGGATGCTGGCCAGCAGGCCCAGGGCCAGCAGGAACAGGTCCCGGCGCTCTTTGCGCAGGTTCCACAGGTACACCAGCATCAGGACTGCGATTGCGGCCAGGGCGAACGTCAGGAGCCGGTTTCCGAATTCGATGAAGCCGTGGATGCCCATCTCCGGCGTGTTGACCAGTGACACGTCAGTGCAGCGGGGCCAGGTGGGGCAGCCGAGTCCGGACGCGGTGAGGCGGACCGCGCCGCCGGTCACCACAAGCACCGTCTGCCCGATCAGTGACAGGACGGCCAGCCGTCGGACGGTCGAGTCGACCGTAACGGGGAGCTTGGACGTCATGCGTCCGAGGATTTGGGGGAGGCGCGATGCCGTACTCACGGTTTTCTCAATTCCACTTGAACCAACGGATGGCCGCTGCGCCGGCGATAGCCGTCCAAAGCAGCAGGATTAGGGTGGCGCCTCCATTGAAGGTGCCGGCGAGGAAAGCGTCCCTCAGGGCCTCGCCCAAGGCGCCGGAGGGCAGGAAGTGCACCAGTTCCCGGGCCGGGCCGGGCAACCGTTCGGCCGGCAGGACGATGCCGCCCAGGGCTCCGAGCAGGATCCACAGGAGGTTGGTGATGGCCAGCGTCGCCTCGGGCCGGACCGTACCTGCCACCAGCAGCCCCAGGGCTGTGAAGGCTGCCGCCCCCAGAACCAGGAGCACCAGCGCCGGGAGCCAGCCCGCCGTCGTCGGCTTCCAGCCGAGCACAAACGCCACCGCGCCCACCACCACTACCTGGAGGACCAGGACTGCCAGGACTGCCAGGATCTTGCCGGCGATCAGGCCCGTCCGGCCCAGGGGAGTGGTGGACAGGAAACGCAGCACCCCGTAGCGCCGGTCAAAGCCGGTGGAGATGCCCTGGCCGGTGAAGGCGGTGGACATGGCGCACAAAGCGAGGATGCCCGGCACCGCAACGTCAACCCGGGTGCCGCCCAGGCCGTCCAGCAACGGAGTGACGGTCAGGCCCACCAGGGCAAGCAGCGGCAGGACGACTGCAAGGATGAGTTGCTCGCCGTTCCGCAGCATCGTCAGCGCCTCGTACCTGCCCTGCAGCAGAATGCGGCGAAGAAGCGGGGCAGGAGCGCTGCCGAGGACCCGGCTCATCGGATCTCCCTTCCCGAAATATCCAAAAATACGTCTTCCAGGCTCCGTGCCTCCAGGCTCATGGACCCGGGCATGATGCCGTGCGCGGCCCACCAGGCTGTCAGCGCTGCCAGGTCTTCCGGTGTCAGCGCGCCGGTAGCGGCGTAGCTTCCCGCCCTGGTTTCGCGGACGTCGACGGCGGCGGGCAGCACGCCCGTGAAGTCCAGTCCGGGCCGGGCCTCGAAAAGCAGTGTGCGGACATGTTCCTGCGCGGCATCCGGGCTCAGGTTCCGCATCAGCAGCTGGGCCACTGTTCCTTCGGCCACGTTCCTGCCGGCGTCGATGATGTACACGTAATCAGCCAGGCGCTGGGCGTCGTCCATGAGGTGGGTCGTCAGGATGATTCCCATGCCGGCGTCCCGCAGCTCCGAAATCAGTTCGAAAACGAGCTGGCGGGACTGCGGATCCAGTCCTGCGCTTGGTTCGTCCAGGAAGAGGACTTCGGGGTTTCCCACCAGGGCCGCAGCCAGGGCAAGCCGCTGGCGCTGCCCGCCCGAAAGGCGCCGGACGGTGGTCCGGCTAAAGGTGTCAATGCCCAGCCGTCCGATCAGCTCATCGACAGGCCATGGATTCCGGTACATCCCGGCGATATGCTTCAGGAGCGGGATGGGACGGGCCGATGGCGGCAGCCCGCCGTCCTGCAGCATGACACCCACCCGGGAACGGAGTGACGCCCCTGCGGTGTCCGGGTCCTGGCCCAGCAGGGTGACCGTCCCGCCGGAACGTCGCTGCAGGCCCTGCGCACATTCGATGGTGGTGGTCTTGCCGGCACCGTTGGCCCCCAGCAGGGCAGTGACCTGCCCGGGTTCGGCGGCGAGGGAAACGCCGCTGACCACCCGGAGCATCTTGCCGTCAAGGGAGGCCAGCGGGCCAACGTCCTTAATGAGTCCCTTAATGGACAGGACGGGAGAATCGGGAGATCGCACCAAAGCATTCTACGGGATGTAGTAGGCGCACCACCCGACGGGATGTGACCGAAGGTCAGCCTCGCCTTACTAGTACGTGGGAGTAAATTACGACATGATTGTGTTGTGTATTCCATGAGCACTCGACTTTCTGCGCCCCGAACCGGGTCCGCCGCGCCAGGTGGCGCCGCCGGCCCGTTCCGGCCCGGGAGTTCTTCGCCCGCAGGCCGGCAGCCCGCCACGCCGCACACGCTGCCGGCGGACTCGGACGAACGCACCCGCGACCGCGTCCTGAATGCGGTGCTGGAGCACGGTCCGGTCAGCGCAGCTGAACTCGGCGACCTGCTCGGCTTCACTCCCGCGGCCGTCCGCCGCCACCTGGACCACCTCTCCCGCAGCGGTGTCATTGAAGTCAAGCGTGTGGCGAAGGCAGGGGCCGGCGCTGGACGCCCGGCGAGGCGCTACGTCCTGAGCACGCAGGGCCAGTCCACCCTCGGCGACGACTACCTCGACATTGCCGGCCTGGCCCTCCAGCGCCTGGGGGAAATCGCCGGACCCGACGCCGTTCGCGAGTTCGCCGTCGAGCGTTTTTCCGACATGGAGCGCCGCTACGCGCCGGAGATCGAGGCCGCCGGACCGGATATCACCGCACGGGCGCAAGCTCTTTCCGCCGCGTTGAGCCGCGACGGCTTCGTGGCCTCCGCGGCCTCCATCGAGGCCAAGGCGCCGCTCCCCGCTGCGCTCTCCAGCGTCCAGCTGTGCCAGGGGCATTGCCCCATCCAGCAGCTTGCCACCAAGTTCCCCGTGTTCTGCGACGTCGAAACCGAAGTGTTTTCCCGGCTCGTCGGCGTTGACGTACGGCGGCTGTCCACACTGGCACGTGGCGGACACGTCTGCACCACCCACATACCTACAGGCCGTCCGGCCAAGGGGCCTGCCGGCTCCGGACACACCACGGACAGCCTGGGCGAAGTATCCAACCATCTGCAAGAAAGGCCGTGATGACGGACCAACTATCAGAGAACAAGGTTGCTGAAACTACTGTGATTTCGGAGATTCTGGAGAAGAACCCCGAGCTCCACGGTATTGGCACCTATGAGTACGGCTGGGCCGACAAGAACGATGTCGGAGCCAACGCACGTCGTGGCATCAACGACGAAGTTGTCCGGGACATTTCGGCCAAGAAGAACGAGCCGGAGTGGATGCTGGATCTGCGTCTGAAGGGCCTGAAGTACTTCGACCGCAAGCCCATGCCCACCTGGGGTGCAGACCTCTCGGGCATCGACTTCGACAACATCAAGTACTTCGTGCGCTCCACCGAGAAGCAGGCCGCCACGTGGGAGGACCTCCCCGAGGACATCCGCAATACCTACGAGAAGCTGGGCATTCCGGAAGCCGAGCGCAGCCGCCTGGTTTCAGGCGTCGCAGCACAGTACGAGTCCGAAGTTGTGTACCACCAGATCCGCGAGGACCTGGAACAGCAGGGCGTCATCTTCCTGGACACGGACACCGCGCTGCGCGAGCACCCGGAGATCTTCCAGGAGTACTTCGGCACCATCATCCCGGTGGGCGACAACAAGTTCGCTTCGCTGAACACGGCTGTCTGGTCCGGCGGTTCCTTCGTGTACGTCCCCAAGGGCGTCCACGTGGACATCCCGCTGCAGGCTTACTTCCGCATCAACACGGAAAACATGGGCCAGTTCGAGCGCACCCTGATCATTGCCGACGAGGACTCCTACGTCCACTACATCGAAGGCTGCACCGCGCCGATCTACACCTCGGACTCGCTGCACTCCGCCGTGGTGGAAATCATCGTGAAGAAGGGCGCCCGCGTCCGCTACACCACCATCCAGAACTGGTCCACGAACGTGTACAACCTGGTCACCAAGCGCGCCATCTGCGAAGAGGGCGCCACCATGGAATGGATCGATGGCAACATCGGCTCCAAGGTGACCATGAAGTACCCGGCCGTCTACCTTGTGGGCGAGCACGCCAAGGGCGAAACCCTGTCCATCGCGTTCGCCGGCGAAGGCCAGCACCAGGACACGGGCTCGAAGATGGTGCACATCGCACCGAACACCAAGAGCTCCATCATCTCCAAGTCCGTGGCCCGCGGCGGCGGCCGTGCCGCTTACCGCGGCCTGGTCCAGGTCCGCGAAGGCGCCAAGCACTCGGCCAACACGGTCCGCTGCGACGCCCTCCTCGTGGACACGATCAGCCGGTCGGACACGTACCCGTACATCGACATCCGCGAAGATGACGTCCAGCTGGGCCACGAGGCAACTGTCTCGCGCGTTTCCGAAGAGCAGCTCTTCTACCTCATGTCCCGCGGCATGCGCGAAGACGAAGCCATGGCGATGATCGTGCGCGGCTTCATCGAGCCGATCGCCCGCGAGCTGCCGATGGAATACGCCCTCGAGCTGAACCGTCTCATTGAACTCCAGATGGAAGGATCCGTCGGTTAATGACTGCCGAAACTGTTACTGAAAAGGCCCGCATCGGGGCGCCTTCCATCGCAGGCTTCACCGAGGAAGGCGAGGGACTGGTCGCCGCCAAGGTGGACCACGGCCACAATCACGGCGTGACGGTGATGTCCTCCCGCGCCGAACGCCTCACGAGCTTCAATGTCGCCGACTTCCCGCTGCCCACGGGCCGCGAAGAAGAATGGCGCTTCAGCCCGGTCCGCGGGCTTGCCAACCTGCTCTCCGACACCGCGACGGATCTTGATCCCGCACCGGCCGCCGACTTCACGGTCGACGCGCCGGAAGTGTATGTCCGCACCCCGCTGGCTGCCGGGTCGGCACCGCGCGGAACCGTCCTGGTCCCCGCGGACCGTGCCGCCGCCGTCGCCTCCGCCAACACGGAGGAGGCGCTGCACGTCGTCATCCCCGCGGACGCCGAACCGGCCGAGCCGCTCCGCATCCTGGTCCACGGCCGGGGCGCCGGCCACCGCTCCAACGCACACTACGTGCTTGAAGCGGGCGCCAACTCCCGCAGCGTCGTGATCCTGGAGCACACCGGTGCCGCCGACCACAACGGCAACCTGGAAGTCATCGTCGGTGAAGGCGCCAAGCTCACCGTGATCTCGGTCCAGCTCTGGGAAGACGACGCCAAGCACCTCGCGCAGCACGACGCGCAGGTTGGCAAGGACGCTGTGTACAAGCACATCGCCGTGTCCCTGGGCGGATCCATCGTGCGCCTGAACTCCAACGTCCGATTCTCGGGCGAGGGCGCCGAGGCCGAGCTGCTGGGCCTCTACTTCGCCGACGCCGGACAGCACCTGGAGCACCGCTCGTTCGTGGACCACAACGTGGCCAACTGCAAGTCGAATGTGCTCTACAAGGGCGCCCTGCAGGGCAAGGACGCGCACACCGTATGGGTGGGCGATGTCCTGATCCAGAAGCAGGCCCTGGGCACCGACTCGTACGAGAAGAACCAGAACCTGATCCTGACGGACGGTTGCCGCGCGGACTCGGTTCCGAACCTGGAAATCGAGACGGGCCTTATCGAAGGTGCCGGGCACGCAAGCTCCACCGGGCGTTTCGACGATGAGCACCTGTTCTACCTCATGGCCCGCGGCATCCCCGAGGATGTTGCCCGCCGCCTGGTGGTCCGCGGGTTCCTCAACGAAATCATCCAGAAGATCAACGTTCCGGCACTCGAAGAGCGCCTGACCGAAGCTGTCGAGCGCGAGCTCGCCGCGAGCGAAAACTGAAACGGGCAGGCCGGAACGCATGAGTGAACAGCCCAAGGGTGAACTGGTATGCAATGCCAACGACATCCAGGTGAAACAGGCGCTGCGCATCCTGATCGACGACTACCCCATAGCGGTCGTCAAGGATTCGATGGGCGACATCCACGCCATCGGCGACACCTGCTCGCACGCGGACATCTCGCTGTCTGAAGGCGAGGTTGAAGGCTGCGCGATCGAGTGCTGGGGCCACGGCTCACAGTTCGACCTGCGGAACGGCCAGCCGCTTCAGCTTCCTGCCTACGATCCCGTGCCGGTCTTCGCCGTCGAGCTTCACGGTGACGACGTCTACGTGGACGTGACCAATGTTCTGAACGGCGCCACGGTCAACAACTACTGAGCGCCCGGCTTCACAAGACTTACGAACGAAAAGAAAGAAGAGCATGTCAACTCTTGAGATCAAGGACCTGCACGTCAGCATTGAGACCGAGCAGGGCACCAAGGAGATCCTGAAAGGCGTCAGCCTGACCATCAGGACCGGTGAGACGCACGCCATCATGGGCCCCAACGGTTCGGGCAAGTCCACCCTGGCGTCAACCATCGCCGGCCACCCGCGCTACAACGTCACCAGCGGTTCCATCACGCTGGACGGCGAAGACGTCCTGGCCATGTCCGTGGACGAGCGCGCCCGCGCCGGCGTCTTCCTGGCCATGCAGTACCCGGTGGAGGTTCCCGGTGTGAGCATGACCAACTTCCTCCGCACTGCCAAGACCGCCATCGACGGCGAAGCGCCCAAGCTGCGTACCTGGACCAAGGACGTCAAGGCCGCCATGCAGAAGCTGCGCATCGACGCCGACTTCACCCAGCGCAACGTCAACGAAGGCTTCTCCGGCGGCGAAAAGAAGCGAGTGGAGATCCTCCAGCTTGAGCTTTTCAAGCCGAAGTTCGCCGTGCTGGACGAGACCGACTCCGGCCTGGACGTCGACGCGCTGAAGGTCGTCTCCGAGGGCGTCAACCGCGCCCACGCAGAAGGCAACATGGGCACGCTGCTCATCACGCACTACACGCGGATCCTGCGCTACATCAAGCCTGAGTTCGTCCACGTTTTCGTCGACGGCCAGGTAGTCGAAGAAGGCGGCCCGGAACTTGCCGACCGCCTCGAAGAAGAGGGCTACGACCGTTACGCCAAGGGTGCCGGCGCAGCCACCATCTCTGCAGCCGACGCTGCAGTCCAGGGCTAGTTAGGACAACGCCATGACCGAAATCAAAGCGGCCCGTACGGGCCTCGAAGATGTCGAAGAGGCACTGAAGGACGTCATCGACCCCGAGCTCGGCGTCAACATTGTTGACCTGGGGCTGCTGTACGGCCTCAAGTACTCGGACGACGACGGCGCCCTGCTGATCGACATGACGCTCACCACGGCGGCGTGCCCGCTCACGGACGTCATCGAGGAGCAGGTCGGCAAGGCCCTCGACGGCGTCGTGGACGAATGGCGGCTGAACTGGGTGTGGATGCCGCCATGGGGTCCCGAGCGGATCACCGAAGACGGACGAGACCAGATGCGGGCCTTGGGCTTCAACATCTAACAACGGTTAAACCCCCCGTTAAATAACGACGGCGGCCGGTTACCTTCCCGGGGAAGGTAACCGGCCGCCGTCGCACTTTTCTGTTCAGCTAGAGCGCGGCGGCACTGAACGTATCGCACTGGTTGATGTCGCCGGTCTTGTAGCCCTGGTAGAACCATCTCTGCCGCTGTTCGCTGGAACCGTGGGTCCAGGCCTCCGGTGAAACGCGGCCGGTAGCTGCCTTTTGGATGCGGTCATCACCAACGGCGGAAGCCGCGGAGAGCGCATCATTCAGGTCCTGCTGGGTCAGCGGCTCAAGGAACGGCTGCCCGGTTTTGGGATCCTGCTGGGTGGTGGCGTGCCGGACCCAGAGTCCGGCGTAGCAGTCCGCCTGCAGTTCGACACGGACGGCACCCGATTCGGGACCCTGCGGATCCTGCTGGGCGCGGTCAAGGTTGCCCAGGATGTTCTGGACGTGGTGGCCGAACTCGTGCGCCACCACATACTCCTGGGCCAGCGGGCCGCCGGACGATCCGAAGCGGTCCACCAGGTCCTGGAAGAAGCCGGGATCGAAGTAGGCGGTGGTGTCAGCCGGGCAGTAGAACGGACCCACCTCGGAGGTTGCACCGCCGCAGCCGGTATCCGTGGCCTGGCTGAAGATCACCGTGGTGGGACGCGGGTACTCCGTCTTGTACTGCGCAAGGTACGCCGGCCAAAAAGCGTTGAGGCTGTTCACCGTGCCGGTGATGCGGCAGTCCAGCCGCGCGTCGGCGTCGGCGCCGGACTCGCAGGCCGGTGCACTTCCCGTGCTCTGCGGCTCCTGAACCGTCCCGGTCAGGCCTTCCAGCAGCTGGGGATTGATGCCCAGCAGTGCGGCCAGCAGCAGGATGATTCCGCCCCCGATGCCGCCGCCGATCTTGGTTCCGCGGCCCATGCCGCGGCGGTCCTGGACCTGCGACGGATCCAGCTGGACATTGTCGTTGAAACTCATATTGTCACAATAGCCGGAGCGGCCCGTTCCGGACCCGTGGACGCCGGTAAAGTTGATCCGATGCCTTTCCTCAACAGACTCCAACGCTGGGCCGACGACCGCCCCGACGACACCGCCGTCGTCGTGGCCGGCCGGCACCTCAGCTGGGCCGCCCTCCGGGACGCCGCCGCGGCGCGGGCAGCGGACACCGGCAAGGTGACCGTGCTTGCCGAGGCGAACTCGGTCGACTTCGCCGTGTCCTTCGCCGCCGCGGTGGCCGGCGACCGGCAATGTGCCGTCCTCGACCCCACCTGGCCGGAGCAGCTGCAGGCCGAGATCGTTGCCCGGCTGCACGCAGAACCCGGCACTCCTTCGTCGGCAGAGCTCCGGGACGGCAGCCCGGATTCAGTGTTCCTCATTGGCCTGACGTCCGGCACCACGTCGGTTCCCAAGGCGTTCACCCGGTCAAGGCGATCGTGGCAGCTCTCGTTCGACGCCTCCATCGAATTCTTCGGACTCACTCCACAGGACAAGACGCTCGCCCCGGGTCCGCTGGCGGCCAGCCTCAACCTGTATGCCCTGTCCGAGTGCCTCTACGCGGGCTCGGAATTCCACACGCTGGAATCCTTCGACGTCGGCGATGTGCACGCCGCCATCACCCATGACGGCATCACCCGGCTGGTCCTGGTGCCCACTATGCTCCGGCTGCTCAGTGAACGCGGGCTGGCCGGCGGCGTCGATGCTTCCGGCATCACGTCCATCATCTGCGCGGGGTCCAAGCTGGATGCCCGGACCCTGGAGGCCGCGCGGCGCTGGGCACCCAGGGCCACCATCTTCGAGTACTACGGCGCCTCAGAACTGAGCTTCGTTTCCGGGGTTGCGCTGCGCTCCGGCGCCCCGCTGGACGCGGGAGGAACGGGCATCGGGAAGCCCTTCCCCGGCGTCGAAGTCCGGATCATGGACGACGGCGGCGCCCCGCTTCCCGACGGCACGGACGGCAACATCTGCGTGCACAGCGGAATGGTCAGCAACGGCTACCTCTGGGGCGACGACGGGCAGGCGCTGCGCTGTTTCGACGGCTGGTACACGGTGGGGGACCAGGGGTACCTGCAGGACGGCGAGCTTCACATCCTGGGCCGCCGGGCGGACATGATCATCACGGCGGGAAAGAACGTCTACCCGCATGAGGTGGAACTGGCCCTCGCGTCCGTCCCCGGAGTGGCTGCCGCCGTCGCCTCGGGCATGCAGGACGATGTCCGCGGCCAACGCGTCGTGGCAGGCGTGGTCCCCTCCCATGGGGGCATCACGGCAACCCAGCTGAAGGCCGGCCTTGACGATGTCCTGCCCCGGGACAAACGGCCGTTGCAGTATTTCGCACTGACTGAACTGCCTGTGACGGACCGGGGGAAAGTCAGCAGGCAACTGCTGCTGGACTGGATTGAACGCGGAGACACAAGGGTCCGCCGCCTTGGCTGAGCCTGCTGCTGCGCAGATGCCCGCCGACGGCTTGCCGCCCGGACAGTTGCCGCCCGACCGCCAGCCGGTAGTCATCGCCGCCCTGCGGACTCCCATCCGCAGGGTCAACGGAGCGTTCAAGGATCTCAGGGCCCATGAGCTGCTGGCGCCCGTGCTTCGTGGCCTCCTCGACCGGACAGGCCTGCCGGCAGGCGCAGTGACGGACGTCGTGATCGGCAACGCGGTGGGAGGCGGCGGCAACGTTGCGCGCCTGGCTTCCCTGGAGGCGGGCCTGCCCGTCAGCGTACCGGGCGTCACCGTGGACCGGCAGTGCGGTTCCGGGCTCGACGCCATTGTCCTTGCAGCGCGGCTGGTGGCAGCCGGAGGCGGCGGCGCCTACCTTGCGGGCGGGGTCGAAAGCATCAGCACCGCTCCGCTCCGCGCGAACAGGGCCGCCGACGGCAGCCCCGAGTTCTTCCGCCGGGCGCAGTTCGTGCCCCTTAGTTACGGTGATCCGGACATGGGCGCCGCAGCGGACAATGTGGCTGCCGCTTTCGGCATCAGCCGCGACCGCCAGGACCGGTTTTCCCTGGAAAGCCACCGGCGCGCGCTGGCCGCAGCAGCGGCCGGCAGCTTCACCGGCGAGACGGTTCCGGTGCAGGCCGTGTCCGGAACCGTGGCGTCCGACGACGGCCCGCGGGCACGCCTGACGGCCGCCCTGATGTCCCGGTTCCCACCCGTTTTCGCCGAGGGCGGCACCGTCACCGCCGGTAACTCCTGTTTCGACGCGGACGCTGCCGCCGCCGTCGTTATTACTTCCGTGGAGCGCGCACGGGAACTCGGGGCAGCGGACGGACTCCTGGTGCTGGGCACCGATACCGCGGGCGTGGACCCCCGCGTTCTGGGCATGGGTGCAGCCGCGGCGGCCGGCCGCCTGCTGGCGCAGCAGGGTGTTACGGCCGCGGATATTGACCTGGTGGAATTCAATGAGGCTTTCGCGTCTCAGACCCTCGCGTGCCTGGCTGCCCTCGGTATCGACCCGGAGCGGGCCAACCTCGACGGCGGTGCGCTGGCCCTGGGCCATGCGTACGGAGCGTCGGGCGCCGTTCTGGTCACGAGGCTCCTGGCCCAGGCCCGGGAACGATCGCCCGCCGGCAGCCGGGCCGGCTCCCTGGCTCTGGCCATGATCAGCATTGCCGGGGGAATGGGCACCGCCGCCCTGTTCCGGTATGAACGGCTGGACGAGACCCGCCGCGAGTAACCCGCCGCCTGTAAGACAGGCCGCCGGCCGACGGGCCGGCGGCTAGCGTCGCCCGGCGTCGCCCGGCGTGCCGTTATGCTGCGTGCCCTCGTCTTCTTCGTTGTCGTCCTCCGGGCCGGGTTCGCCGAGGCCCCGGGCCGCAAGGGCGTCGCCCGTCTGGCGCGCATAGGCCACCGTGGTGATGAAGACCGGCAGCACTAGTGCCCGGGGGTTGCGTTCAAGTCCGCGGGCACGGGCTGAATCCCTGACGTCCGAGTAGGCTCCGGCGATGAACGGAATGCTGCGGAGCATAATCGCAATCGTCAGCGCGAACCGTTCGGGGTCCGCACCAAAACGCCGGAACGGGACCGCCAGGGAGACGACGCCGTCGAGCAGGCGCTGCATCGGCGTGGTGGCGGTAAGTATCGACGCGGCCACCACGCAGACCAGGACGTTCAGGACGATCCGCGCCGCAACCGGACCACCCAGTTGCCACCACTGGAACAACCCGATGGCCGCCAGCACCGGCAGGATGGGCCTGACTGCCCTGAACAGGCGTGCCGGTCCGGCACCGCTGGCGAGGAACGCCAGGCACATCAGGGCCAGCGCCCCCGCGGCAACCACCCAGTCCACCACCAGGAACGACGCCATGCCGCAACCCACCACCAGGAGGAACTTCAGCCAGAGGGGCGCCCGGTGGACCAGCGACGTACCCGGAACGTAATTGACCAGCAGGAATCCGTGGCCGCTCACGCGGACTCCGTAGTGTGTGGCCAGGGCGCGGCGCCCACCGGCGGCAGGCCGGCGGCGGACAGTGCCCGGTAGTGTTCGACGGCGGCGTCAGCACCGCCGTCGAACACCACCTGTCCTGATTCCACTACCAGGACACGGTCCATGTCCCTGGCCAGCTCGAGGTCGTGGGTGGACATCACGATCTGCTGGCTGAGGCCCGCGATGGTCCGGCGGAGGAGTTCGCGGTTCCGGAGGTCCAGGAGGGTGGACGGCTCGTCCAGCACCAGGACCGACGGCTCCACTGCCAGCACGGCAGCGAGGGCCATCAGCTGCCGTTCGCCGCCCGAAAGCTCGTAGATGCTCTGGTCCGCCAGGGCCAGCAGCCCGAAGCGGTTGAGGATCGCCGTGGCGGCGTCCCGGCGTTCCTTCGGGTTCCGGACGGAACGCCGCAGGGAGAGTTCCACGTCCTCCCGGCCGGTGGGCATCACCAGCTGGGAGAGCGGGTCCGTGAACACAAACCCGACCTTCCGGCGCACGGCGCGGACCGATCTGACGGTATCGTCGCCGTCAACCGTCACCGTTCCATGGCTCGGCGCGACCAGTCCGTTCAGGAGCCGCAGGAGGGTGGACTTCCCTGACCCGTTCGCGCCGATCACGCCGATCCGCTGTTCGGTGAGGTTCAGCGAGATTCCGTCCAGCAGCGTTTTCGGCTCAGGATGTCCGTCCACCGCCACCCGAACGTCGACTCCGTCCAGAAGAATGCTGCCCATGCTAGTTGCCGGCCTTGCCCTTCCGTGCCGAAACCGCCCCGTTGTTCCGGACACCGGCACGGCGGATCAGGAGATCGGGGAACGCTTTGTGCAGGGCGAGTGCAATAGTGACGGCGAGGACATTCTTGATGATGTCGCCGGGGTAGTACGCAAGGTCAAGGAGGAAGGCTTTGGAAAGGTCCAGCTTGCCGTTGACCATCATGCCCAGCACGCCCAGGCTGTGGACCAGCACGATGCTGCTGGCCATGGCCGCGGCGAAGAGGAACAGGCCACGGTACTTCACGGTGCGGCGGAGGACGATGGTGGTCAGCCAGCCGACGGCCAGGGCGGCCAGCGGGAAGGCGATGATGTAGCCGGCAGAGGGGCCGGCGAGGATTCCCAGGCCGCTCCGGCCGCCGCTGAAGATCGGCAGTCCGGCGAGCCCAAGCAGCGTGTACAGGCCGACGGCGGCGAACGCCCGTCCCGGGCCAAGCGCCATGCCCGTCAGCATCACCGCGAGGGTCTGCAAGGTGATGGGCACGCCGAGGCCGCCCACGGGGATGGCCGCAATGAGCGCGGAGCCGGCCACGAGGGCGGCAAAAACGGCGATGAGGCCCAGGTCGGTGGCGTTCCAGCGGTTCCGGGCTGTTGTGGCGTCGGGTTCATGGCCTGGATTAGTGCCGGAAACAGCCTGGTTGGTGACGGCCTTGTCAGTGTGGGTCATGGGGAAGTCCTGTCGGTCAGTGCAAGTGCGATGCAACGGGGAGGGGAAACTGCCCTCGGGCAGCCTTTTCCCCTCAATTCCGACGATACGTCTCCGGCCGCAGCCCTTTTTTGTAGGGGATCCACTAATGGAAGGCGCTGGGTCTGGACGGGGTGGCCAACGCAGCGGTGCGGCGGGCGCCGGGCGGGCTATGCGCTGAAGGTCTTCCGGGACGTGCGGTGCCGGTAGACTGGTAGAGGCCGTTCTCTCGGCCACACTGCCCCGGCCCCGCCCAGACTCCATCCGCTGTGCCGTGGCGTTCCCTGTTGTGAAAGGCCTTAGCTGCATTGATTACCGTCCAGGATCTCGAATTGCGCGCCGGCGCCCGCCTCCTCATGGATCAGGTGAGCTTCCGGATCGACAAGGGAGACAAGATCGGCCTCGTGGGCCGTAACGGTGCAGGCAAGACCACGCTCACCCGCGTGCTGGCCGGTGAGGGACTGCCCGCCGGCGGCAAGGTCACCCGCAGCGGCGAGATCGGCTACCTTCCGCAGGACCCCCGCACGCCGGACATGGAGCAGCTCGCCCGCGACCGGATCCTGTCCGTCCGCGGCCTGGACGTTGCCGTCGGCAAACTCCGCCTGGCCCATGAAGAAATGGCCAGCGATGACGCCGCCGTCCAGCGCAAGGCGATGAACCGTTACGACCGGCTGGAATCGGAATTCCTGGCCGCCGGCGGTTATGCCGCCGAAGCCGAGGCGGCAGCGATCTGCTCGAACCTGGCACTTCCGGACCGCCTGCTGAACCAGCCCCTGAAGACACTCTCCGGTGGACAGCGTCGCCGCGTCGAGCTCGCCCGCATCCTCTATTCGGATGCCGAGACCATGCTCCTCGATGAGCCCACCAACCACCTCGATGCGGACTCCATCGCCTGGCTGCGCGACTTCCTGAAGAACCACCAGGGCGGCCTGATCGTGATCAGCCACGACACGGAACTGCTCGAAGCAACCGTCAACAAGGTCTTCCTGCTGGACGCCAACCGCGCCCAGATCGACTTCTACAACATGGACTGGAAGCGCTACCTCCAGCAGCGCGAAACGGACGAACGCGCCCGCAAGCGGGAACGCGCCAACGCCGAAAAGAAGGCCCAGGTCCTCTTCGACCAGGCCAACAAGATGCGGGCAAAGGCAACCAAGGCCGTGGCCGCGCAGAACATGGCCAAGCGCGCCGAACGCCTGCTCAGCGGGCTGGAGGCCGTTCGCGAAAACGACCGCGTGGCAGCCCTGCGCTTCCCGGATCCGTCTCCCTGCGGCAAGACCCCGCTCACTGCGGACGGCCTCAGCAAGTCCTACGGATCGCTGGAAATCTTCACCGATGTGGACCTGGCGATCGACCGCGGCTCCAAGGTGGTCATCCTTGGCCTCAACGGCGCCGGCAAGACCACCCTGCTGCGGATGCTGGCCGGAGTCGACAAGCCCGACACCGGCGAAGTGATTGCCGGGCACGGGCTGAAGGTGGGTTACTACGCCCAGGAACACGAGACGCTCGACGTCGACCGCACCGTCCTGCAGAACATGCGCTCCTCCGCGCCGGACATGAATGACGCCGAGGTGCGCGGCATCCTTGGTTCGTTCCTGTTCTCCGGTGACGACGTCGATAAGCCTGCCGGCGTGCTCTCGGGCGGCGAGAAGACCCGTCTGGCCCTGGCAACCATCGTCGCGTCAAGCGCGAATGTGCTGCTCCTCGATGAGCCCACCAACAACCTGGACCCCGCCAGCCGCTCCGAGATCCTGGGCGCGCTGCGCAACTACACCGGCGCTGTCGTCCTGGTGAGCCACGATGAAGGTGCCGTCGAGGCGCTGAATCCCGAACGGGTTGTCCTGCTGCCCGACGGCGTCGAGGACCACTGGAACGAAGACTACCTGGACCTCATTACGCTGGCTTAGGCTGGGTTAGCGTCGGGGTACGTTCGCTTCGCAACGCGCGCGATTTCCCGCGTGCTCGCTCGTTCCTCGCTTGGACGCACGCTACATAAATCACCCGCGCTGCTTCGCTTGCGCGTTTGTCACCGGTCAGGGCGGCGCCTTCGCTAACGTACCTGGAGTTCTTCTGCGTCCGTGATCTTCTGCAGCTTGTCCGGTGTTGCTGGACATCGAGTTTTAGTCTCCCGCTCCTGCCCAGCTGAGGTAATTGGTTATGAGCAACTGATCCAAAACGGCGGATATTCAACTTGATCGTGCCGCCAGTGGCGCCTCTCGCAGTGGGCACAAGCGAAGCAGCGTGGGTGATTTATGTAGCGTGCGTCAAAAGCGAGGAACGAGCCAGCACGCGGGAAATCACGCGCGTTGCGGAGCGCACGCAACCGACGACGCGAAACCGAGTGCGCGTTGCGGAGCGGACGCAACCGACGACGCGAAACCCAGTGAACGTTAGTACCCCTGGGCGTCCAGGATCGCGTCTTCCTCTTCCTCCGCCGTCGGGTTCTTCCGCTTGCGGGGTGCCGGGCGACGCCGGTTCGCGGCCATGGCGTACTCGGGCGTCCCGTCCTCGGCAGCGTCCTGCGCGTCAATCTCCGCATTGCGTGCCTGCTGACGGGCCGCGTACCCGAAGCCAATAAACATCAGCACGCCGAAAGCGAACCACTGCAGCGAATAGGACAGGTGTGTTCCTTCTTCCACGGAGGGCTTCGGGAAGGGGTACGGCATGGTGGCAACGGCCGGCGTTTCGGAGGCCAGCTGCCCGTACGCACCGGTTAGCACCGGGTAACCCAGCTGCGCGGCGTAGGCCGGAAGATCGATGGAGGCCAGCTGCCCGTCGGGAGCGCCGCGCTGCAGCTCCGGCTCACCGGGTTTGAGGCGGACCACCACGGTGACATCGCCCGACGGCGGTTCCGGAATCGAATCAGGACGTCCTGGAGTGTTGTTCCCGATCGGGAGCCAACCGCGGTCCACAACAACCGTCTGTCCGGTGGTGAGCCTGAAAGGGACCACCACTTCGTAGCCGGGCTGGCCGTTCAGCGGGCGGTTCCGCACCACTCGCTGGCCGCCCACGTCGTAGCGGCCCTTCAGCTCCACCTGCGTCCACTCCTTGTCGGCGTCCAGCCGGGAGAACTGTGCTTCGGCAGCTGCGAAGGGCAGGGGAGTGGCCGAGTAGTTCGACGTGACCCGGTTGATCTCCGCAAGGGTCTCCGCCCTGCGGTCCATCTGCCAGCGGCCCAGGAACACGCAGGCAGTGGCAAAGATCGCAGCCAGCAGGAGGTAACCCAGCCATTTGCTGGAGAAGAGGAAACGGTACATTCAGCTGTCCTTGCCAGGCACAGCGGCAAGATCGAGCGGCAGGGTCTCTTTCCAGAGGCCGCGGGTCTGCAGGTAATCTTCCAGCCACAGCCGGTGCTCCTCGCAGGCCAGCCAGACCTTGCGGCGTTCGGGCGTGTGGATCTTCGGATTGTTCCACAGCAACTGCCAGGCGGCGGCGGTCCGGCAGGCCTTCCTCGAGCACATGGGTGGAGCCGATTCCGCAGGCCCGGCATCGCCGCCGGCAAGGTCAAAAATGTTCATGAAGCTGCCCGTTCCTGGCCGTCGTTATCGTCTTCATCCTCGTCCTCGATGAGTTCGCCCTGCAGCACCGTGGGCCCTTCGTCCGCGTCAACGGCCGGGAATTCCGGTGCTTCGAGCTCCGCCAGCGGGGCGGCGTCAAGCAGGTGGTCGCTGTGAACCTCGGCTTTGTCGCTCCCGTTGGCGATGACCACGGCAATCCACGGCAGGAACACAGCGCCGGCAATCGGGAGGACTTTGAACCAGCCATCGACAACAAACACCAGGATCAGGCACACCATGCGGATGCCCATCGCCACGGCGTACTTGATCATCCGCACGCGCATCTCTTCCGAGTGGGCACTGGCGGCATCCGTGATGCTGTGAACCTCGGCGTCACCGGAGACGGCGTCTGGTTCACCGGACGTCGAAGGTCCGGGTCGTTTTGCAAGTGTCACGGCTGTTTCTTCACGCTCCCAAGGCTTAACCCAATTCTCTCACCCTCACCAGTGCCGCCCAAACGGAGGCTAAGATCGGAGGCAGTAAAAATCCCGCCCCTCACCGCGGTGCCCCATGCCGCAGAATCCCGGAGCAAACTATGACTGAAGTAGCATCGACCGGCCGCAGCGTCCTGATTACCGGTGGAAACCGCGGCATCGGACTGGCCATTGCCGAGGCCTTCCTGGCCAACGGTGACAAGGTTGCCGTGACTTTTCGCAGCGAGTCGGCACTCCCGGAGGGCATCCTGGGCGTCAAGGCCGATGTCACGGATGAGGCGTCCGTGGACGCCGCCTTCGCAACGGTGGAGGCTGCACACGGTCCGGTCGAGGTGCTGGTGGCCAACGCTGGCATCACAAAGGACACCCTGCTGATGCGCATGAGCGAAGACGACTTCACATCGGTCATCGACACCAACCTGACCGGCGCCTTCCGCGTCATCAAGCGGGCTTCCAAGGGCATGATCCGCATGCGCAAAGGCCGGGTTGTGCTGATTTCCTCAGTTTCAGGGCTATACGGCGCCCCGGGCCAGATCAACTACTCCGCCTCCAAGGCCGGCCTGGTGGGAATCGCCCGCTCGCTGACCCGCGAACTCGGCGGCCGCGGCATTACGGCCAACGTCGTGGCCCCGGGATTCATCAACACTGATATGACGGCGGAACTCCCGGAAGCCACCCAGAAGGACTACCTGTCCAAGGTGCCGGCGGGACGTTTCGCCGAAGCCGCTGAAGTGGCGAACGTGGTGCGATGGATTTCAAGTGATG
This sequence comes from Arthrobacter sp. CC3, assembly GCF_039907775.1. Taxonomy (NCBI): domain Bacteria; kingdom Bacillati; phylum Actinomycetota; class Actinomycetes; order Micrococcales; family Micrococcaceae; genus Arthrobacter; species Arthrobacter sp. CC3. Next base: position 60,638 of record NZ_JARCCY010000030.1, read on the forward strand.
AGGCGTCCTACATCTCCGGTGCCGTTATTCCCGTTGACGGCGGACTGGGCATGGGCCACTGACCCTTCGCACCCTTCCGGCGCTGCTCCGAGCCCTGGCCATAAGGGGACCTTCTGCCCATTACACCCCGCTCCCGCGGGTGTGTAATGGGCATACCGGCCGCGGCCTTTCCCGGCCGGCCAGAATCTGCAGCGAACAACACTAGGGAGCTATCATGGCCGATCTCAACAAGTGGGCGCCGTCGGACGTTCTGGAGCCGATCCGGCGGTTCCTTGAAGGAGACCTGACGATGCCGTCAATGCGCGTGGAACAGTTCATGGACGGAAACGCGCTCGTGGTGAGGGCGGAACTGCCCGGCATTGATCCCGAGAAAGACGTGGACGTCTCGGTGGCGGACGGCATGCTCCACATCAAAGCGGAGCGCGAAGAAAAATCCGAACACAAGGGCAAGAGCGGCTACCGCTCGGAGTTTCGCTACGGCTCACTCTCGCGCAGCGTCTCGCTGCCGCCCGGAGCCCGGGAGGAAGACGTGACGGCCTCCTACAAGGACGGCGTCCTGGAAGTCCGCGCGCCGGCGGCCGAACAGGCTCCGGCAACCGGGACGCGCAAGATCCAGATCGACCGCAGCTGAGCAGCCGCGCGGCTTCCGTTGCCGGTCGGCCTATCGGGTATGGCCGGGCCGACGGCGACGGAAGCCGAGCGCACCTGTCAGCAGCCGGGGCAGGTGGCCGCATGCAGCCCAGTAGGCCACACCTGCGCAGAGCGAGGCGGCCACTGCCAGGGCCTGGCTAACGTCTGAAAATGCCGGGTAGACCAGCCAGTGGACCAGGTAGATGTGCAGCGAGGAGCTTGCCAGCAGACCGGTGAGGCGTTGAACTCCGCGCGGTACGGGGATGCTCGGCAGCCAGATCAGCACGAGGATTCCGGCGAGGAGGGTCATTTCGCGGGCCGGGTTTTCGAAGAATCCGGGAATGCTGAGTGCCGCGATGACCGATGCCGTGCAGCGGTGGGCCCAGGTCCTGGATCGGGCAACGGCCCATCCCAGGGCGAACAGCCACAATGCCGGTGCCGTGTTGGGGACTCCGGGATCGACCAGGTCGTAGCGCGTCGTGAGTCCTGCCGCCAGGAGGGCCAGCGGAAAGAGGATCGGGAAGCGCCGTTCCGCCTTGTCCACCCAGGGGAGCGCGAGCAATGCGGTCATCCCCAGCAGCAGGTATACGAGGACTTCAACAAACCAAAAATGCCACTGGGTGGTTACTTCTTCGGGCCCGATGACGGCGTTGAGCAGGACGATATTCGCCAGGCTATAGCGGTCTGTGAGCAGGTAGGCCACTGTGATGAAGGCAACGCTCGGGACCACCACGCGGGATAGGCTGCAGAGCTGCCGCTTGATGCGCGGAACGCGATCTCCCGTCAACTGGAAGCGGGCAAAATTGAATCCGGCGACCGCCATCAGCACGTGCGCCATGCCGGGCCAGCTGAACAGTCCGACATGCGTACCGGTGATCAGGATGATCGCCACCGCACGCAGCACGATGCTCGTATCGGTGGGGGCGAACCAGCGCCTTCGTGCGGGCTGATCCGGAGTGCGGGCCTGCGGTTCCAAGTCCCGGACCGGGGTCACATGCCAGTTAGGCGGAAGGTGTCCGAGCAACTGCTCGAGTCGCACGGACGCCGCCACATAGGACAGCGAGTCTCCACCGAGTGAGACGAACGTGTCGCCGCCGGTCACGTCTGTCCGCTCGAGCGTGGCTTCGAAAATCTTCCTGACGCTGTCCCGGCCGGTGTCCTCCACCGGAGCGACGGACGGCTCCGCCGGGACGCGCTCCTGGTGCGGGATGGCCAGGATTCCCTGATAGTCCACCTTGCCCGAAGCGAAGCGGGGAATCGCCGATACGCCGCAGACCTCCAGCGATGCCCGCGGCAGGCCGATGCCCTGCGCCAGGACTTTGGCCACTAGCTGCAGGTCGTTGGAGCCTTTGACAGCGACGACGAGTCCTTCGTCCGTGCCGGCACAGGCAGCTTCCATGCCGAGGTCCGCGAGGATGCGTTCGACCTGTCCGAGGTCGACGCGGAGCCCGACGATTTTCACGAACCGGCTGCGCCGGCCGACAACCTCGTACAGGCCCGAGGAATCCGTTCTGGCCAAATCGCCGGTGCGGAGCTCGTTGACGGTCCGGCCCAAGGCGAGATCCTCATGGCTCTGCGCGTACCCGAGCATCACGTTCGGGCCGGTGTAGACAAGTTCGCCGTCCTCCAGCCCGGGAACGGGGTCGATGCGGAAGCTGCCGCCCGGGACGGGAATTCCGATGGCGCCGGGGCGGCTGGCCGCCAGGGGTGGGGGTAGGTATGCCATCCGGGCGGTGGCCTCCGTCTGTCCGTACATTACGAAGAGCTCCCAGCCGCGCCGCCGGCCCTGCTCGGCATAGCGTTCCACTGTGGCGGGCGCCAGCCTGCCGCCTGCCTGCGTGATGTAGCGGAGGCTGGGCAGTTCCATGCCGGCGAACCCCACGCGGTCGAGGAGTTCGAAGGTGTAAGGGACCGCCGCGAACGATGTGACGCGATGGCGGCGGAACAGCTCCCAGAAGCAGGTGTCCACGACAGACAGGTCCGTGAGGACAAGGCTGGCTCCGCGCAGCAGGTAGCTGTTGATCACGGACAGCCCGTAGCAGTAGGACATCGGCAGCGTTGTTATGGCGCGGTCGTCCTCGCCGATGCCGAGGTAGCCGGCAATGGACTGGGCGTTGGATTGGAGGTTGGCGTGGGAAAGCCGGACCAGTTTGGGGGAGCCCGTGGAGCCTGACGTGCTCAACAGCAGCGCCAGGTCGGGGTGCAGCTGGTGCCGGGTTCCTTCCCGCCGCTCGTCCAGCAGGTTCTGTCCGTCGGCACCGGATCTGAGGATGACATCGGGGTCGTAGGCGGCCACGAGTGAGTCGAGGGCAGCAGGTTTGTCCTCCGGGAGAAGGATCAGAGGATGGCCACCGGCTAGCGCCGCAAGGTACCCGACGACGGAGGCGACGTCGTTGCTGGCAGTCAGGGCCACGAGCCGCCGCGTGGTTCCCAGCCGAAGCAGCAAAGCCTCAACGCGTTCGGCAAGCTCCCGGTAGGTGAGGACGGACTCTGCCGTAACGATCGCCGGCCGGTCACCTCGGCGGGCCAGTTCAGCAGCGAAGGGCACCCGCGCAACGTCGGCCCGAGGACTCAGGGAGGCAAGAACGTCGGCGTCGGCGGGATATGCATCAGTGTGCCGGCTATGGATGAGGGCCATGGATTTCCTAGGTGATTTAGGCTTACCTAACTCCGGAACTGTACAGCCTTGAAGCAGTAATTAAGAAACTAAAACATGCCCTATTTATCCAGACCCTTGGCTAAGCCTCGATCCACCGGTTGTGTTTGATGGGGCGGGGTCGTTCTGATCTTGGTCCGGGTTCGGTCGATGGGCATGACG
>NZ_JARCCY010000031.1:0-61457 GCF_039907775.1 Arthrobacter sp. CC3
TCACTCAAAACAGAAGTTCGCGACACCCCTCAAGCATTCCAGCCAGCACGCCACCGGTTTAGGAGACACGCCCTAGCGGTGACCCGAACATTTCGGCAGCGCGCCGCAGGAGGTGCTCCGGAACGTCCGCTTCGCCGCCGCGCTCCGTCCGCCCCAGGAACACGGCCGTGCCACGGGCGGCATCGGACAGGTCGAGCCCCGCCTCGCGGATGAGTTCGGCCGCCCGGATGTTCGGCGGCAGGTTCATCAGGTGGCCTTCAGCGTTGAGGTAGACGTGCCAGTCGCCGCGGCTGACGGATTCAAGGTGTCCCCCCACCAGCTGCTGAAGGGTGTCGGTCGTCGCATCAATGGTCACGGTTCTCAGTGCGTCACCCAACCGGACCGGAATGACCAGTGCAGTACATGTAGTGCTCATTTTTCTTTCCTCATACTGATAACTGAGATGCCGCTCAATCTGTTCCCACCCGCGGCTGGATCCCGACAAATATGACAGGATCCGAAACGATAATGACTTGCCCGTAATGCGGACAGCCTGTGACTAGCCAAGAGGGGCCACCATCCCCCATGCTTGCTCCATGTCCTCAATGTCGAGCCCATACCGGATCATCGCGGTCTGCACCGGAAATATCTGCAGGTCCCCGATGGCCGAGCTGATGCTGGCCGAGGCCTTCGCAGCAGCGGGGCTCGCCGGCGCCGTCGTCGTGGATTCCGCCGGAACCACAGCCTATGAGGCCGGCCGCCCCATCGATCCCCGGGCCGCCCGCAAACTGGCAGCCCATCAACTCGCCTCGGACCGCCACATTGCGCGGGAGTGGCGCCCCGAGTGGTTCCGCGACCGCCAGCTGATCCTCGCCCTTGACGTGGACCACTACGGCTGGCTGCGCGCGACGGCACCCGACGGGGAGGCGCTGGCCCGGATCCGGATGCTGCGCAGCTTCGATCCGGCAGTGGCCGGCCGCGACCTCCTGGACCAGGGCATCGAAGACCCCTGGTACGGCGGCCATGCCGACTTTGACGTCACGTGGGACCTCATCAAGGCCGCCGTCCCCGGAATCGTGGGCCATGCCCGGCAGGAACTCCAGCAACAGAACTGGTCCGGGCAGCAGGTACGCTCTATTTCATGACCCCCGCACCCGTGATCATTGCCGTCGATGGCCGGTCCGGCGCAGGAAAGACCACCCTCGCGATCGAACTTGCCGCCCGGCTGCGGGAGCACCACAAAGTCTCGCTGTTCCATCTGGAGGACGTCTATCCCGGCTGGAACGGGCTGGCGGCGGGCATCGAGCGCTATGTCACCACTGTCCTGGCGCCCCTGAGCCGCGGCGATGCTGCCGACTGGGTCAGCTGGGACTGGGACAAGCACTACGACGGCCCGGCGCGAACCACACTGCCGGCAGAGATCGTAATCGTGGAGGGCGTAGGTGCCGCCGCGGCCTCCGCCCGTCCGATGCTGGACGCCGTGATCTGGTCGGAGTCTTCCGACGACGACCGCCGTACCCGGGCGCTGGCGCGCGACGGCAGCACTTACGAACCCTTCTGGGACTTGTGGGCAGCGCAGGAGGATGAGTGGCTGGCAACGGATCCGGTGCCGGACCACGCCCAGATCCGGGTGCTGAACCGGGCCGACGGCACCGCCCCGGACGACGTCCTCCAGGCGCTGCTGCACCTGCCGGCCCTCGCTGCCATGTTGTTGCCGGAGCTCTCGGCACGCCTCGGCCTTCAACTGCATGCCGAGCGGCTGGACTGCCTGCCTGATGCCGCGCGGCTCTTCCACACCCTCTACGGCCGCTCGCCGCACGCCGTGTGGCTGGACTCCTCGCTTCGGACGGAGGGACTGCCCGCCGAACGCAGCCGCTTCAGCATTCTGGCCGACGACGGCGGGAGGTTCGGCCAGGACGTCCGGCACCGTTCCGGCGTGACCCGGCTGACCATCGGCACCGCCACGGTGGCCACCGCCGGGCCGTTCTTCCGCTGGCTCGACGGCGTCTGGGGCCGCCGCGCGCTCCGCCCGCCGGAGGGCTACGCCTGCGAATTCACCCTCGGCTGGCTGGGCTATCTGGGCTACGAACTCAAGCGCGAAACCGGCGGCAGCGACGTTTCGTCGGAAACCCCCGACGCCGCCATGATCTTCGCCGGCCGCGCCGTGGTCCTGGACCACCGCGAAGGCAGCGTGTGGCTCCTCGCCTTGGAGGCCCCCGACGCCGCGGAGTGGCTGGCACTCGCCCGCTCGGCGGTGGCGGCGGCAGCGGCTGCCGGGCCCACCGGAGACACCGGAGACACCGCCGGCACTGCAGGCACAGGCCCCGCCGTCGGGGGCGGCGCCATGGTCACCGGAAGCAAGCCCGCTCCCGCGTTCACGGGCCGCGACACCGAAACCGCCTACAAGGTAAAGATCGCCGACGCGCAGCATGAAATTGCCGAGGGGAACACCTACGAGGTCTGCCTCACCACCGCCGTCAGCGCCGTCGTTCCGGCCGACCCCGCCGGACCGGACGCGCTGGACGCCTGGGCGACGTACCTGGCCCTACGCCGGAAAAACCCGGCGCCGTTCGCCAGCTACCTGCGCTTCGGCGAGCTGACGGTGGCCAGCACCTCACCGGAGCGTTTCCTGCGGATAGCGGCCGACGGCGGCATGCGCGCCGAGCCGATCAAGGGCACCCGTCCCAGGGGCTCGGAACCGGCCCGGGACGAGGAGCTGCGGCGCCAGCTGGAGTCCTCGCCCAAGGACCGGGCCGAGAACATCATGATCGTGGACCTCCTCCGCAACGACCTCAGCCACTTCGCCGTAGCCGGATCAGTCACCGTGAGCAGGCTCTGCGCCATCGAAAGCTACGCCACGGTCCACCAGATGGTCAGCACCATCGATGCGAAGCTGAAGCCGGGGCTGCCGCGTGCCGAAGCGGTGGCCGCATGCTTCCCCGCAGGGTCCATGACGGGGGCGCCGAAGATCAGCACCATGGCCATCCTGGACCGTCTGGAAGAGGCGCCGCGCGGGGTTTATTCGGGCGCCATCGGCTATTTTTCGCTGAGCGGGGCGATGGATACGGCAGTGGCCATCCGGACCCTGGTGATTAGCGCCGACGGCGCGGGCGGCGCAGAGCTGAGTCTCGGCGTCGGCGGTGCCATCACCGCGGATTCCTCCCCGCAGGAGGAGTACGACGAAATCCGCACCAAGGCGTACGGAGTCCTCTCTGCGCTGGGCTCGGAGTTTCCGCCAGACTGACCTGCCCCAGGCTGGCCCTACTGCAGGCTGGCCCTACGGCAGGGTGGCCCTATTGCAGCGTGGCCGTGAGCCGGGCGACGTTGTCCACGTATTTGACGGCCATGGGCCGCTGCATCCAGTCCTCGAGCGTCAGCTCACGGGAGATGCCCCGGTACGTGTCCTCCACGGCGCGCATCTTGGCCACGATGTCGGCGCCCAAAAGCATCACCGAAACCTCAAGGTTCAGCGAGAAGGACCTCATGTCCATGTTGCTGGACCCCAGGACCGCCACTTCGTCGTCGATGGTGAAGTGCTTGGCATGCAGCACAAACGGCGCCTTGTACAGGTAGATCCGCACGCCGGCTTCCAGCAGCGCCTCGTAGTACGACTGCTGGGCGTGGTGGACCAGGAACTGGTCCCCCTTTTCCGAGACGAAAAGTTCGACGTCGACGCCCCGCTGCGCCGCCGTCGTCACCGCATAAAGCAGCGAATCATCCGGGACGAAGTACGGGCTGCAGATGGAGATCTTGTGCTGGGCGGAGTAGATGAGGGTGTTGAAAAGCCGCAGGTTGTTCTCGGTGATGAAGCCGGGGCCGCTGGGCACGGCCTGCGCGGTCACGGCACCCGGCGCCAGCTCCGGCTGGTGGGCCAACTGGTCCTCCAGGGACTCGTCCGTTTCGCTGAGCCAGTCGGTCGCGAACACCACGTTGAGCGTGGTGACAATCGGTCCGCGCAGGCAGGCCATGAGCTCCACCCACTCGCGCCCCACTTTGCGGTGCCGGGGGTTGTTGTAGGAGGGCTCGATCAGGTTCTGCGAGCCAGTGAAGGCGATTTCGCCGTCGATCACCATGATCTTGCGGTGGTTGCGCAGGTCCGGACGGCGCCACTGGCCGTGCACCGGACGCAGCGGCAGCATGGGCCGCCACTGGATCTTGCTTGCCTCGAGGCGCCTGATGAGCTTCCGGTAGCCCTTGATCCGCAGGGTCCCGAGGTGGTCGAACAGCACCCGGACCTGGACGCCGCGCTCCGCAGCCTCTTCCAAGGCGGTGAAGAGGTCGTCCGTAATGTGGTCCGTGCTCATGATGTAGAACTCGGCGTTGACGAACTCCTTGGCCCCGCGGACGGCGGCGGCCATGGCCTTGATGGAGTCGGGGTACCCGGGCAGCAGCTCCACGCTGTTGCCGTCCACCATGGGCAGTGAACCGAGGGTCTTGTTCAGTTCGGCTGCCGAGGCCACCCATTCCGGGCCGTCGTAATCGCTTTCGACGGCGGCCAGCTGGGACGTCCCGGCGCGGACCCGCTTGTTCACGGCATCCTGCTGGGCCCGGCGCTTGCGGGAGAGTTTGAAGTTTCCGAACAGCAGGAACAGGATCAGGCCGAGAGCGGGCACAAAGAAGATTCCCAGCAGCCAGGCCATGGCCGTGGTGGGGCGGCGGTTGCCGGGGATGATGCCCAGCGCCAGCACCCGGATGATCAGGTCAACAATGCTCAACGCCAGCACGAGCCAGTAAGGCGCGGTGCCCACCAGCGGAAACGGCCACGACACAGACAGACTCCCACGGTTACTTCCCCCGCCGGACCGGTTCCGGAAGGCATCCAGCACAGCCTATCCCGCGGCTGGCGTCCGGGGCCGAGGATAAGCTGGAGACATGACTCCTGCTGCCCCGGCCACCGTGCTCGTATTCCTTGATCCCAGCTTCGACGACGGCCGGATTGCCGATGCTTCGCAGCCGCAGCTGATGGCCACGGACCAGGGCGCCACCCGGGGCGACGGCGTCTTTGAGTCCATGCTGGCCGTGGGCGGAAACCCGCGGAAGCTGGACGCCCACCTGCGGCGGCTGCAGGGTTCGGCCACCGCCCTGGAGATTGACATCCCGGCTGAGGACGCCTGGCGCCGGGCCATTGCGACGGCGGTCGGCGAGTACCGCTCCCAGCACCCCGCCGCCACTCCGTCAGAGGACGAGACGGTGGTGAAGCTGATCTGCACCCGCGGCGCCGAGGGCGGAGCAGCCCCCACGTGCTGGGTCCAGGCTTCGCCGGTCCCTGCGGCGGGCCGGAGGCAGCGCGAAACCGGGATCGACGTCATCCTGCTGGACCGCGGCTACGACAGCGAAGTGGGCGAGCGCGCGCCATGGCTGCTGCTCGGCGCCAAGACGCTCTCCTACGCGGTGAACATGGCGGCCCTGCGGTACGCCCACCACCAGGGGGCGGACGACGTCATCTTTACGTCGGCCGACGGCCGTGTCCTCGAAGGCCCCACGTCCACGGTCCTGATCGCTCACCTTGACACGTCCGACGACGGCGCCGGCGGCACCCGCACGGTGCGCCGCCTCATCACGCCGCAACTGGACAGCGGCATCCTGCCGGGCACGTCACAGGGCGCGCTTTTTGCCGCCGCCAAGGCCGCGGGCTGGGAGCTCGGCTACGGCCCGCTGGAACCTCGGGACCTCTTCGACGCCGACGCCGTCTGGCTGATTTCCAGCATCCGGCTGCTGGCCCCCGTGAACCACATCGACGGCAAGGAAATCGGCACGCCCGCCCTGCGGAAACAGCTGACCGACGAACTCAACGAGCTGTTCGCCACCATCGAGTAGGGCGCCACCCCCGTCCCAACGCTCTCTCACTTCTCGGCGCCCTCCCCCGAACGCTCGCTCACGTGGTCTGCGGCTGCGCGGGCCGCCGCGTCGATGCGGGCGCAGTGCGCTGCCCATTCCTCCGGAGTACGCGTCGTCAGGCTGGGGTCCCCGGGCCGCTGGCCTGCTGAACCATCGATGAGCTCACGGAGGATGTCCGCGTGGCCCAGGTGGTGCGCCGTTTCCACGCACATGTGCACCAGGATCTGGTGGAGGGACACGCGCCTCCGCTCCTCCGGCCACCACGGCACTTCCCCTGGCGCGTCCAGCGGCAGCGCGTCGATGGTGGCGTCACTGTGCGCTGCGGAGAACTGGTGGAGCTCAATGATTTGTTCCCGGGTCTCATCCGCGGCTGCCCACAGGTCGGCGTCGGGCTCGGCATCCTCGTCCAGCCACGGGAGGTCCATAGGGGCGGGCCGCCCGAAGACCTCGCCGAGATAGCCGAGTTCCACGCTGGCCACGTGCTTGACCAGGCCGAGCAGGTTGGTACCTGTGGGCGTCAGCGGCCTCCGCGCGTCGTACTCGTCCAGGCCGTCGAGTTTGGCCAGGAGGTTCGCCCGCCGGGTGCGCAGGTAGCTGTGCAGAATTGCCTTGTCATCCATAGCGGGCACTATACCGACGCTCGCTCATTTCCCGCGGTCATCACGCACGCTCGAGCGTCCCGGCCAGCAGGAAGTGCGAGAGGGTTTAGTTTGCCGGGCCGCCGGATCCCGAGGTGAAGGCTTCCTCGTCGGCGGAGGTCCGCCAGGCTGCCCAGTCCAGGGGCTGCACCGAGGGCCGTCCCAGGAGGTACCCCTGCCCGAAGGCCATCCCAAGGTCCATGACCGCGGTCAGCTCGGCCTGGGTTTCGATCCCTTCCGCAACAAGGTCCGCGCCGATCTGCCGGGAAAACTCCACCATGGCCGCACCCAGGGTTCTTTGGCCGGCGGCATGGTCGATTCCCGCGATGAGGTTGCGGTCGAGCTTGATGATGTCGGGGCTGAGGTGCTTGACCTGGCTCATCGAGCCGAAACCCGCCCCTGCGCCGTCAACAGCCACCCGGAGTCCGCGCAGCCGGAGCGGCGCAAGTGCTTTCACCACAGGCTCGTATTCGTCCTCGGCAAGCCGCTCTGTCAGCTCGACAACGATCCGGTCCACTGCCAGCTGCGAGTGCTCCACGAACGCCCGGAGCCGTGGGTCAAGGCAGGTGGCCGGGGACAGGTTGAGCGCCACGTAGACATTTCCCGGCAGTTGCTCTGCGGCCACCAGGGCCGCCTGCAGCGCTGCAAATTCTAAGTCGGGGCCGAGGCCCACGGCCGCGGCCTCGTTGAACCAGTGGTCGGCGCTGGCGCCGTCGTCGCTAACAAATCGGGTCAGCGCTTCAACACCGATGACGTCACGCGTGGACAGTTCGTGGATGGGCTGGAACGCGGTGAGGAGCATCCTGTCACCGAGAATGGCCTCTATGCGGCGCCTGCTCCGGCGGGTGAACAGCGTTGTAGCGCCGTAGTCCTCATCGGGCACGGGCAGGTCAGGGCCGGGCAGGTTCTCCTCGGAGTCGTCCGACTCCTGGTCCGTGATGCTGCGCGTAGCCATCAGGTGTTCCAGGAGGGCGCGTTCGGGATTACCCGGGTGCGATTCCATCCGGCTGCGCAGCTGCTCGCGCGCCCACTCGCTCTGCGGAGTGGCGTCATCCAGTACAGACTCGATGATGTTCCACGCCTGGCCACGGATCGTCGGATCACTCACGTCCGAAGGCGGGATCGACTGGGGTCCCCGGTACGCAGTCGATTCACCATCGGTCAATGCTGGAAAAGAAGTCTCATCCATTGACATGGTCTATTCCTTTATAAGTGCCGGTCCCGGCTGAGCCCGGGACCCATCCGTGAATACACCGCATGCTGATTCGAGGATGCGGGAACCGCGAACGTTTCAAAAGCGTACAACGAGACCGGTCTGTCTGTCTGTAGTTGTAGCCGAGTCGTAATGCTAAGCACGCGGCCTATTCCTCCACGAATTCCGAGGCCAGATGGATGTGGTTATCGGCCAGCCACACGGGGTTGAAAGCCTTGCTCAGGTAGTTGCTGCCGGCGTCGGGCGCAATGGCCACCACCACCGAGCCATGCGGTGCGGCACGCGCCACCCTCAGGGCCGCCGCCACGGCCAGCCCGGAGGAGGGCCCGAGGGACAAGCCCTCCTCGTTCAACAGCCGGTGCTCCGTGGTGTACACCTCGTTGTTCGGAACGCGGAGGAAGCGGTCCACGACGCCGCGATCGAAGATTTTGGGCCATTCTGCTTCCGGCCAGGAGTTCCCCACGCCGTCCACCAGGATTTCCCCGGGATGGCCTCCGCTGTACACCGAACCAACCGGATCCGCGGCGATCACCTCCACATGGCCGCCGGATTTCTCCTTCAGGTACCGGCCGTTGCCGCTGATGGTTCCGCCGGTGCCGATTCCGGCCACGAAATGCGTCACTTTCCCGGCCGTCTGCTGCCAGATCTCCGGCGCCGTTCCTTCGTAGTGGGCCAGCGGGTTGGCCGGGTTGTCGAACTGCTGCGGCCGCCAGGCGCCCGGGTTCTCGGCCGTGATCCGCGCTGCAACGGCCCGCGCGTTCTCCGGCGACTCCGACGGCGCGGTCCAGTCCGTCACCACCACCCTGGCGCCGTAACGGTGCAGCGCGGCGATTTTCTCGGATGAGATGGTGTCCCCGGTAACCACCACTACAGGGTGCCCGGTCAGGGCACCGATCAGGGCAAGCCCGATCCCGGTGTTCCCCGAGGTGCTCTCCACGATGGTTGCACCCGGCTGGAGCTCACCGCTGCGCTCAGCCGCCCGGACCATGCTCAGCGCTGTCCGGTCCTTGATGGAGCCACCCGGATTATCCGATTCGAGCTTGACGTACACCGTGCTGCCGAGCCCTTTGGAGAGGACATCCAGCGGCACCAGCGGCGTGTTGCCCACCTGCGCCAGGACAGCCGCGGCGTCCGCCGCAACATCTGCAGCCTGAACCGCGTGCCTGCCTGTCATGGTGCTCATCGTTGCCTTTCCGTGCTGCCGGCGGGGCCGCCGTCGAATGCGGGGCCGTCGAATGCGGGGCCGAAGAAGCCGGCACCCAGGAAACCGTCCAGTTCAGCGGAAGCCTGTTCCACCAGCGCCGCCGCCGGCAGGTGCCGGGCCAGGAGGCCGGACAGACGGTGGACGACGGCGGCAGTCCCCTTTCCGAGCGGCCGCACCGCACGCGCTTCCGCCCCGCCCAGCAGGTACGCGGCGGTCAGCGCTTCGATGGCGAGCAATTTCCCGGCAGCGTCCACGGATCGCTCCAGCAACTGGAGGGCCAGCGGCGCCAGGGTGGAGTGGTCCTCGATGTCGGCGGACAGCGTGGGAGCCCCCAGCGTGGCCGGCGCTGCGAGGACTTTGAGTTCGGACAGCAGGCCGGCGGCCGAGTACCAGAGGAGCCCGGGCAGCTCTTCCGGCTCCAGCGGGGCTCCGTTCCTGGCAGCCTCGAGGTGCCGCTGGCGGATCCGGCGCTGCGGCGGGTAGAGCTTGGCGATCCGGCGTTCGCTGCTGATCCCCAGATGGGCAAGCCCCAGGCGCAGCGCCTCGAATGCCAGGGCCAGCTGCATCGGCTGGAAGTTCCCGCCGGACACCATCCGCCCGGAGCCGACGTCGGTGAGCGGGTTGTCGCCCCGGCCGTTGAGCTCCACCTCCAGGGCATCTTCCAAAGCGGTGACCTGCCACCGGACAGCGCCGTGGGTCTGGGGCGCCGCCCGGAAGGACAGCGCGTCCTGCACGGAAACCTCCCGGGTGTGGTCCTCCAGCCAGCCGCCTTCAAGGAGCCGCAGCACATGGGCCGCGGTGACGGCTTGCCCGTGCACGGCTTTGGCGGCCTGGACCGCCGGCGAAAACGGGCTGAGGTTGCCGCCGCCGTCGTGCCTTGCCGTCGCCTCAAGCGACAGTGCGAGCGCCGTGTCCGCAAGGTCGGCGAGCCGCAGGATGCGGTGCAGCGCCAGCGCGCCGACACCGATGGAATAGGAGTTTGAGCTGACCAGGGCCAGGGCTTCGCCTGGCGCCAGTTCCAGCGGGGCCAGCCCGGCGTCGGCCAGGGCCTGCCCGCCGGGCACCAGCTGCCCGTCCGCCCCCACGGCCTGTCCCTCCCCGATGGCGACGGCGGCCACCGCCGCCAGGTGCGTGAGGTCGGCGGAACCTACGGATCCTTCGCGCGGGATGGCGGGGACCACGCCCCGGTTGAGCATGTCAGCGTAGAAACGGGCTGTTTCCGGCCGGACTCCCGAGCCGCCCCGGCTGAAGCCCACCAGCCGCGCCAGGATGACGGCCCGGACCTCGTCAGCGCCCAGCAGGTCCCCCACTCCGCTGTTGTGGTACCGCACCACCTGCACCTGGTAGGCGAGGATCGACTTCTCCTCCACGGCGGTGTCACGCCCGGAACCCAGCAGCGTATTGAGGCCGTAGACGCGGTGGCCGGAGTCGATGGCCTGCTGCACCACCTCCCGCGAGCGCCCGACCAGCTCCAGCGCGTCCGTGCTCAGGACGAACTTCACGGCCGGGTCAGCCGCGGCCTCGGCGATGTCCCTGGCACGCAGGTGCGCCGTGCCGATGAGGAAGTTTCCGCTGCCGTTGCCCATGGGACTAGAAGTCCAGCAGGTTCCGGCGGAAGCCGCCGTCGCCATAACTTGTCCGGAGCAGCCCGCGGCGCCGCAGCACGGGCGCCAGGCGGTCCAGCACCCCGTGGACGGTGGCCGGGTCCACGAAGCCGGAGAACAGGAACCCGTCCCCGCCCACCTGGGCCCCGGTCTCCTCGAGGTAGTCAGCAATGTCCTCGGCTGTGCCGATGATGCTGTCCCCGGCGCCGCCGCTGCGGGCCTGCAGGAGCTGGCGCAGCGTGGAGCCCGGCGGACCGGCTTTGGCGAAGTGGTCCAGGGTGCCCTGGTTGCTGTTGGTGGTCAGTTCAGGGAGCGGGGCGTCAAGGTCGAACTTTTTGAAGTCGATGACGGAGAGGTACGAGATGGAGTTCAGCTGGCTGTCGATGTCGCGCTGCGTGAGTTGGCGCCGCTGCTCCCGGAGCTCGTCCGCTTCTGCCCGGGAGCCGACCACGGTGGGCTTGAGGACGAACAGCACCTTGACGTCGTCGGGGTTCCGCCCTGCCGCGGCTGCCTCGGCCCGGATCGAGTCCCGGTAGGCCTTCATGCCGTCCGCACCCCTGGCCAGGGCGATGGCGACGTCCGTGTTGGCACCCGCGAACGCCTTGCCCCGCGGGGATGCCCCGGCCTGCACCAGGACCGGCTCCTCGGGCAGCGGCGCCGTGTTCAGCGGCCCCCGGACTTTGAAGAACTCGCCGTCGTGGTTGATCGGGTGGACCTTCGTGTGGTCCGCGAAGATGCCGGCCTCCGCGTCCTCCACGATCGCGTCCGGCTCCCAGCTGCGCCAGAGCTTGCGCACCACGTCCACGAATTCCTCCGCCTTCTCGTAGCGGAGATCGTGCTCAATCTGCTGGTCCAGGCCGTAGTTCTGCGCGGCAAGGTCGCTGCCGGAGGTCACCACATTCCAGCCCACCTGGCCGTTGGAGAAGTGCTGAAGGGTAGCCAGCAGCCGTGCCGCGGTGAACGGCGGGTAGAAGGACGCACTCACTGTGGGAACAATGCCCAGGTGCTCGGTGGCGGAGAGCAGGTACGGAACCAGGGCCAGCGGATCGTGTTTGGGAGCGAAGGACGCCTGGGCCAAGGACACTTCGGCGCTGCCGCCGTAGGTGTCCGGCACGGTGAGGGAGTCCTCGATGATGAACAGGTCCAGCCCGGCCCGCTCAAATTCGCGCACGGCGTGCTGGTACAGGGCGGGTTTTTTCCAGTCGTACCCGATGCCGTAGCCGGGCGTGCCCCAGCCCTGGACGCCGAAGCCGTGACCCACAAACCAACCGAAGTGCAGCATGGGACTGACTGTATTCCCGTTCGATCCATTCACGGCTGCCTGATTTCATCCGGCGTTACAGCGGTTCATCTCCCGTCATTATCCTCCCGGCAGGTTCTTTTGTAACGGCAATATGGGGTCACGTACGGGTCACCGGAAACGCGGGGGCAGTGCCGCGTTCTGCCATGTCCCGTTACGGAAGATGACGACGACGGCGGTGCGGGCCGCCGTCGTAAGTGTTACGTTTTTGGGGAGTAATGAGAACCGGTGCCAAGCCCTGACTGGCCGGTCGGCAACCCTCCTTCCACGGCGGGGTGCCTCAGGTGAATACTCGGCATATCGACCCATTCGAGCTGCAAGCGTGAGAGAAGGAGATCCGTCGTGTCTGACGCACCCGCCCCACTGGCTACCGAACCGGCCGCCGCCGGCCAGGACCAACCGGCCCAGGACCTGCCCCAGGAAAAGCTGGCCTACAGGCTGATTACCGGCCCCGACGACCGCTCGTTCTGCGAGCGCATCTCCGCGGCCCTGGCCGATGGCTATGTTTTGCACGGGAGCCCGGCAGCCACGTTCAACGGCACCAGCGTGATCGTGGCGCAGGCCGTGGTGCTGCCCGCAGCCATCGCCAGCTCGGACGCCGCGGTGGCAACGGCGGTGGACGAACTTGAGTTCGACCTCGACTTCCCCGGCGAAGGTTTCGAGGGCCACGCATGAGCTACGCCGGAGACCTGACCCCGCAGGACGCCTGGGCCAAACTGGAACAGGGCGCGGTACTGGTGGATGTCCGCACCGAAGGCGAATGGGCCCACATCGGCATCCCGGACACAAAAGCCACCGAAAACGATCCCCTCTTCATCCAGTGGACGTTCCCCGGCGGCATCCCCAACCCGGAATTCATTCAGCAGCTGAAGCAGCAGGCACCGGAGGACACCGGCGTCGAACTGGTGTTCCTCTGCCGATCAGGCGTCCGCTCGATCGCCGCGGCAATCGCCGCCACGCAGGCCGGCTTCACCGCCTACAACGTCCTCGAAGGCTTTGAAGGCGAACCGGACCGTTACGGCGAGCGCACCGTCAACGGCTGGAAAAACCGCGGACTGCCCACCAACCTCGGAAAGAACTAAGTGACTTTCAATCCCGACGCCGCCGGCTGGAGCCCCGACACCCAGGCTGTCCGCGGCGGCCTTGACCGCACCAACTTCCAGGAGACGGCCGAGCCGATCTTCCTCAACTCCGGCTTCGTGTATGAGTCCGCAGCAGCCGCAGAACGCGCCTTCACCGGCGAAGACGAACGGTTCGTGTACTCCCGCTACGGCAACCCGTCCGTGGCCACGTTCCAGGAGCGGCTCCGGCTGCTCGAGGGCACCGAGGCGTGCTTTGCGACGGCGTCCGGCATGTCCGCCGTCTTCACGGCCCTCGGTGCGCTGCTGGCCGCGGGCGACCGCGTGGTGGCTGCCCGGTCGCTGTTCGGCTCCTGCTTTGTGATCCTGAACGAAATCCTGCCGCGCTGGGGCGTGGAAACGGTGTTCGTGGACGGTCCGGACCTGGAGCAGTGGCGGGCCGCCTTGGCCGAACCGACGACGGCGGTCTTCTTCGAGTCGCCGTCGAACCCGATGCAGGAGATCGTGGACATCGCCGCGGTCAGCGAACTGGCCCACGCGGCCGGGGCAACGGTCGTCGTCGACAACGTCTTTGCCACTCCCCTGCTGCAGCGCTGCGGCGAGCTCGGCGCAGACGTGATTGTGTACTCCGGAACCAAACACATTGACGGCCAGGGACGGGTGCTCGGCGGCGCCATCCTGGGCACCAAGGAGTTCATCGACGGACCGGTCAAACAGCTCATGCGCCACACCGGGCCTGCGCTGTCCGCCTTCAACGCCTGGGTACTGACCAAGGGCCTGGAGACCATGGCGCTGCGCGTCAACCATTCCTCCGCCTCGGCGCTCCGCCTGGCCGAATGGCTCGAGGAGCAGCCGGCTGTCAGCTGGGTCAAGTACCCGCTGCTGAAGTCGCACCCGCAGTACGAGCTCGCCGCCAAGCAGATGAAGGCCGGCGGCACCATACTCACGCTGGAGCTCTCGCCGTCGGCGGGCCGCACGGCGAAAGAGGCAGCCTTTGCGCTGCTGGACGCGCTGCGGATCATCGACATCTCCAACAACCTTGGCGATGCCAAATCGCTCATCACCCACCCGGCCACCACGACACACCGCGCCATGGGTCCGGAAGGGCGCGCAGCCATCGGGCTGAGCGACGGCGTGGTCCGGCTGTCGGTTGGGCTCGAGGATGTCGACGACCTCATCCGCGACCTGGAGCAGGCGCTCAAGCAGATCTGACCGGCGCAGGGCGGAACCGCCTTGTGAGTCATGCTTCGTGGTGGCCTTTCTGCTGGACCTCGGTGGCGGTCTTCTGCCCGGCCACTTGACGCCGGTGCAAGGATGAAGTCATGTCCTTCTTTGACGATGTGCCGGAGCCGCCCCAGCGGCCGCGCCCGCCCAAGCACGTACCTCCGGTTTGGGCCGGCCCGCCTTCTGACGAGCTTCCGGCGGTTGTCCCGCTGGGCCAGTTCCTTCACCGGTCGGCGCGAATGATCATGGCGGCGAAAAGCGTGGACGTCTTCTCCATCGGGTGCCTGATCGAGGTGGTGTGGTGCGTCCGCCGGTCCGATGAGACGGACAGTCAATGGAGCGTTGTAACAGATCAGTGTTTCAACCGCGGCGGCTACCGGTTGGATTCGGAAACCGGCCGTGGGGGCGCATTGCGTTTTGGTGTCGCCCTTCCGGACGGACGGAAGACCACCACTTCCCATCTGCACCTGGGCATGTTTGACGGATCGGAGCAGGTGGCGGGGCCGGTGCTGATGATGGCGGGCGGCGGAGGCGGTTCAGCGAACGACGAGGAAATTTTCTCCTCCACGCGGTTCTGGCTCTGGCCGCTGCCGTTGGGCGGGGACACCCTACTGGTGGCGCAGTGGGATGACCTTGGCATGGCCGAGGTGTCGGTGCACATCA
The DNA here is from genome assembly GCF_039907775.1 of Arthrobacter sp. CC3. Classification (NCBI taxonomy): domain Bacteria; kingdom Bacillati; phylum Actinomycetota; class Actinomycetes; order Micrococcales; family Micrococcaceae; genus Arthrobacter; species Arthrobacter sp. CC3. Next base: position 14,743 of record NZ_JARCCY010000031.1, read on the forward strand.
GCGGCGAACTGCTCGCGGCCGCGACACCGAAAGTGCAGAAGTACTGGATTTCGCAGTAGGTTCGGCTAAGCCCAGAATGCGTCGCCTTTCGCGGTGTCCTGGAAGAACTCCCGCGCCTCGGTAATCTTGCCGCCGGCGACCCGGAAGGCGATGACGCCGTCCTGGTCCAGGGCCCTGCCGCCGCTCTCTGCCCGGTTGTGCTGGACCGCAACGGTGTTGGTTTCCCCGCCGATGATCTCCTCGACGGTCACTGTCAGGTTGCCACCGGACCGCGTCCCGAGTTCCCCGAAATAGGCCAGGATAGCGTCGCGTCCCTCCTTCTTTCCGGACAGCACGCCATCTCCGGCGACGTGCCAGACTGCGTCCTCCGCGAACAGTCCGCCAAGGGTTGCCATGTCGCCTGCGCTGAAGGCCTCGTATCCGCGCCGGACCAGCTCAACATTCTCCTGGGTTCCCATTTCTGGCACCTTCCCGTCTTCGTCGTCGGGTAATTCTCGGACGTTTCAAGGCTATTCCCGCGGAATTTGATTGTCGATGAGTCAGGTGTCGAGCTCCCAGTGCAGGCGGATCGCTTCGGCGATGGGACCGGCCGCCACGTCCACGGTGAAGGCCACCGGCGCGGTTCCGGTCTCTTCAATGACGGTGTCGTGGTAGACCCGGCCGCAGGCAGGGCACAGCGTGTAAAGGTCCTCGTCCCCGGGCCACGCCGCGAGTCCCTCCGGCACGGGAGTGCCCTCGCCAAGGTGGACGGGCATGCCTTCGGAGTTGGCCTGGATCAGCCCCTCGTCGCTGACGGTGTTTCCGCAGACACAGGTGATGGTGGTGACATCATGGCCGGCGACTGTGGCGAATTCGGTTTCCATGGCGCGCTCCGGGGTAGTAGGAACCTGATCAGGACTGGCGGACGCGCAACAGCACCGGCGCCTGCTCGCGCACGGTGATGGCTTCAGCCTGGCGCATGCTGACGTCAACGGCATGGGCCACCACCGCGGCCAGACCGGCGGCGACGTCCGAGCTGGCCGCCAGGCCCTCCTGCATGGCACGGCGCTGCTGTTCCGAGCCGGTGCCCCGGTCGATGATCCTGCGGGCACCTTCCCGGGCCAATTCCAGCTCGCCCTGTTCGGCCAGGACCGGCGCCACGTAGTCCACCAGCGCCTCCACCACTTCCTCGGCGGGAGCGGGACGGAAGGTGCCAAAATCGAGCAGGTCTCCCCGGAGCCCGCAATTGCTGGCCTGCCACGCCGCCATCTTCAGGAGCACTGTGGGCACGGGGGCAGGGTCCACACCGGCCCGCCATTCCCTGCTGGCCGATTCCACCAGGCCGCGCACCAGGACGGCGATCAGGGCCGCGTCTTCGGCATGCAGGCAGACGTCCGCCACCCGGACTTCCACGGTGGGGTGGTTCCGGGAGAGCCTCGCGTCGAAATAGATCATGCCTTCATCCAGCAGCACGCCGCTGTCCAGCAGCCGGGTGACCACGCGGCGGTACATGGAGTGGGTCCCGAAGATCTGGGACGGGCCCGACGTCGGCCAGCGGTTCCAGGCCTGGGTGCGGTAGCTTTCGAAACCGGTCTCCACACCGTTCCAATACGGCGAATTCGCGCTGAGTGCCGTGAGAACCGCCAGCTTGTCCCGGATCCGGTCGATGACGGCGACGCCTTCCTCCGGCGATTCGACGAACGTGTGGACGTGGAAACCGCAGGTCAGCTGCTCATGGACGGTGAGTCCGAAGCGCTCCTGCATGGTGGCGTAGCGGGGATTCGGCGTGGTGTGCGTCGTGGAGGCAATCGGCGATGTTGCCAGAGCGGCCACGCGCGCATGGTGTTTCTTCGCGGCGCTGTCCGCCAGGGCACGCCCCTGGCGGATCTGCAGCAGCAGCTCCTCATAGTCCAGGCACGGGCGCGTCTGTGTCTCGATCTGCTCAAGTTTCAGCTCGGCAGTCAGCCCGGTGTCGCCGTCGTTACGGGCTGGGTCGTGCGGATCCGGAATCCGCGGTTTGTCCGGAGCGTCGTCGGCAGCGAGCTTCCGCCCTGTCAGGAGGGCGTCCGCCAGCGCCAGCGGCTCCCCGGTCACGGGGTCCACAATCAGCAGCTCTTCCTCAACCCCGAAAGTTCGCATGCATACATTGTGCCCCCGTGACGCGCGGTTAGACAGGCGCCGTCAGAGAGCCCTTATTGGGCATGGAACCGCTCAGTCCTGGAAGTACTCGATCTTGGCGCCGATGGTGTTGAGCCGCTCGGCCAGGTCCTCGTACCCGCGCTCAATCACGTAGATGTTTCGCAGCTCCGAAACCCCGCGGGCGGCCAGCATGGCCAGCAGGATGCACGCGGCCGGGCGGAGGGCCGGCGGGCAGCCCACTTCGGCTGCGCGCCACCGTGTGGGTCCGTTGACGTAGATCCGGTGCGGATCCAGCAGCTGGACGCGGGCTCCGAGCTTGTTCAGCTCGGTCAGGTAGATGGCGCGGTTCTCGTAGACCCAGTCGTGGATCATGGTCTGGCCTTCCGCGTTGCCGGCAATGACGGCGAAGAAGGGAAGGTTGTCGATGTTCAGGCCGGGGAACGGCATGGGGTGGATCTTGTCCGTGGGGGCATGCAGCGCGGAAGGTTTCGTGGTGACGTCCACCAGGCGGGTGCGGCCGTTGCGGGCAAAGTATTCCCCGGAGATCTCCAGTTCCTGGCCCATCTGCTCCAGGGTGGCGAGTTCGATCTCCATGAATTCAATGGGAACCCGGCGGATGGTGACCTCGGAGTTGGTCACGATGCCGGCGGTAATCAGGCTCATCGCCTCGATGGGGTCCTCGGAGGGGAAGTATTCGATGTCGACGTCGATGGACGGCTGCCCCGTGATCTTGAGGGTGGTGGTCCCAACGCCGTCGATCTCCACTCCCAGGCCCTGCAGGTAGAAGCAGAGGTCCTGGACCATGTAGTTGGGGCTGGCATTGCGGATCACCGTGGTGCCGCGGCGGTGGGCGGCCGCCATGATGGCGTTTTCGGTAACCGTGTCACCGCGTTCGCTCAGCACAAAGGTGCGGTTGTCGCCGTCGGCCGGGGGTGCCTGCACGGAATAGAAGCCGGACGTGGCTTCCACCGACAGGCCGAACTGGCGCAGGGCCTGCATGTGGGGCTCCACGGTGCGGGTGCCCAGGTCGCAGCCGCCCGCATACGGGAGCCGGTACTCGGCGGATTCGTCCAGGAGCGGCCCCAACAGCATGATCACGCTGCGGGTGCGGCGGGCCGCCTCCACGTCCATGGAGTCGAGGTCCAAAACGGCGGGTCGGCGGATCTGCAGATCGTTGGCATTGAGCCAGGTGCATTCGACGCCGATGCTGGTGAGGACCTCCACGATCCGGTTCACTTCCTCGATCCGGGCCAGCCGGCGCAGCGTGGTGGTGCCGCGGTTGATGAGGCTCGCGCAGAGGAGGGCCACGCCGGCGTTCTTGCTGCTGTTGACGTCCACCGAACCGGACAACGTGCGGCCGCCTTCCACCCGGAGGTGCGTCATCTGCGGCCGGCCCACCTTGACGATGCTGCGTCCCACAATCGCCTCGAGCCGCTGGATCATCTTGAGGCTGAGGTTCTGCTTGCCCTGCTCCATCCGGGCGATGGCGCTCTGGCTGGTGCCCAGCTCGCCGGCAAGCTGCCCCTGGGTCCAGCCCTTCTCGGTGCGGGCATCGCGGAGCAGCAGGCCTACGTGTTCAGCAGTCTCTTGAGTCATAGGACGAAAATATCACCCATGAGCTATTAGTCGACGCGAAACGCCGGAAACTGCAGTTGAAGTCACAGATTATCCACTTCGTGCGATATATCGGTGACGTGCGGCCTATTTCTGCTCGAGGAACACCATGTTCCACGTCCCGGCGCTGACCGCCGCCCATACAGCCGCGACCGCAATCAACAGCCCGCCGAGGACCACCCAGACGTCCAGGATGCTGTACGTGGACTCCCGCGCCCACGTCCGCTGCGCACCGCCAAAGCCCCGCGCCTCCATGGTGACCGCCAGCCGTGAAGCCCTGCGGATGGCCTGCACCAGGAGCCCGAAGCTCTGTCCGAGCGTTGCCCGGAGTCGCTGTGCAGGCGTTCCGTGCGAACCGACGCCGCGGGCACGCCGGGCCATGCCGATGGTCTGCCATTCCTCCGCCATCAGCCCCACGAGCCGCATGGCGGCCAGCGTGCCGAGGACAAAGCGGTGCGGCAGCTTCGCCTTCTGGGCCAGTGCGTCCGCCAGGTCCGTGGGATCCGTGCAGCTCATCAGCAGCACCGCAGGGAGGGCGATCGCCAGTCCCCGCAGCAGGAATCCCAGCCCCAGCTCCAGCGACCCTTCGCTGATGGACCAGATGCCGACGTCGAGCAGGACCGTTCCGGTGTCCGGCGCCAGGATCGAGGTGCTCCAGCCGCCCAGTGCCGCCGCCAGGATCAGCGGCCAGCCACGCTGCCAGAGCAACGCGACGGTCAGTCCGGCCAGCGGAAAGAGCAGCAGTTCGAAGGCCAGGGCCACCGAGGCGGACACCCAGTCGATGGACAGCGCCAGCACCACGGTCATCAGCATCACGACCGCAAACTTGGCCAGCGGATTGGCCCGGGTGAGCAGGGCGTGGTTCGCGTTCAGGGTCAAGGCTTCCCTCATGGTGCTGCCACCTCCGGGTTGCGCAGGCCGGGTTCCTGCCCGGCGAGTTTGAGTTCGGGCGCACCAAGTTTCAGCTCGGTGCCGCCCAGGACGTCGCTGAATTCCTGGTCGTGGGTCACGGACACCACGGCGGTGCCGGCGTCGAGCAGTTCCGACAGGAAGGAGGCCAACTCCGCCCAGGTGTTTGCGTCCTGGCCGAAGGTGGGCTCGTCCAGGATCAGCACCCGGGGGTGGGCGGCCAGCACGGTGGCGACGGACAGCCGGCGCTTCTCCCCGCCCGAGAGAGTGTAGGGGTTGGCGTCCACGAGTTTAGTCAGCCGGAGGCGCTCCAGGAGCTCGTCCACGCGTTCCTCACCATGGCCAAGATGCCGCGGACCGAACATCAGCTCATCCAGCACCCGGCCGGTGACGAACTGGTGCTCCGGCTCCTGGAACACGGTGCCGATCCTCGCGATCAGCTGGTCCGCTTTCCACTTGTACGGATCAATGCCGGCGCCTTCGCTGAGGTCCACCGTGGCGGAAACCGTGCCGGCCACCGGGCGCAGCAGCCCGGCGAGGGTCAGGGCAAACGTGGACTTGCCGGAACCGTTGGGGCCTGTGATGGTCAGCGCCTGCCCGGCCCGGACCTGCGCAGTAATGTCCGACTGCACCGGGACAGGCGGGATGGATTTGAAGCGGCGCCGGCGGGGACGGTCGCGGGAAACGGCGAGGTGCTCCGCAGCCAGCAGGAGGTTCCCGTTACCGGGCCCGCCCGCACCGGGCAGCCCCGCACCGGGCAGCCCCGCGGCATCCGGCCCCGCGGCACCGGAACGTGCGCGGGTGGCGGGCACATACCCGGGCACCCAGACGCCGGCGGCCACGAGCATGTCCCGGGCCTGGTCCAGGACCTGGTCCGGCGGCCCGTCCAGGAGCACGGCGGAATCCGTGGCCGATCCAGGCTGCAGCACCACGATCCGGTCCACCAGGTCTTTCCACACGCCCACGCGGTGTTCCACCACCACCAGCGTTGCCCCGGTTTTGTCCAGGCATCGGCCCACGGCGTCCCTGACCTCCAGGACCCCCAGGGGGTCAAGGTTGGCCGTGGGCTCGTCGAGGAGCAGCAGTCCCGGGCGCATGGCAAGGATGCCGGCAAGCGCAAGGCGCTGCTTCTGCCCGCCGGAGAGGGCCGACGTCGGGTGGTCCAGCGGCAGGTGGGCCAGCCCGACGTCGTCGAGAGCTTCTCCCACGCGCGTCCAGATGTCCGCACGGAGCACGGCCAGATTCTCGGCGCCGAAGGCGACGTCGTCCCCCACGCGGGACAGGACCACCTGCGTCTCGGGGTCCTGCTGCATCAGGCCGGCGCGGCCGCGCTGTGCACGCGGCGGGGCGCCGTCGATCAGGAGGGTGCCCGTCTCGTCCGAGTCGTCGGCGTCCGGCGTGCCTTCATGGTGGGCGCCGGCGTCGCTGTCGCCGAGTACCCCGGCCAGGGCGTGCAGCAGTGTTGATTTGCCCGCGCCGGAGGGGCCCAGCAGCAGCACGCGTTCGCCAGGCTGGATGTCCAGGTCCAGGCCGTGGACGGCGGGCTGGGACCGGCCGGCGTGCCGCCAGCCCCAGCCGCGTGCCGTGACCGCAGCCGGGCGGACGTTGTCCGAAGATGTCATGAGCGGGGTGCGTTCGTCAGGAAAAGACGGGCTCCGTTGCTGCCTTGCGGGAGGCAAAGGAGCTGAGCACACCGGTCCGGGCCAGGCCGCGGGTGGCGATCCAGGACAGCGCACCGGCAATAATGGCGCCGGAAATGGCGGTGAAAATGATGTAGGCCAGCTTGTCACCGGCCGCGTAGGCGACGTTCCAGCCCCACGGAGCGAACGAGTCGTTCAGGCCGCAGAAGAGGCCTGCACCGGCACCGGCCAGCAGCGAAACGGGCAGGTTGAACTTCTTGTACACGAACACCGCGAAGATGATTTCGGCGCCGAGCCCCTGCACGAAGCCGGAGAACAGCACGGAGGCACCGTACTGCGAGCCCATGATCAGCTCACCTGTGGCAGCCACTGTTTCGCAGAACAGTGCGGCTCCGGGCTTGCGGATGATTAGCATGCCCAGGACGGCGGGAATCATCCAGCCGCCGGCGATGAGGCCGGTCAGGGGCGGGTAAACGGCGTTCATGGCCGGGGTAACGGCGGCGGCGCCCTGGGACCAGGCCCAGAAAATGACGCCGCCGGCCACTGCGATCAACGCGGCAACCACAATGTCCACCACGCGCCAGCTGTACTTGCTGTGCGGCAACGCCTGCTTTGCAGAAATATCAGTCATGTCTTCCTCCTGAGGTACAGGAGGGGAGAGTGTTTCCCGGCAAGGGCCGCGGCTTCCGCCGCCTGCTGCCGGACACTCTGAGAACTCGACTCCCTTGCGCCGGTACTAACCGGATCAGGTTCGAGGGTCTGCGGCTGTCCGCACTCTCAGCGCCCGCCTCCGGTTCCCTGGACTGTTCCAGTGATGCCCGACGGCGACGCTCCCCTGTCGTATCAATTCGCCCTTGTGGGCGTGGACCAGTTTACACCCGCAGGCCCGCGAAATCCCGGGGCGGCTGTCACAATGCGCGGTGATGGGGGCGGCCTGATGCGGCTAGGCTAGGGGAAGCCCTGTTTCCGCCGTCTCCCACCTGTTAGGGGTACTGGAATGAGTTTTTTCATCAAGCTGCTTGGAACCGGAGTGAGCCTGCTGGCCGGATTTGCCGGCACGAAGGCCGTTGACGTCGTCTGGGAAAAGGTCACCGGACGCAAGCCCCCCAAGGGCGACAAGAACGACGTCCCCACCACCCTGCGCAGCGCCCTGACCTTTGCGCTGGTCTCGGCCGCTGTCAGCGCCATCATCCAGGTCCTGGCCAACCGCGGCACGCAGCGTGCCATCACCCGCTTCGCCAAGACCCAGGACATCGTCTAGGCCCAACCGTCCTGCGGGCCCCCGCTAGGCTGACGCGCCGTCGTCGGCGGGACCGTCGTGCGCTGCGCGCTCGTCTGCTTCCTGGCCGCCGGCGGCCCGCCCGTCGGCGGTCTTCTTGTCCGCCGCCTTCTGCACCACGGCCTCCAGTTCGTCCGTCGTCAGCAGCTCCCTGTGCAGGTGCTTGGTGCGGTAGCCGGCCCGGCCCACCATGTGCGCGGATACGGGAACGGTGAGGACCTGGAAGATCCACGCCACGAACAGTGCGGGCCACACCCACCAGGTCCGCAGCTGCAGGCCCACCGAGGCCAGCAGCAGGAAGAGGCCCAGCACCTGCGGCTTGGTGGCAGCGTGCATCCTGCTCATCAGGTCGGGGAAGCGCAACAGGCCGATGGCCGCGCCGAGGGACATCACGGCGCCCACCACCATAAAAACGGCAGACACGGCGTCGATGACGGTGTCCACGGCGGATGGTTCAGGATTCATTGGGTTGCTCCCGCCGGTCGGCCACGAAGCGCGCCACAGTCACGGACCCGATGAACCCGATGATGGACAGCGCCACCAGCAGCATCAGGTTGTTCAGGTGCCGGTTCACGGCCATATCGATGCAGAGCGTGGCACCGATGATGGCCAGGAGCACGTCCGAGGCCAGCACCCGGTCCAGCAGCGACGGGCCGATGGCGATCCGGACAATGGCCCCCGCTGCCGCCAGCGACAGGATCACGGCCGTTACGGTCAGGACGACTTCCATCATGCGCCCACCTCCTGTTTCAGTGCGGCCAGTTCTTCACGCGTGCCCATGATCCGGATCAGTGCCGCCTCGGCATCCCGGACTTCCTTGCGCAGGTTCACGATGTCCTCCCCGCTCCGCACGTTCAGCCCGTGGATGTAGAGCGTGGACGTGGAGCGGTCCACCTCCACCACTAGTGAGCCTGGAATCAGCGAGATGACGTGGCCGGTGGCAGTGACCATCAGGTCCGAATGGCTGCGGAGCTGGACGGCGACGACGGCGTTGGTCACCTTGGGCCCGCGGGCCACCGCCAGGTACAGCACCTGGAAACTGGCGGCCACCACTTTGCCCAGGAAAACGATGGCGAACGGGACTGCCCGCACGATGCTGAACCGGCCGCCCAGTTCCACCGGCGGCAGGTAGAACAAGCGCGCCACCACCACGGCGATGAGGGCTCCGAACAGGAGGTTCCCGGGGCTGAAGTCCTGCCAGAGCGCACCCCAGACAAACACCAGCCAGACGAGGAGGGGCAGTTCCTGCCGGATTGAGATCCGTCGGCGGTTCACTTCTGGACCTCCGGCTGCTGGCCCTCAGGCTGCGGGCTTTCCGGCTGCGGTTCCGCAGGTTCAGGCTGCGCGACCGGGGGCACCGGAGCGTTTTCGCCCAGCACCGCCTGGATGTAGGAACTCCTGTCCAGCATCTCCACGGCCGACTGGTCCGCCACCCGGAAGAGCGGCCCGGCGAAGACGGTGAGCGCCACGCCGAAGGCGACAAGCCCCAGGGTGGATCCCACCATGGTCCGCGGCAGCAGCGTGACGTTGCGCTTGCCCGCGCGGTCGCCGGTGTCGGAGTCCTCGGGGGCGGCCAGCAGCACGGGGTCGGGGTTCTCGGCGTCCTCGGGCTTGCGCCAGAACGCGCGGTTCCACACCCGGGCGATGGCCAGGAGCGTCAGCAGGCTGGTCAGGACGCCGCCGATCACCAGCGCGTAGGCCAACGGGGTGCCGAGCTGCACACCGGCCTGCAGCAGCCCGAGCTTGCCCAGGAAGCCGGAGAACGGCGGGATTCCGGCCAGGTTCATGGCGGGAATGAAGAACAGCAGGGCCAGGATCGGGGACAGCTTGGCCAGGCCGGCCACACGGTCGATCGAGGAGCTTCCGCCGCGGCGTTCGATCAGGCCGGTGACCAGGAACAGGCTGGTCTGGATAGTGATGTGGTGGGCCACGTAGAACACCGCCGCGCCAAGCCCTGCCACGGAGGACATGGCCAGCCCGAACACCATGTAGCCGATGTGGCTCACCAGGGTGAATGAGAGCAGACGTTTGATGTCGCTCTGGGCCAGGGCACCCAGGATTCCCACCACCATGGTCAGCAAGGCGGCCACCATCAGCGGGGTGTTCAGCGAGTCCCCGGGGAAGAGGAGCGTCTCTGTGCGCACCATCGCGTAGACGCCCACCTTGGTCAGCAGGCCGGCGAACACGGCGGTGACGGGGGCCGGCGCGGTGGGATACGAGTCAGGCAGCCAGAAGGACAGCGGGAAGACAGCCGCCTTGATGCCGAAGGCCACCAGCAGCATCACGTGCAGCAGCGTCCGCGTCCCGGAGTCCAGGTCTGCGAGCTTGATCGCGAGGTCCGCCATGTTGATGGTTCCGGTGGCCCCGTAGATCATGGCTATGGCGATCAGGAACAGGACGGACGACACCACGGAGACCACCACATAGGTCACGCCGGCGCGGATGCGCGGGCCCGTTCCGCCGAGCGTCATCAGCACGTAGCTTGCCGTCAGCAGGATCTCGAAACCCACATAGAGGTTGAAGAGGTCCCCTGACAGGAAGGCGTTGGACACCCCGGCCACCAGGATCAGGTAGGTGGGGTGGAAGATCGACAGCGGGGCGTCCTGGTCGCCGTCGGCCATGCCCTGGCCGGTGGCGTACACCAGCACGGCGAGGCTGACGGTGGACGAGACCACCAGCATCAGCGACGAGAACTGGTCCACCACCATCACGATGCCCCACGGCGGCAGCCAGCCGCCGATGTTGACGGCAGCCGTTCCGCCGTCCCAGACGGAGGCCAGCAGCACACACTCCAGCAGCAGGGTCAGCGAAAGCAGCGTGATGCTGACGGCCCGCTGCGCCCGCGAGTGCCGGATCAGCACGAAGGTCAGGGCGGCGCCGAGGATGGGAAGTACGACGGCGAGCGGGGCAAAGCTTGCGATGTTCACTTCACGCCTCCTTCCGGGCCGGGGGTCACGTTTTGGGAGCCGGGCTGTTCTTCCGCGGCGGCGTCCTTGGCCCGGATCCGGTGGTCGCCCGCCTTCACGGTCGCGCCACCGTCCTCGGTGCCGGAAACGCCAGAGTCGGAAATCCCCCGGCCGTCGGAGCCGATCATGGTCAGCGGAAACTCGGAGGTCTCGACCGGAATCTCGGAGTCGTCCTCGGCATCGAAGCTGGGGGTTTCGGCGACGCGGATGTCTTCGACGTCGTCCTGGATCTCATCGCGGCGGGCCAGCACCCAGGTCCGGTAGATGATGCCCAGCATGAACGCGGTCACGGCAAAGGAGATCACGATCGAGGTCAGGATCAGTGCCTGCGGGAGGGGGTCGTTGTAGTCGCGGGGGTCCGTGTCCTTGCTGAACATGGGCGCCAGGCCGGCATAGCCGCCGGTGGCGAGGATCAGCAGGTTGGTGGCGTTGGCCAAAAGCATCAGGCCCAGCAGCACCCTGGTGAGGCTGCGTTCCATGATCAGGTAGATGCCGCAGGCATAGAGCGCGCCCATGACCGTCAGCAGTGTCAGGTTGACGCTCATGCCTTACCCCTCCCGGTGGTTTCGGCGGGAACGCCTTCGGGTTCCTGCCCTTCGGTCTCGCCGGCCGGGTTTTCTTCAAAATGTTCATCGATTTCGGCACCCAGGCTGCGCAGCACGTCCAGCACCAGTCCCACCACCACGATGTAGACGCCGATGTCGAAAATAGTGGAGGTGACGAACTTGATGTCGCCGAACACCGGCAGCCACAGTTCGATGATGGCGCTCTGGAACACCTGCCCGCCCAGCAGCAGCGGCACCACCCCGGAGGCCGCGGCCGTGGCCAGACCGATGCCCAGGAGCGTTCCCGCGCCCACCGGGGTGGCCTCGCGCAGTTCGAAGCGGCCGCCGGCAAGGTACCGGATGGTCAGGGCTAGTCCGGCCGTCAGCCCGCCGGCGAAGCCGCCGCCGGGCAGGTTGTGGCCGGCCAGCAGCAGGTAGATGGAGAAGACGATCATCGAGTGGAACACCAGGCGCGTCACCACTTCGAAGATGATGGAGCGGCGCTCGGGAGCCATGGTGCGCCCGGCCACCAGCCAGGCATCCCGGGTGGATGCGGCGAATTTGCGGCTCAGCGCCAGTGCCGCACTGTCCCGGGAACTTTGCCCTGCGTGGGACCGGCGGCCCACTGTCCCCTCGGCCACCGAGGACGAGGCGCGGAGTCCGTCGCCGCGTCCCTTCACGAAGATGAGGCTGGCCACGCCGGTGGCGGCCAGCGCCAGCACGGAGATCTCCCCGAAGGTGTCCCACGCCCGGATGTCCACCAGGGTGACGTTGACGATGTTCAGTCCGCCGCCGCCCTCATAGGCCAGCCGCGGGAACTCCAGCGCGACGGGCGTCGCAACCCGGGCACCCATCGCGTAGATGGCCACGAAGATCATGGTGATTCCGAACGCCACCCCGATGATCACGCGGATCACCCGGTACTTGCCGCCGGTGCGGTCGCGGAGCTCGGCCGGCAGGCTGCGCATGGCCAGGACGAACGCCACCAGGATGATGGTTTCCACCAGCATCTGCGTCAGGGCGAGGTCCGGCGCCCCCTGCAGTGCGAACATCAGGGCGATGCCGTAGCCGGTCACGGAGACCATCAGCACCGCGAGGAACCGCTTGTTGGCCCGGACAGCCGCCAGCGCCCCGATCACGATGCCGGCGCCGGCCACCAGCTGCAGCGGCGAATTGGGATCGATAAAGTACAGGCCCTCCGGCAGCGGCTTGCCGGCAATGAGCAGCGCGGTCAGCGGAAGTGCGAAGGCCACGGTGAGGATGACGGAGAGGTAGAAGAACAGCGAACCACGCTGCGTGCGTCCCGTGACCCAGACGGCAACGTCGTCCAGGGCGCCGATCGTCATCTGGTAGGCCCGGTCGCCGTCCACCCACGCCGGCACCCGGCCCTGGGCGCGGGCAACGATGCCGCGGCCGTAGAACATGGCGATGCCGAACGCGAACGTCAGCGCCGTCAGGCCCAGCGCTGGAGTAAGTCCGTGCCACAGTGCAAGGTGATCGGCGGCGCTTGCCGGGTCGCCGCCGTCGTGCACGAACTCCGCAGCGTACGGCTGGATCCACCCGTCCACCGGTGCCGGCCACAGGCCGTAAACGATGGTGAGCAGGCTCAGCAGGGCCGGGGCGGCGAGGAAGGACGGCTTGATGGCCTTGAACGGTGTGGGCTCGATGCCCGGCTTCGAGGCGAAGGCACCCCACATGAACCGCGCACTGTAGGCGAAGGTGAGGATGGAGCCCAGGACCAGCCCTGCCAGGACCACCGGCCCCCAGACGCCGGGCCCGGCGGGATCCGTTGAGGTGCCGTAGTGCACGAAGGCCTCGAACACAGATTCCTTCGCCACGAACCCTGCCAGCGGCGGGATGCCTGCCATTGAGGCGGCACCGATGGCTGCGACAACCGCCAGTGCACGGGAGGACTTGTAGACGCCGGACAGCTTGCGGAGGTCACGGGTGCCGGACTGGTGGTCGATGATGCCCACCACCAGGAACAGGGTGGCTTTGAAAAGTCCGTGGGCCAGGAGCAGGGCCAGCCCGGCCAGCGCGGCGTCCGGCTTGCCGAGGCCCACCACCATGGTGAGGAAGCCCAGCTGGCTGACCGTGCCGTAGGCAAGGATGAGCTTGATGTCGGTCTGCCGGAGCGCGCGGTATCCGCCCACCAGCATGGTGGCCAGGCCCAGCCCCAGCACCATGGGCAGCCAGTAGGCCGTTTCCGCAAACCCCGGCGCCAGGCGCGCCACGAGGTAGACGCCGGCCTTCACCATGGCCGCGGCGTGGAGGTAGGCACTCACCGGAGTGGGCGCCGCCATGGCTCCGGGGAGCCAGAAATGGAACGGGATCAGTGCGGATTTCGTCACGGCACCGATGAGGATAAGCACGACGGCGGCGGCCACGGCTCCCGCTGCCGGCCCGGTGGCCAGCCCGGGAGCCTGTTCCAGGATGGCCGAGATCCGGTAGGTTCCGGCGCTGAAGCCCAGGATGATGAGGCCAACCAGCATGGCCAGGCCGCCCGCCGTGGTGACCATCAGGGCCTGCAGGGCCGAGCGCCTGGCGGAGAGCCTGGTGCGGGCGTAGCCGATCAGCAGGTAGGACAGGACGGTGGTGAGTTCCCAGAAGATGAACATCAGGAGCAGGTCATCGGCCGTGACCAGGCCGAACATCGCCCCGGCAAACGCCAGGAGCTGGGCGCCGAAGCCGCCGAGGTCGCTGTCCTTGTTCTTGAAGTAGCGGGCGCAGTACACCAGCACCAGGGCACCCACGCCGAGCACCAGCAGGGACATGATCCAGGCCAGCGGGTCCATCCGGAACGCGAGCTCGATCTTGAGCTCAGGAATCCAGGGAAGGAGCTCGGTGACGGCGCTGCCCGTGGAGGAGGCTGCCTCCTGGCCGGCCGCGCCCTGGTATACGGCGCCGTGCTGGAAGAGGAGCCAGACGAACGAGCCCGCGGGAACCGCAGCCAGCGCATAGAACGAGTTCCTGCGGAATTTCCTGAAGAGAAACGGCGCCACAGCGGCCACCGCGAAATGCACGGCAAGGACTGTGATCACAGGTATCTCCGCAACGTCAGGATTTCGATTGTCAAAAGTTGGAGCAGGCGGTCATACGTCAGGTTCGGTGCAGACAGTTTATCAAGCGGATGCAAACACTTTTGCCAGCGACCCGACCGCCGGGCAGCGGATTCCCCGTGACGCCGGGGAATTTCCACCGCCCCTTCACTCGCCGTTTAGCTAGGGGCGGATAGCATTCAGCCTATGAACCCCGTCACCGCCTCAGCGGCTACGCACCCCCCGTCCGAGCTGGAGTCCGGAACACTGGCCACCAGCAAGGGCAAGGTCCTCGCCTGGGCCGCCTGGGACTGGGGTTCTGCCGCCTTCAACGCCGTGATGACCACCTTCGTGTTCACGGTGTACCTGACGTCCAAAGCGTTCGGCGGCGAGGACCAGGCCTCGGCCGTGCTGGGCGGTGCCCTGGCGATCGCGGGCGCAGCCATCGCCGTCCTGGCGCCCGTAACCGGCCAGCGTTCGGACACCGGCGGCCGCCGGAAGATGTGGCTGGGACTCAACACGGCCGCCGTCACGGTCCTGACCGGATTGTGCTTCTTTGTCTTTCCGCGGCCGGAATTCCTCCTGCTGGGCGTCACGCTCATCGCCCTCGGAAACGTCTTCTTCGAATTTGCCGGGGTGAACTACAACGCCATGCTGGCGCAGATTTCCACCCCCAGGAACATCGGCAAGGTCAGCGGCTTCGGCTGGGGCATGGGCTACCTGGGCGGCATCGTCGCGCTGCTGATCGTGCTGCAGCTGTTCGTCCAGCCCAGCTTCGCGTGGTTCGGGGCCTCCACCGAGGACAGCCTCAACATCCGCCTCGTTGCCGTGTTCTCAGCCCTCTGGTTCTTCATCTTTGCGCTGCCCGTGCTGTTCGCGGTGCCGGAGCTGCCCCGG
Organism: Arthrobacter sp. CC3; assembly: GCF_039907775.1. NCBI lineage: Bacteria > Bacillati > Actinomycetota > Actinomycetes > Micrococcales > Micrococcaceae > Arthrobacter > Arthrobacter sp. CC3. The sequence continues at coordinate 29,749 of NZ_JARCCY010000031.1, forward strand.
CAGCAGCAGGCCGCGAAGCTGGGGTTCCTGGCTTCCTACGGGCTGCTGGTTCGCCGCATCAAGGCGATCTACCGCACCAGTCCCCACACCATCTTCTTCCTCCTCGCCAGCGCCATCTTCCGGGACGGGCTGGCCGCTGTCTTCACGTTCGGCGGGATCATCGCGGCGGGAACTTTCGGCTTCGAACTGAAGGAAGTCATTTTCTTCGCGATCTTCGGCAACATCGTGGCCGCGGTGGGAGCCATGATCGGCGGCTTCCTGGACGACCGCATCGGGCCGAAAGCCGTCATCATCGGTTCGCTCGTCGGACTGCTGATTGCAGGCACCGTCATCCTGGTCCTGGGCAACGGCAGCTATGTCTTCTTCGGGCAGGCCTGGGCAGGCACCACCACCTTCTGGGTGTTCGGGCTCTTCCTCTGCCTCTTCGTGGGTCCGGCCCAGTCCTCCTCGCGCGCCTACCTTGCCCGGCTGGCGCCGCATGGCGAATCCGGGGAGCTCTTCGGCCTCTACGCCACCACCGGCCGGGCAGTCAGCTTCCTGGCGCCGACGCTCTTCACCCTGTGCATCGCCGTGGCCTCGCCGCTCGTGGCGCCGGGGGAAGCCCAGCGCTGGGGCATCCTCGGTATCATGGTGGTGCTGCTGGCGGGGCTGCTGGTGCTGCTGCCGGTCAAGCCGCCGGGGAAGGTGGAAATCGCGGTGGTTCCCGCGGCCTGAGCAGGCAGCGGGGAATTCGCCGTTTCGGCCCTCCAACGCCCTCTGCGCGGACTAGGCTGGTGCCATGAACGTGGATGAGACAGACCTCCCTGGCCTTGGCAGGCGCAAGGATTTCATGACCGCTTCGGGACGCCGGATCGGCGTGGTGGAGTACCGCGAAGGGCAAACCGAACTGATCGTTTCCACCTGGGACGATCCGGACACATGCCAGGCGTCCATTCCCCTGACTGCCGACGAAGCCGCGGCCCTCGGCAACCTGCTGGGCGGGCAGCGGCTGGCGATGCAGCTCTCCGAAGAGCACCGCGAAATCCCCGGGATCGTCACACGCCAGTTCTCCATTGCCGGAGACTCGCCGTTCCATAACCAGCCAATGGGCAAGGCCTGCATCCGCACCCGCAGCGGCGTCTCCATAGTCGCCATCATGCGGGAAGGCGAGGTGGTCCCCTCCCCCGGACCCGACGTCGTCCTTCACCCCGGTGACCTGCTCGTGGCGGTGGGAACGCAAGAAGGCCTAGATACGGCGGCCGATATCCTGCGCAACGGCTGAGCGGCATGGACCCGCTCGCGCTAACCCTCATCGAACTGGGGGCCGTCGTGTTCTGCCTTGGCCTGCTGGCCAGGCTGGCCGGGCGGATCGGGATGTCCCCCATTCCCCTGTACCTGGTGGGCGGGCTGTTTTTCGGGGCCGGCGGCCTGGTCAAACTCGAAGGAATGCAAGAATTCGCACATCTTTCGAGCGAGATCGGCGTCATCCTCCTGCTGCTTATGCTCGGATTGGAATATACGGCGGCGGAGCTGGTCACGGGGCTGCGACGGTCGTGGCAGGCCGGCGTCCTGGACCTCGTGCTGAACTTCATTCCCGGGGCAGCCCTGGCCGTCCTGCTCGGGTGGGGTTTGGTGGGAGCCATGGTGATGGGCGGCGTCACGTACATCTCCTCCTCCGGCATCGCAGCGAAGGTGATCACGGACCTCGGCCGGATCGGTAACCGCGAAACCCCGGTGGTGCTCTCCATCCTGGTCTTCGAGGACCTGGCGATGGCCGTGTACCTGCCCATCCTCACGGCCACCCTCGCCGGAGTCAGCTTCCTGGTGGGACTCCAGACCGTGGGGATTTCACTGGCCGTGGTCACGGTGGTGCTGGTGGTGGCCCTCCGGCACGGACACCATGTGTCCAAGGCAGTGCACAGCGAGAATTCCGAGGTGTTCCTGCTGAACCTCCTCGGCGCCGCGCTCCTGGTTGCCGGCCTCGCCGCTGCCATGCAGGTCTCGGCCGCAGTGGGGGCGTTCATGCTGGGCATCGCCATCTCCGGGGCCACAGCGCACAGCGCAACCCGGATCCTCGAGCCGCTGCGGGACTTGTTCGCCGCCATCTTCTTCGTGGTCTTTGGCCTCAACACCGACCCCACGTCCATCCCGCCGGTTCTGGGCTGGGCTCTGATTCTGGCGGTCCTCACGGCCGGCACCAAGCTGATCACGGGGGTCTGGGCCGCCAAGCGGGCTGGAATTGCCCTGCCGGGCCGTTTCCGCGCAGGGGCCGCACTGATTGCCCGCGGCGAGTTCTCCATCGTCATCGCCGGACTGGCGGTAGCGTCCGGCGTGGTGCCGGACGACCTCGCTGCGCTGGCCACTGCCTACGTACTCATCATGGCCATCATGGGGCCGCTGGCGGCACGCTACGTGGAGCCGGTGGTCAAGATGCTGCGCCGCCCGGCAAAACCCCGCCCGGCCGCCCGCCCCATCTGACGCTCTCTCAGATCCTGCCGCCTTCCCGGCGACGCTCTCTCAGATCTCGGTGCGGTGGAAGTTCAGGTAGCTGCGGCTGGCGGTGGGGCCGCGCTGACCCTGGTAGCGGTTGCCATACTCACCGGAGCCGTAGGGGAATTCCGCGGCCGAGCTCAGCCTGAAGAAGCACAGCTGGCCGATTTTCATGCCTGGCCACAGCTTGATGGGCAGCGTTGCCATGTTGGAAAGCTCCAGCGTGACATGCCCGGAGAACCCGGGATCGATGAACCCTGCCGTGGAGTGCGTCAGCAGCCCCAGCCGGCCCAGCGAAGACTTTCCTTCAAGGCGTGCCGCAATATCGTCCGGCAGCGTGACGGTCTCATAGGTGGAGCCGAGCACGAACTCACCCGGATGGAGGATGAACGGCTCTCCCGCGTCCACTTCCACCAGCCGCGTCAGCTCAGGCTGGTCCTCGGCGGGGTCGATGTGCGCGTACTTGTGGTTGTCGAACAACCGGAAGAACCGGTCAATCCGGACGTCCACGGAGGACGGCTGGACCATCACCGGGTCATACGGGTCCAGGACAATCCGTTGGGAATCAATTTCGGCACGAATATCGCGGTCAGAGATCAGCACACTCAAAAATACCGCATCCATTGCCGCCCCCGTTTTGCAGCGTTACTGTTGCTGCTGTTACGAAATGTCATCGTCGATACAGAATGAGGTTGATGTTGCGGCTGTGACGGTGCACGTCCCCTGAACGGGCGGCACCAAAGGATCTGGGGTTGGCTTGAGGAAAATTTCGGCACGGACACTGGCGGCCATGATCTGCGCTCTGGCTCTCATCCCGCCTGCCGCCGGCCAGCTGGGGGGATCTTCCTCAGGCCCGGAACCCCTCTCCTCCTCCGTGGCCGGCCGTCAAACGCCGGGTCAACAGACACCGAGCGTCGCCCTCGGCCCGCCGTCGTTCGCATACGACGGCGGCACGGGCGCCGCAGGTAGCGCACCGGGCCAGCGGCTCGCCCCCGCCGTGGACCCCAACATCACTCAAGGGAACCAAAAAGCAGGGGACCAAAACGGAGCCGCTGCCGCGTTGGCCGGCACCGGAGGAACTGCGGACGCCGCCGGGACCCTGTCCACCGAAGCCCAGCCGGCCTACCCGGCAGCCGAGGATTCCCCGCCCGAGCCGGCGTCCATCCCGCCGCTGTCCGCCACGGAGTCGGACCTGGCTGCCCTCGCCCAGGCTCCACCGGCCCCCACATCCGCACCCGCGGCAGGCACCGGGGTCCTCCGCACCGAATCCCTCACCACCGAGGCACTCGTCAGGGACGACGCCTCGGCGCAGATTAACGCTGTGTTCAACGCCATCAACAGCTATCGGGCATCGTTCGGCCTGCCCGCCGTGAAGTACCACGCCACCGTGGCCGCGATGGCGCAGGAGTGGTCCGACAGCATCGCCTCACGCGAAGTGATCGAGCACCGTTCAAGCTTCTGGACCGATCCGCGGGCGCTTAGCCCCACCAACGGCGCCGGGGAGGTCATCGCGGTCCGCTGGGACCGCGATGCCGCGCAACTGGTGGAATGGTGGAAGGGCTCACCCGCACACAACGCGATCCTGAAGGACCCGCGGTTCACCGTGATGGGCATCGGCATCACGTTCACGGACGGCAACTGGCAGACCACGCCGAACCGTTACACCATGTGGGGAGTGGTGGACTTTTTCGGATACGGCACACTCCCCGCGGGAACCACCAGCAGCCCGGGCGGCAGCAGTGAAATGCCCGCACAGCCCGCCAGCGTGTGCGATCCGCTGGTGCGGCACATGCCGCCGACGGCGGACCTGACCGCAGCCGCCATCAAGGGTCCCGGTGATTTGGTGTCCGTGAACTCGTCCGGCGACCTCCTGAACCGCCCGTCACTCGGGAACCGGCAATTCGGCGCACAGCAGGTCATCGGCACCGGATATGGCGGCGCCAAGGAGCTCTTTGTCACGGACTGGGAGCGGGACGGCGTCTTCGACCTCCTGGTGCAATGGACCGACGGACGGGTCACCCTGCAGTCCGGGGCCGCTTCGGGCGGATTCCTCCCCGCCGTGACCCTGGGCCAGTCGGGATGGGCCGGAATGACCCTGGCCGTGGGAGGCTGGTGCGCCAACAACCGGCTCCCGCAACTGGTGGCATTGGACGGCTCCGGGAACCTCTGGCTGTACCCCAACCGCGGGAAGGCGGATCTGGTGGAGCGGACGCTGATGGCGTCCGGTGTGTCAGCCACCCCGCTCGCCATGGCGGATTACGACGCCGACGGTTTCCAGGACCTGCTGGCCCGCCAGACGGACGGAAACGTCCGCCTCTACCGCGGCTCCGGCGCGCCGGCACCGCGCGCCGAAACCCGGGCAATCGTGGCTAGCGGATGGTCGGACGTCACAGCCATCCGATCGCTGCGGGATGTCACTGGGCTGAACTCGACGGGATTGGCCCTTCGACGGGCCGGCGACGCGGTGCAGTACTGGGACCTCAGCACCGGAACCCTGGCATCGCCGTCGTCCATCCCGGGCGCCTGGGCGGGTCAGCGCCTCGCGCAGTAGGCCTCGCGCAGTAGGCACCCCGCAATAGCCCCTCGGCGTGCATTTCAGTTAGGGCTCCGCCGGCCGGGCTTCCAGGACTTCCTTGAGCCGCTCCAGCTGGGCGACCTCTGCCTTCATGGTCCGTTGAATCATGAAGTCCATCAGTCCGGCCAGGCCCTTGGGCCGGACTTCCAGTGCAAACCGGACCCGGGTGCGTGTTCCCTCGGTGCTCAAGTAATAGCCGCCGTGCGGGCGGGCCGGACCGGCAACCACCTGGAACTGGATCTCGGCGCCCGGACGGAGCTGGGTGATCTGGAAATCGGCGGCAATGGGGCGGCCCGCAGGTCCTGTCAGGGTCTGCTGGTACACGGCGCCCTTGGCCCCCACAGCCCCAGACCGCAGTTCAACCTTCCGGACCCCTTCGCGCCAGGAGGGAAGGTTGAGCCCGTCCTGCAGGAACCGGTACACGGTCATGGCATCGCGTTCCACGACGACCTCGTACTCTGCAAATGCCACGGGGATCCCTTGATTGTCGGACAGCTTTCTTGCGTAGCCCGTTCCCCTGATACTGCAGCTAACACCAACAGGATATTCAGCCTGGAGTGCGCCCGGAGCAGCTGCGGCCGTGCCTTAACCGAAGAGTTATCGAAAGGACCGAAGCGTTATCGAAAGGGTGCCGCCCGCGCCGGACGTGTCCCTGTTCGGGGACGGCCCACGGCTGGGGTAAAGTAAATCCGGTTGACGCAACCGGGACCTGGCCGAGACATCTGGCTGGTCCCCCATGCGGCTGTAGCTCAATGGTAGAGCGCTAGCTTCCCAAGCTTGATACGCGGGTTCGATTCCCGTCAGCCGCTCCACTCCTTCCACAGCCCACTCCGCCGGCCCTCCTCCGCCGGGGCATTAGGCGGCTACCTGTATGGTCAGAAGTCAGGAACCCCTTCGGTTCCGCTACAGGAGCAATCATGGCTGACAAGTCCCCGCGTCAAGCAGCATCCGCTAAATCCGGCAAATCCATCAAGGAAAAGCGAGCTGACAAGAGGGCCGCGTCAGCGCCGCCCAGCTCCCTCGACAAGCCAGCCAACGCCAAGGCAGCGAGCCCCAAAAAGAAGTGACCGGTTCCATGAACCACCTCACCCTCGGAGTCCTGGCCAGCACACGGAAGCCCGACGAACGCCGGCTCCCGCTCCACCCCCTTCACCTGGACCGCATCGCACCGGAACTGCGGCAGCAGATCATCCTCGAACAGGGCTACGGAGAACGGTTCGGCGTCTCGGACCTCCACCTCGCCTCGCTCGTGGGGCGGATTGCCACCCGCGGCGAGATCATTGCCGACGCTGACGTGGTCCTGCTGCCTAAGCCGCAGCCTGAGGACCTCGCCGAACTCCGCGACGGCCAGATCCTCTGGGGCTGGCCGCACTGTGTCCAGGACCGCGCCGTCACCCAGCTGGCCATCGACAAGAAGCTCACCCTGATCGCCTTCGAGGCCATGAACCACTGGGCCAGTGATGGCGGCTTCGGCCTTCACGTCTTCCACAAGAACAACGAACTGGCCGGCTACTGCTCGGTCATTCATGCCCTTGCCCTCACCGGCTCAACGGGCGACTACGGCCGGCGGCTCACCGCCGTCGTCATCGGTTTCGGTGCCACGGCCCGCGGCGCCGTCACGGCGCTGAACGCCCACGGCATCCATGACGTCCAGGTGCTGACCAACCGTGGTGTGGCCGCCGTCGGCTCTCCCATCCATTCGGTGCGGATTGCGCAGTTCGACCATGACGACAAGGCGCCGTTCCTCAGCCAGGTCATCACCGAACGCGGCAGGGTGCCGCTGGCGCCGTTCCTGGCCGAGAGCGACATTGTGGTCAACTGCACCCTGCAGGATCCCAATGCTCCGCTGACGTACCTGCGCGAAGAGGACCTCGGTGCGTTCCGTCCCGGCAGCCTGATCGTGGACGTGTCCTGCGACGAGGGAATGGGCTTCAGCTGGGCGAAGACCACCACCTTCGCCGAGCCCATGCTCACCGTGGGCGACCACATTGACTACTACGCGGTGGACCACAGCCCGTCGTATCTGTGGAACTCCTCCAGCTGGGAGATCAGCGAAGCGCTGCTCCCCTTCCTGGAGACCGTCATTTCCGGCCCCGAGGCCTGGGCCGGAAATGAGACGATCGCCCGTGCGATTGAAATCCGCGGCGGAGAGGTCCTCAACAAGGACGTGCTGCAGTTCCAGCAGCGCCAGGCGGAGTACCCGCACGCCCCTCTGGGCGGCTGACGCCTTTCCGGCCGGCGGGCGTACGGCTGACCACCCGGAGCAGGCGCCGCCGGTCCTTGAGGTCAACTTTGAGGGTCAGCTCGCCGCGCCGGGCAAGCACGACGGCGACAGTCACCGCCGCCAGGGCCGGCACCCCGCCGGAGACCAGGATGGCGGTGTGCGGATCCACGTGCTCGGCAATCCAGCCGATCATGGGACCGCCGATGGCCTGGCCGCCGATCAACACCATGATGTACAGGCTCATGACGCGTCCACGGATCCCCATGTTCGAGCTGATCTGCACCAGCTGGTTCGAGGCGGTCAGGAACATCAGGCACCAGAAGCCGGACAGCACCATGGCGGCGCCGAACCACACCATGGACGGCGCCAGGGCAGCCAGGCAGAGCATCAGCCCGTACATCCCGGCGCCCAGCACCACCGACCGCAGCCGCAGCTGCCGGCGGCGGGTGGAGGCGATTGCCCCGGCGAGGGCACCGAGCGCCACCAGCGCGTTCAGCAGGCCGTAGCCTCCGGCGCCGACGTCGTACACGTGGTCCGCGAAAGCGGCCAGCAGCACCGGCAGGCTCATGGCGAAAACAGCGATGAACCCGGCCATCAGCCAGGGCCAGTAGATGGTGGGCTTGCTCAGCGCATACCGCAGCCCCTCCCGGAGCATTCCCTTGCGCTTGGGAGCGGGTGCATTGATGAAGAGCTGGTCCTTGCGCAAAAGCAGCAGCATGGCCACCGTGGAACAGCAGGCCACGGCGTTGGCGGCGAAGGCCCACCCTGCGCCTACCGCCGTCAGGAGGAGGCCTGCCAGCGCCGGCCCGATCAGGCCGCCCAGCTGGAACGTTGTGGAGTTCACGCTGATGGCGTTGCGCAGGTACGTGGGACCCACGAGCTCGTTAACAAACACCTGCCGGGCTGGCTGGTCCAGGACCGTAACCAGGCCCAGCAGCAGCGCGATGGCGTAGACATGCCACACTTCGATGCGCTGGCTCAGGGCCAGGGCGGCCAGGGCAGCAGCAAGCACCGCGGCGACGGACTGGCAGAGGATGAGGATCTTCCGTTTCGCGAACCTGTCCGCCATCATCCCGCCCCACGGGCCCAGGACCAGCGACGGCATGAACTGCAGCGCCACGGTGATGCCGACGGCGGTGACGGACCCGGACAGCTGCAGGACCAGCCAGTCCTGCGCGATCCGCTGCATCCACAGGGCGATCACCGCAACGAAGTGTCCGATCGCGAAGATGCGGAAGTTGGGGACGCGGAGGGAAATGAAAGTGTGGCGCCAGGGCAGCCGTTCACTCACGACGGCGATCGGCTGGGTGGCGGTGTGCGGCTGCGGTGGCTGCACGGGCGGGGAATCGGCGGAGGCGGCGGAATCGATGACGGGCTGGCTGACGGTTGCCGTGGACGGCGGAGGGGGTGCCACAGGGAATCCTCAAAAGGTGCGGGTGAGCGGGATATGTCCACGCTATGGTGGCAGCAAGTGATTATGGAAGCGTATTGTTCCTATAACTAACATTGCGAACCGCAATAATGTCGACGCCAGCCAACCGGGAGTGCCGTGTTCGAACCCGCCCAGCTCCGTTCCTTTTTGGCGGTGGCCGAAACCCTCAGCTTCACCAAGGCGGCGGAACGCCTGGGGTTGGCGCAGCCCACGGTCAGCCAGCATGTGCGGAAACTGGAAGCTGCGGCGAAGCGGGTCCTGATTGCCCGGGACACCCGGGACGTGCGGCTGACGGACAACGGCGATGCCATGGCCGGCTTCGCGCGGACCATCCTTTCGGCCCACGATGCAGCTTCACGCTACTTTTCCGGGTCCGCCATGCGCGGCCGGCTGCGCTTCGGGACCGCGGACGATCTGGCGATCACCGGACTGCCGCGCATCCTCCGGGAGTTCCGCCAGATCTACCCCCAGATCAACCTTGAACTGACAGTGGGCCAGAGCGACCAGCTGTACAAGAAGCTGAATGCCGGTCAACTGGACCTGGTGTTCGTGAAGTGGGTTGCCGGAGCCAAGGACGGCACGGTGGTCCAGCACGATGCGTTCGCGTGGGTGGGCCTGGAGCAGACCGCCCTGGAACCCGGCGATCCGGTTCCTTTGATCGCCTACCCTTCGCCCAGCCTCAGCAGGAAGCTTGCCATTGACGCCCTCGAATCCCGGGGGCGCACGTGGCGCATCACCTGCACCACCCGGCAGATCAGCGGAGTCCTGGCCGCCGTCCGGGCGGGGATCGGCGTCGCCGTGATGCCGTCCTCGCTGGTTCCGGAAGACCTCAAGATCATCACCCGCCGCTTCGACCTGCCGCCCGTGGGGGATGTGGATTTCACCCTTATCCGCAACCCGCTGGCCAACTCCGAAGTGATCGAGGCCCTCACCCAGGCGATTGTGGGGCGCACCATTAAGCGATCCGCCTAATGGTCCCCGCCCCGGGTTTAACCAGTAAGTGCCCGGAAATTGGTTAAACGAGTAGGTATTCGTCCCCGCACGGGTAGTTATTACACGTAAGTGATTGAAGATATTACGTGCGTAAATTATGCTTGAATTCTGTTAAAGGTTAAGCAGAAGCCGATGACAACGATTCGATGACGAACCGTGTCCGCCGCCGCTGCCTTGGGGGCGCCTGACGGACAACGTTCGGGATAGGCACGCGATGACGCCAACCACGAACCACCCGCATCTTAAAGTCTCAAATCCAGTCCACTCCCTCAACACGCTACGCCCGATGACCGTCGGTACGCACCGCAACACGCCGGTGCATCATGAAGCAAGCGCACACGCTGAGCTGGTCACTCCGCGCGAACCGCACCCCGCTGCCACCCTGGTGGACACTGAGTTTGTAGGCAGTCCCTACTGCGAGCGGTGCGGAACGGATGAGTTCATCTACCTGGAGACGTTTGTCCCGGCAAAGTTCCGGCATGACGGCACCCTCCGGAAGCCGGGAGAGGTCACCTACTTCTGCACCGGATGCGAAGATTTTTCGGCACACTCGGTCCCGGCCTCGTGGGTGCCGCCCGGCTGGTATTTGGGCTAGCCGGATTCCCGGGCGTCAAGCCGGGCACGCCAGAAAGTCGCGCCAAATAGGAATCGCCGCCGTCAGGCACCGGAGGGTGCCTGACGGCGGCGATTTCTTTGCCTGAACCTCGTCCGGATGGCCCCCGCCGAGGCGGGGGCCATCCGGAGCCCGTTAGATCAGGTTGTCCGAGAGGTGGTTGGGTGTCCCGAAGCGGTGCGCGGTGATGCTGACGGCCTGCTCGTGCAGGAACGGCAGCAGCTCCACGCGGCCCGCCTCGGTGACCGGGTGGGAGTAGACGGCCAGGTCCGGGCGTCCGCCGGTGGCTTCGGCCAGAGCAGCGGCGTCGCCGCCGAGGAGCCGGATCCGTCCGCCGGAAAGCTTCCCGGCGTCGGCGAGCCTCGCAGCGGAGGCCAGCCAGGCGGCGTCGTCCTCCACCGTGGCCGTGATGCGCAGCGCGGCGAGCGCGGCCTGCAGCGGGGCGGGAAGTTCGACGGCGGTGGACACCGTCAGAGCCGAACCGGCCAGGACGCCGGCGGCTACTGCCCTGACCAGGTCTGCGACCGGTTCGCCCTCGGAAAGGCGCACCGTCACCGGCAGGGAACGGTAACGGAAGATGTTCCGTTCCGCGCTCAGCCCGGAAACATCCTTGGCCGTGCCGAACTCGTCGGCCCAGGCGAGGGCATCGGAGGCCAGTGCCCGCTCCAGGGATTCAAAGGCGGGAGCGTCCAGTGCGCCCTTTGCGGCACCAACCAGGCGGCGAACGCCGGGGTTGGTCACGGCCGCCTTGGGGTTCCTATCGGCGCCGCCGGCCGTGCTGGCCTTGCTGACCCAGTCTCCGAGTCCGGCGAGGTAGTTCGGTCCGCCTGCTTTGGTGCCGGCGCCGACGGCGGACTTCTTCCAGCCGCCGAACGGCTGGCGCTGCACGATCGCGCCGGTGATGCCGCGGTTCACGTAGAGGTTGCCCGCCTGGATGGTGTCCAGCCAGAGCCCCACTTCCTCGGTGTTCAGCGAGTGCAGCCCGGCGGTCAGGCCGTACTCCACCTGGTTCTGGATGGCGATGGCGTCTTCCAGGGTGTCGGCAGTCATGACGCCGAGCACCGGGCCGAAGAACTCGGTGAGGTGGAAGTAGGATCCGCGGCGCACGCCGTAACGGACGCCCGGGCTCCAGAGCCGGCCGGTCTCGTCGAGCTTGCGCGGTTCGACGGCCCAGTTTTCGCCTTCACCCAGGGTGGTGAGCGCGTTCAGGAGCTTGCCGTTGGCGGGCTCGATAATCGGGCCCATCTGGCTGGTGGGGTCCTCGGGGTAGCCCACCTTGAGGGAGGTGACGGCGTCGATCAGCTGGTTGTGGAAACGCCCTGATTTGGCAACGGAGCCCACCAGGATCACCAGCGAGGCGGCGGAGCACTTCTGCCCGGCGTGGCCGAAAGCGGAGTACGCAACATCCTTGGCGGCGAGGTCAAGGTCCGCGCTGGGCGTGACGATGATGGCGTTCTTGCCGCTGGTTTCGGCCAGGAGCGGCAGGTCCTTGCGGAATGAACGGAACAGTTCGGCGGTTTCGTAGCCGCCGGTCAGGATCACCCGGTCCACGGCCGGGTGCGAGATCAGCTGCTGGCCGAGCTCACGCTCGCCCAGCTGCACCATGGTGAGGACGTCGCGGGGAACGCCGGCCTCCCAGAGCGCTTCGATCATCACGGCACCGCTGCGGCGGGCCTGCTTGGCAGGCTTGATCACGACGGCGGAGCCGGCGGCGAGTGCCGCGAGGGTGGAGCCGGCCGGGATAGCCACCGGGAAGTTCCACGGCGGGGTCACCACGGTGAGCTTCGCGGGCACGAACGCGGCGCCGTCGACGTCGTCGAGCTTGCGGGCGGACTCGGCGTAGTAGTGGGCGAAGTCAACGGCTTCGCTGACCTCGGGATCACCCTGGTCAATGGTCTTGCCCGTTTCGCTGGCCATGACCTCGAGCAGGTCAGCGCGGCGGGCCTCCAGGATGCCGCCGGCACGATGCAGTACTTCGGCGCGCTCGGCGCCGCTGAGGGCGCCCCAGGCCTTGCCCTTTTCGACGGCGGTGGCGATCACGGTGTTGAGCGTTTCAGCATCCGTGATGGTCGCGGCTTCCACGGAGGCGTTGCCCAGGGTGGAGTAGGGCACGCGTTCCAGGATGGCGCGGCCCCAGTCGCGGTTGGCGGGCAGCGAGGGGTCCGTGTCCGGGGTGTTCTCGAAGGAGTCGCGCGGCATCGGATCGACCGGGAGGCTGCGGTTCTGCCGGCGGTTGGGGCCGGGGACTTCGTCGTCGAGCTCTGCCAGCGAGGCGAGGAAGCGCTGCTTCTCACGCTCAAAGAGGGCTTCGTTTTCGCTGAGTTCGAAGACGGCGGACATGAAGTTGTCCTGGCTGGCACCTTCTTCGAGGCGGCGGATCAGGTACGCGATGGCGACGTCGAACTCGGCCGGGTGCACCACGGGGGTGTAGAGCAGGAGGGAACCGACGTCCTTCTTGACGGCTTCCGCCTGGCCCTGCGCCATGCCCAGCAGCATCTCGAACTCGATGCCCTGCTCTGCGGTATCCGCGATGCCGCGCTGCTTGGCCAGCAGCCAGGCGAAGGCAATGTCGAAGAGGTTGTGGCCGGCGACGCCGATCCGGATGTTCCTGATCCGGTCCGGGTGCAGCGAGTAGTTGATGACGCGCTTGTAGTTGGTGTCCGAATCCTGCTTGGTGTTCCAGGTGGCGAGCGGCCAGTCGTGCAGCGAGGATTCGACCTGTTCCATGGGCAGGTTGGCGCCCTTGACCACGCGGACCTTGATGGCGGCGCCGCCGTTGGCACGGCGTTCAGCAGCCCAGTCCTGCAGGCGGATCATGGCGGCGAGGGCGTCCGGCAGGTAGGCCTGGAGCACGATGCCGGCCTCGAGGTTCTTGAACTCGGGCTTGTCCAGGATCCTGGTGAAGACCGCGATGGTCATGTCCAGGTCCTTGTATTCCTCCATGTCCAGGTTGATGAACTTGGCCTTCTGCCCTCCGGCGGCGAACGAGGCGGCGCGGGTGAACAGCGGCGTGAGCTTTTCGACGACGTGCTCGACCGCTTCGTCGAAGGCCCAGGCTGAGTGCGGGGCAACGGTGGAGGAGACCTTGATCGAGACGTAGTCGACGTCCGGGCGTGCCAGCAGGGTGTGGGTTCCCTCGAGCCGGCGTGAGGCCTCGTGCTCACCGAGGACTGCTTCGCCGAGGAGGTTGACGTTGAGCTTGACGCCGTCCTTGCGGATCTTGGCGATGGCCGGGCCCAGCTTGGCGTCCGTGGCGTCCACGATCAGGTGGCCCACCATTTCGCGGAGCACGCGGCGGGCGATCGGGATGACCACCTGCGGCAGGACCGGGGCCATGGTGCCGCCGAGCTGGACGGCGCGGCGCATGTACCAGGGCAGGAAGGAGGGGACCTTCGGGGCCAGGGCTGCCAGGTTGCGGGCGGCCACGTGGAGGTCTTCGGGGCGGACCACGCCGTCCACGAAGCCCACGGTGAAGTCGAGCCCGTTGGGGTCCTTCAGGACGCCGGCGAGCTGTTCAGCGGAGGCGTCCACGGGGACCTTGGCGGCCTCCGTCAACCAGTGGCGTACCAGCGCGATCGCTTCCCCGGCCAGGGCCTGCGCTTCGGGGACGTGGGAACCGCCTGCAACGGCTGGTTCGCCAGCCGTCTTTCCGGTGAGGACACCGGGCTCCGTTGAAATATTGGTCATGGCTAACACTCGTTCTTTCCGTGGGTGAGGACCGTCTTTCCACCAGTATGAGCCTCGGTTCACTTAAGATAAAGCGACGTTTTCTGAGCAATACAGGTTAGAAAAGCCAACGGTTTTAAAACCCGCCCGAACGTTCGGAAACCAGCCCAAACCCTCACCCACTTCCCGGGCCCTTCCGGCCTACCCTCTCTCACTTCCCGGGCCCTTTCCGGCCAACCCTCCCTCACTTCCGCCCGGACACGACGAACCCCCTCCCACCGGGGTGAGAGAGGGTTCGTCGATATGGCCCCGGATCTGAGAGAGCGTCCGGATATTTGCGGCAGGAAGTGAGAGAGCGTCGGGTGGCTACGCCAGGGGGCGGTGCATCTCGACGGCCTCTTCGTGCCTGGGGCTGTCCGGATTCATGAGCGAATGCTTGCGGCCGTAGCCGAAGTAGATCGCGAGTCCGATGACGAGCCAGATGCCGAAGCGGGCCCAGGTTTCCCAGTGAAGCTGGAACATCAGGAAGGCCGAGGCCAGCACGCCGAACGCGGGAACCAGCGGCATCAAGGGCAGCCGGAAGGCGCGCGGAGCGTCCGGCTTCTTGTAGCGGAAAACAATGACCGAGAAACAGACCACCACGAACGCGGCGAGGATGCCGATGTTCGTCAGGTCGGCGACGGCCTTGATCGGGAAGACGCCGGCCAGCAGGGCGGAAGCGACGCCGGCAATCCAGGTGACGCGCTGCGGGGTGCCGTGATGGTCCGTCTTGGCGAACCAGCCCGGGAGCAGGCCGTCGCGGCTCATGGAGAACCAGACGCGGGTGACGCCCAGCAGGAACGTCAGCATCACGGTGAGGATGGACAGCACCGCGAAGACGGAAATGATGGTGGCAATGACGGGCAGTCCGACGCCGGTGAATGCCGAGGCGAACCCGGCCTTCGGGTCGATGTCCTTGAAGTTCTGCATCCCCGTAAGAACCAGGGTGGCGGCCACGTAGAGCAGCATGGCGATGATGAGCGAGAGAATGATCGCCTTCGGCATGTGCTTCTTGCCGTCAGTCGCTTCTTCCGCCGCGGTACTCATGGCGTCATAGCCGAACACGGCGAAGAACACGGTGGCCGAACCTGCCAGGACCGGGCCGAAGCCGCTGGGCATGAACGGGTTGTAGTTGTTGGTGTCGATGTAGAAGATACCCAGGCCGATGATGAACAGGATCAGCACAACCTTGATGGCCACCGCCACCAGTTCGAACCGGCCGAACGCCCGGGTACCGCGGGACAGGATCCAGGTCACGATGAGGCAGACGACGATGGCCGGGATATTGACGATGCCGCCCTTGCCCTCATCCGGGGTGGATGTCATCCAGATGGGCATATGAATGCCGATACCGGAGAGGAAAGCGTCAAAGTAACCCGAAATACCAATGGCCACAACGGCCACAATCGCAATGTATTCAAGGAGCAGGTCCCAGCCGATGAACCAGCCGATCACTTCACCGAGGGCCACGTAGCCGTAAGTGTAGGCCGAGCCGGCGCGCGGAATCATGCCGGCAAATTCCGCGTAGGACAGTGCGGCGGCCGCAGACGCGAGGCCAGCAATCAGGAAGGAGAACAGCACCGCCGGGCCCACGCCGGGTTCGGTTTCGCTGCCGTGGGCCACGAGGCCCGCCAGGGAAAAGATGCCGACGCCGATAATGCCGCCTACGCCGATGGCCGTCAGTTGCCACAGGCCCAGGCTTTTCATCAACCCGCTGTGTTTGTTTTCTTCCTCAATGTCGTCAATCGGCTTGCGCCGCATGATCGACTGGGCTAAATCCTTTGTGCTCATCAGGGACTCCTGCATAGATATGGACCCATCAATCCGCCCTGTGATGGGAATAACTCAGTCTGATTAGTATGCAAGCCTCATTGCATTAGATAAAGTGAATTCTCCTAATTAATATTCATTAGATTTAGCGAAGGAACAGTCATGCTCGACGTCCGGCGGTTGAGGCTGCTCCGTGAACTCAAAATCCGGGGAACGCTCGCCGAAGTGGCGGAGGCACTCCAGTACAGTCCGTCGTCGGTCTCCCAGCAACTGGCGCTGCTGGAGAAGGAGGCAGGCGTGCAGCTGCTGCGCAAAACCGGCCGCCGGGTCCAGCTGACCCCGCAAGCCGAAGTCCTGGTGGAGCACACGGCCCACCTGCTCGAAACGCTGGAGCAGGCCGAGGCCGATCTGGCGGCAAGCCTCACCACCGTTTCGGGCACGGTGCGGATCGCCGTTTTCCAGTCCGCCGCCCTCGCGCTGATGCCGGGCACCCTCACCCGGATGGCAGCCAGCTATCCCGAAGTGAGGATTGAGATGGTCCAGCGGGAGCCGGAAACCGCCCTGCACGAAACCTGGGCCCGAGACTTCGACCTGGTCATCGCCGAGCAATACCCCGGCCACGCCGCCCCCCGCTATGCGGAGCTGGACCGTGTCCGCCTGACCGGCGACGCCATCCGGCTGGCCGTCCCCGGACCGGAGAAAGACCTGCCGCCGATCCGCTCACTCGAAGACACGGCCGATCTGGCCTGGGTGATGGAGCCGCGGGGCGCGGCCTCCCGGCACTGGGCCGAGCAGGCCTGCCGCAGCGCCGGCTTCGAGCCCGACGTCCGGTATGAAACGGCCGACCTGCAGGCGCAGATCCGGCTGATCGAATCCGGCAACGCCGTCGGACTGATGCCCGACCTTGTCTGGACCGGACGGGAGACGTCGGCCCAGTTGCTGCTGCTGCCGGGGAACCCGCACCGGACCGTCTTCACGTCCGTGCGGCGGTCCAGCGCCAAGCGGCCCGCCATTCTGGCCGCCCGCGAGGTACTTGCCGTCACGGCCGACTCGATTGCGCCCGCCGGCCCGGTCCCGCCGGAGGCCACATCCGCGTGATCCCCGGAAAGCCCGTCGCCGCGCAGCGCCCGGCGGGAAGTTCCCTACGTCACAGCGCGGAAGTGCGCCGGGCGTTAGACTGGGCACGTTATGAATCGCACAATGTTTAAGTCCAAAATCCACCGGGCCACTGTCACGCATGCCGACCTTCACTACGTGGGGTCGGTCACCGTTGACCTGGACCTGCTGGAGGCCGCGGACATCCTCCCGGGCGAGCTCGTGGCGATCGTTGACGTCACCAACGGTGCCCGGCTGGAGACCTACACCATCGCCGGCGAGCGCGGTTCCGGCGTTATCGGCATCAACGGCGCGGCTGCGCACCTGATGCACGAAAATGACATCGTCATCCTTATCACCTACGCCGAGATGACCACCGAGGAAGCCAAGGCGTACACGCCGAAGGTGGTCCACGTGGACAAGGACAACAAGATTGTCCAGATCGGCAACGACCCCGCCGAAGGGCACACGCGCGGCCTGATGCGGCCGCCGTACGCACTGAACAACTCCGCCTTGAACTAAACAACTCGGCCCTGGACTGAATTTCGGCCCGGACCACCCCCGTCCGGATACCGAGATCCTGCCCACACCGCGGCTCCAGCCTGAATAAATCTGATTAGGCTGGGGAGGTGAACTCCAATCCCCGCCCGTCCGTCCTGCCACGGTCACGGGCACGGCCACGGACACGGCGACCGTTTGGGGCCTCCGGGTGCTAGGGGTTCTCGCGGGGTTCTTCGTGGTCTGGGCCATCATCCTGGTGGGCATGTTCGTGGGCCGCCGGAAGATACTCGGGGAGAACGCCCGTTCCGTCCTCAGCGCCCTGACGTTTTTTGTGGCCAGCCCGGCGCTCCTGTTCGAGACCCTCAGCAAGGCCAAGCTCCACGATGTCTTTGCCGCTCCCCTGCTGGTCACGGCCGTCGGCGCGATGGTTACAGCGGCAATCTTCTTCGTGATCGTCCGGTTCCTGCTGAAACGGACGGTCCCGGAATCGCTGATGTCGTCCATGAGCGCCTCACTGGCGAACTCGGCCAACTTGGGTATTCCCATCGCGGTATACGTCCTCGGTGACGCCAGCTATGTGGCGCCGCTGCTGATCTTCCAGCTGGCCTTCTTCACGCCGCTCTTCCTGATGGCCCTGGATGCCACCACGAGCTCGCACCGGACCACGCCCGCCGGCTTCGCACTCATGATCCTCAAGAACCCGATGATCGTGGGTTCCGCGCTGGGCCTGGTGGTGGCGGGAACGGGCTGGCAGGTGCCGGAGCTGGTGATGCAGCCCATCCACCTGATCGGCGGGGCAGCCATCCCGGCCATGCTGATCGCCTTCGGCATGAGCCTGAACGGATCCCGGCCCCTGCAGGCAGCAGCCGGCCGCCGCGCCGACACACTCCTCGCCAGCGTATTCAAACTCGTGGTCCACCCGGCCATCGCCTATGCCTTCGCCCGCATGCTCGGGATGGAAGGGCAGGCCCTGTTCGCCGTGGTGGTGACGTCGGCACTCCCCACCGCCCAGAACGTGTTCGTCGCGGCCAGCCGGTACCGGACGGGCATCACCGTGGCCAAGGACACCGTGCTGATCACCACGGTGGTCGCCGTCCCGGCGATGATCGGCGTGGCCCTGCTCCTGACCTAGCTCTTCTGGTGCTGGTCCAGGATCCGGGCGCAGCGGATGAAGCCCAGGTGCGAGTACGCCTGCGGATGGTTGCCCAGGTGCGTCTCCGTGCCGGGATCGTACTCTTCGGGCAGCAGGCCGGTGGGACCGAACAGGTTCACCAGCTGGTCGAACAGGTCCCAGGCCTCCTCGATCCGGCCCACCGCCACGTACGCCTCGATCAGCCACGTGGTGCAGATGTGGAACCCGCCCTCCAAACCCGGCAGGCCGTCGTCGTACCTGTACCGGAAAACGGTGGGCCCCACGCGAAGCTCGCGTTCAACTGCGGTGACGGTGTCCAGGAACCGCTGGTCATTCACATCCAGCAGGCCGGAGAGGCCGATGTGCAGCACGGCCGCATCCAGGTCCGGGCTGTCGTAGGCCACGGTGTAGGACGCAGCCCCCTCATCCCAGCCTTCACGGAGGACTTCCTCGCGGATGGCGGCGGCGGTTGGCGCCCACCCGGGTTCCGGCGTCCTGCCGTGCCGGGCAGCGGTGCGGAGTGCCCGGTCCAGGGTCACCCAGCACATCACCTTGGTGTACACGTGGTGCCGGGGTGCACGGCGTGCCTCCCAGATCCCGTGGTCTGCTTCATGCCAGCGTGCCATGACGGCGGAGGCCATCTGGACCATGAGCTCCCAGTGCGAATCCTCCAGGGCCCCCTCGCGGTCGCTCACCGCGCTGATGAGTTCCGCGATGGGCCCGAAGACGTCCAGCTGCACCTGATGGTCCGCTGCGTTGCCGATCCTGACAGGGCGTGATCCGGCATAGCCTGGCAGGCTTTCGATGATGGCCTCTGTGGACAGCGGCGCACCCGTGACGGAGTACAGCGGGTGCAGCCATTCCGGCCCGGGCGCGTTCTCCAGGATCCGGCCCAGCCAGCGCAGGAAGCCGTACGCTTCGGTGGTGGAGCCGAGGTCCACCAGCGCGTTCACGGTCATGGAGCCGTCCCGCAGCCAGCAGTAGCGGTAATCCCAGTTCCGGGTGCCGCCGATGCCTTCCGGCAGCGAGGTGGTGGGGGCGGCCAGCACGGCGCCGGTGGGTTCATGCACCAGTGCCCGGAGCACCAGCGCCGAACGGCGCACCAGCGACGGCTTGACGCCCGGCAGCTCCAAGTCCTGGACCCACCGCCGGGAGTGATGGGCGACGGCGGCACGGCGTTCCGTTTCGCCGCCCACCCCCGCGTGGCTGGGCTCGGTGTCACCGCAGCGCAGGTTGAGCACCACGGGCCCGTTCCGCAGGTTCACATCAGCGGTGGCCGTTGCATGGCGGCCGTCCGAAGTGATGGAAAAGCTGACGCCGGGAGCCAGCAGGATGATGGGATCGGACGTGCCCACGACGTGCAGCTGATCGCCCCGGGCCTCCATGCTGAACGGCGCGTTGGCGTAGTCCGGCCTGGGCGCGAAGACGATCCGTGCGGCGCCGCTCCCGGAGAGCACCCGGACCAGGCTGGTGATCCCGTCCGGGGCCGGTTCAAGGTAGTCGGTGACGGTGACGTCTGCCCAGCGGGTTTCCACGATCATGGTGCTGTCAACGTAGCGCTGGCCGAGCACCTGGGACGTCTTGACCGGTTCCACGGAAAAATGGCCGGCGGCGTCTCCGCCCAGGATGTGCGCGAACAGGGACCCGGAGTCCGGCAGCGGGTGGCTCATCCAGCAGACCTTGGCTTCCGGCGTGATCAGGGCCGTGGAGGAGCCGTTGCCGATCATGGAGTGGCGTTCCAGGCCGACAGCGTCCTCGCCGAAGAGCCACGCGCGCCGCAGTTCGAAGAGGATGGCCAGGACCCGGGCGAAGGATTCGGGATCCCGGAGACGGTGGGCGGCTGCAGTGGGGCCCTCCCCCACCTTGATGCCCATGTCGGGGCCGCGGAGGGTGGCCATGGCCAGTTCGTCGCTGGAGGCGTCGCCGGCGTAGAGCGCGGCGCTCACGCCCAGGCGGGCGCGGAGGTGTTCCAGCGCGTCGGCCTTGGACGGTTCCACCACGGAGAGGTCCAGCACGGAGCCGTCCACGATGTAGAACAGGCCGTGGGCGCGGGCAACTGCCTCGGCCTTCTCCAGCACCTTCGCCACGATCGCGGCCGAGGCCGGCCGGGTGTGCACGGACACCGCCACGGGCTTCCGTTCGATGCTGATCCCCTTGTAGGCGCCGATCGTTTCCACCAGGGCCTGGCTTGCCTGCTGCAGGACGGATTCGGTGGCCAGCGACAGGCCGTGCGCGAAGCCCATGTCGAATTCCGCGCCGTGGGAGCCCACCAGGTGCACCTCCGCCGGGAGCCTGGAAACGGCTGCCAGGTCCCGCAGCGACCGGCCGGAAATGACGGCCGCGTGGGTGTTGGGCAAGGCCGCGAGCGCACGCAGCGCAATCGCAGCACTGCCCAGCGGCAGGGTTTCGGTGGAGATCCCCTCCGCGTCGCAGAGCGTTCCGCCGTAGTTGCAGGCCACCAGCAGCCCGGGAGTGCGGGCCAGGATTTTCAGTTCGGCGAGCAGGTGCGGCGTGAGGCCGTCGTCTGCGGCGTCCGACTGCACAAAAGCCCGGAGCAGGCCCAGCGGCAGGGAACGGGTCAGGAGGGCAGAATCGGCCACGGACTGGTTGAGCGGAGTAGGCACAGGCGACGTCCTTCGGATAATCCCCAATAATGCGTGAGAAAAGTCCGGCGAGGGACATACCCCCAGTTTCCGATGCCGTCGTTACACCAGAATATCCCTGTCATTGCGGGAATGTAACGTGTGCGCGGGCCCCGGTTTGCGGCGGCCGGGCGCTCGGATCCGCGGGAAGCGGCGGAGCCTACGCCCGCGCCCGCTTCAGCACAACCACTGTGGCGTCGTCGGACACCTCGCGGCCCGAGGCCAGGTCAAGGACGGCGTCGCAGGCGGCCTGGGCACTGGCACTGCCGGAGACGGTGCCGGACACCACGGCAGTCAGCACCTCGACGTCGGGATAGACATCCAGCAGGCCGTCGCTGACTACGGCCAGGCAATCGCCGGGCTCCAGCGAAACCTGGTGCGCGTCCCATTCCTGGTCCGGCCAGGCTCCCACGGGAGGTCCGCCGGTGAGCAACCGGGAGCTGCTGCCGTCCGCCTTGATGTGCAGGGCCAGGCCGTGGCCGGCGTCCAGGTATTGAAGGATTCCGGTGGCAGCGTCGAGCCGGGCGTGGAAGAGGGTGACGAAGGAGGCGGACTGTTCGAGGTCTGCTTCCAGGATCCGGCCGGCCGAGCTGAAGGCTTCACTCAGCGGCCTCCGGTGGGCCACCGAACGCATGACGGCGCGGACGGTGGCGGCGATCAGCGCCGCACCCATGCCCTTGCCCATGGCGTCGGCGAGGGTCAGCTGCAGCCCGCCGTCGTTCGGGTACCAGTCGAAGAAGTCGCCGCCGACGTTGCGGGAAGGCCGGAACGAACCGGCGATGTCGAATCCGTCGAGGGACAGGCCCTCTGCCGGGAGCAGGCTGCGCTGGACTTCGACGGCGCGGCGCAGTTCGTCCTGCACGGCCGCTTCGTGGACGGCACTGGCGCGCGGCCTACGGAACAGGGCGGTGATCCGGGAGCCGAGTTCGCGGGGGCTGAAGGGTTTGGTGAGGTAGTCGTCCGCGCCGGTGTCGAGCCCGGTGAGGCGGTCCAGTTCCTCGCCGCGGGCGGTGATCATCAGGATGTAGGCGTCGGAGAACCGGCGCAGCTGGCGGCAGACCTCAACGCCGTCGATATCCGGCAGGTTCAGGTCCAGCGTCACCAGTTCGGCGCCGTCGCGCTGCATCAGCTCGACGCCGGCACGTCCGGATGAAACGGCGGACACCAGGAAACCCTGCTTGGTCAGGATGTGGACCAGCAGGCCGCGGATATCGTCATCGTCCTCAATGACCAGGGCACGGCGTACGTCCGGCTCATCAGTCATGCACCAATTAGACGACGTGCGGGCCGCTGTTGTCACATCGGTACCAGCCGGGCCTTTCTGTAACACCGGTGGGTGCAGGGTCCGGCGCCCGCAGGTGCCGGACCCTGCAGCTTCTGGCACTCAGCGGGCGCGGAACGTCACCATGGTGAAGCCGCCGGGCGCCACGGTCACGCGGCCGGACGAGGTGCCGGCGCCGCCCTTTGCCCCTGCGACCGGCTGCCCGGCGGAATCGTACTGGCGCTGGACCATGGAGAAGCCCTCGGGCACCTCAACGTCCTTCACCGTGGTGGACCGTGCTGCGCTGACGTAGAGCGTCGAGTTGCCGCCGGTTCCGGACACTGACACCGTGGAGATTTCCGGCTGGACCAGCAGTGCGTCCAGCGCAACGTCTCCGTCCGTGGTGCCGACGACGGCGGTCAGCCCTGCGGTCAGTGCACGCTTGAGGGAGTAGGGGAAGAGGATGCCGGGGGCATCGGTGATGCCCTGCGCCCCCGCCCCGCCGTTTTCCGTGGTTCCCAGCGGCCCCTTGGCGGACGTCCACGCGGTGGTGCCGGACGGGGCCGTCCCGCGGTTCACGATGGGGTAGATGTTGTGGGCCTGGTCCGCGGCCGGGAGCGGGATGTCCAGGGAGGCGCCGGCTTTCAGGTCCACGTATGCTCCGCCGGAGAGGTTCGCTTCGCCGGTCCAGGCCGAGGCGGGCCGGACCACCGCTCCGCTGCCGGAGATGGTTCCGGATTCGGCTTCCACCACGCTGAGCCCGTGCGTGGACACCGTCCGGTTGATGCCGAGTGCCGCGGTTTTCAGGGCAGGATCGGCGTCGAGGGCCAGCATGGTGAGCAGTGCGTGGATGGTGGATTCCGCGCCGGAGTTCGGGTTGACCCGGCCGTCGGGTTCGATGCCGTCGATCGCTGTTCCCGTAGCGGGGTTGTACGCCGGGGATCCGCTGGGATTGGCTCCGAAGAACCATCCGGCGGTGACCGCAGCAAGGTCCAGTAGGCCCGGCGCATCGGCCGCCTTGGCGGTGGCCACGAGGCTTTGGACCCGGGAGTCCACACCATACGCGATCTGCGCTTCGCCGGGGGTAGGGCTCCAGGCATTGTCCGGTCCGCCTGCGGCGAGGAGCTGCGGCGTGAACTGGGCGGTGTCCTTGACTGCCGCTTCGAGCAGTCCGGGACGGTCCAGCACCTCGGAGGCGGTGGCGACGGCGGCCGGGGCCATGCCGCCCCAGGCGTGCCAAAGTGTCCGGGATTTGTTCCACGGCATAATGGCGCCGAAGGGCCACTGCCCGGCGGACCCCGCGGACATGGCGGCAACGCCCTCGCTGAGCCGGTCCAGTGCCGTCGCAGCCAGCTCATCGCGGGGGACGGAGGTCACGTAGGAAGAGAGTCCCAGCACGGCTTCTGCCGAGGCATCGGCGCCGCCGGCGATCAGCCAGGCCGGCACCTTCACGCCGTCGGCGGCGTCATAGGTGCCGTACTTGGCAAGGGACTGCCGGTTGAGCGAGCCCAGGGCCAGGTGCAGGCGGTCCCGGAGGAATCCCGCGAATTCAGGGTCCTCGTCCTGGAACGCCGAATATCCTTCGCCGAGCGCCCAGACAGTGCGCGCAAGCCAGTACGACTCTGCCGAGTCGGACGGGTCCGGCAGTTCCACCGGTTTGGCGCTAGGCGTGAGGCTTCCGTCTTCCTGCTGCCACAGCACCACGTTGCCGGCATTCGGGCCGTCCGTGGTCTGCAGGAACGTCAGCGAGCGCAGCGTCTGGAAGGCCCGTTCCTTGCTGGCGGCATCGCCGGTCTGCTGCCAGTGCCGCAGGTAGACCACGGCCGTGCGTGCGATGTCATCGGCGTTGTAGGCGCCCTGGGTCCAGTGCCCGGTGGCGGGGTCGAGGTCTCCCCCGCCGACGCGGCCGTAGCTCCCGTCCGCTTTCTTGTCTGCGTAGGTCCACGGTGCCTGGGCCGAGGGCATCTCGTCGAGTTTGTAGGTGGTGTGCCCTGCCACCGGCGCGAGCGGGACGGTCTCCATCAGGAAGTCCAGGTGCGCCGTGTTGGTCAGCGGTCCTGATTCAACGGGGGCGGCGGGGACGGACGCGGTCAGCGACGGCGCCGCTCCGGCGCCAGTGCGGCCTGCCGGTGCCGCCGAAGCGGCACCGGCCCCCACCAGGAGCATCGACGCGGCCACAGCGATGGCCAGCGGTTTGGTTCGTGCTTTCGAGCGGACATCGTTGTTCGTCATCGGTACTCCTGGTGGGGGTGGTCAGGCGGGCACTGCGGGGACTGGGCGCGGGCTGGCCTGGTCCTAGGTGGCCGGAACGCGGTCCAGCCTGGCCACGCCGATCTTCGAGTCAGCCATGCCGTAGAACACGAACAGCTGGCCGTCCACTTCCTCGATGGCGGTGGGGAACACCACGTTGGGCACGATGCCGGAAATCTCGTCTTCGGTTTCCGGTGCCAGCAGCGGCTTGTCGCTCCGGGCAATGACCTTGGAGGGGTCATTGGCGTCCAGGATCATGGCGGCCGCGGTGTAGTTGACCTTCTGCTGGTGGTCGAAGGCGGACTTCTCCAGCGCGCCCGCCACACCGTGGTGGATCAGCAGCCATCCTTCGTCGACGCGGATCGGCGCCGGTCCGCCGCCGATCTTGAGTTCCTCGAACGGGAACTCGCTGAGGGCCACGAGGGTGTGCTTGCCCATGTGGACCAGGTTGCGGATGTCCTTTTCCACATCCTCCACGGCAACGTAGGAGATCCAGATGCCGGGGCGGTTGTCCGTGACGCCGGCGGGCAGGTGCTCGCCTTCGCCTTCGCGGATCCAGCCAAGGTCCCACATGGGGCGGTGCAGCATGGCGTAGGAGGGAACGCCGTCGGGGTCGTTCACCGGTTCCGGGAAGAACACGGCGTCCTTGTTCGGGAAGAGGTTCAGGTCCATGGAGAGCTCGGCCTTGTATTCGAAGAAGCACGGGCCCAGACGTTCCCAGCTGCGAAGGTCTTCCGAGTGCGCGAACGCCAGGCGCGGACCCAGCGGTCCGTAGGCGACGTAGGTCATCACGTGCTTGCCGAGGCTCGGGACCCAGGTGGTGCGGGGGTCCTCGGTGCCGGCGTTGTTCATGCCGCGTTCCCAGCCCTCGTCGGGGGCGAGTACCACGCCCTGGCGTTCCACTCCGGTGGGAACGCCGTCTTCGATGACAACCTTGGCCAGGCCCACGCGGGACACATTGCCCTTGGCCACCAGGCGCGGAAGCAGGTAGAGCTCGCCGTCCGGACCGCGGCCGCTGGCGGGGTTGAGGACGCCTTCCGCCTCGAAGTCGTTGCCCTCTTCGGGGGACATGATGACCCCGGCGCGGGTGAGGGTGAAGGGAACGGTGGGGAGTGCAGAAGTGTGGGGGGAAGTCATTGATTAGCCCTTTACGCTTGATCCGATATTGGTGGAGATGAATTGGCGCTGGAAGAAAATGAACAGCGCGATGGCTGGTGCCGCGAGGACGCAGGCGCCGGCGAGGATTGCCCCGAACGGGTTGGAGGCCGTGGCGGCAACGTTGGAAATGTAGTTGGCGAGGGACACCGCGAGCGGCTGGATGGCCGCGTCCTTGGTGACCAGGAACGGCCACAGGAACTCGTTCCACGGCCCGATGAACGTCAGCAGGACCGCTGTGACAATCGCCGGCCGGACCAGCGGGATGGCAATCTGCCACAGGATCCGCAGTTCGGAGGCGCCGTCGATCCTGGCGGCCTCAAACAGCGTGGACGGAAGCTGCATGAAGTACTGGCGGAATACGAACACCGCGGTGGAGTTGATGGCGAACGGCAGGATCATGCCGATGTAGCTGTCCGCCAGGCCGTAGTCCCGGACGATCATCACGTACAGCGGGATGAGCAGCAGCTGGAACGGAATCATCTGCACCAGCAGCATCATGCCGAACACGAAGCCCTTGCCGCGGAAGTGCATCTGCGCCAGGGCGTAGCCCACCAGGAGGCCGAAGACCACGGTGAACAGGATGACGCCCCCGGTGAAGATCCCGGAGTTGACCAGGCCCTTCAGCAGATTGATGGAACCGTTGATGTTCGCATAGTTCTCACCGGTGAGGTTGGCCGGATTGGGGAACGCACCCGCCACCGAAGTGTCCGGGGACGTCTGCAGCGAGCCGATGAACATGTAGTAGAAGGGGAAGAGGAACACGAAGGCGCCCACGGCGAGCAGTATGAAACTGCCGACGCCAAGGTTCCTGCGCTTTTCCACAGTGGAACCTCCACGCGTGGAGCCTCCGCGGGTGGAACCTCCGCGGCCGGAAGGAAAGGCACCCGGCTGCCCGGCGTCGTCGTTCTTTTCGTTGTCGTTGTTGGCGGCGGTTGCCGCGTCGATGACCGACATGTCAGTCCTCCTTTCCGCCTACGAGGCGTTTCTGGATCAGGGCGATCAGCAGGACGCCGATCACCAGGACGACGCCCAGCGCGGCAGCCACATCGGGGTTTCCCTGCAGGATGCCCTTCTGGTACATCAGGAACACCGGCGAGGTCGATGCGCCGTCGGGTCCGCCGCCGCCGGTGAGCAGGTAGGGCTCGGTGAAGAGGTTGGCGCCGGTGATGGTGGCGAGCAGCGTGACCAGAACGCTGGCCGACCGCACGCCGGGAACCGTGATGTTCCAGAACTGGACCCACTTGTTCCCGCCGTCCACCGAGGCGGATTCGTAGAGCTCGTCCGGGATGTTCTGCAGTGCGGCCAGGTACAGCAGGATGAAGAACCCCAGCTGTTTCCAGGTCACGTACAGCGCCACCGTGGGCATGGCCAGCCAGGAGTTGGTCAGCCATGACGGGTTCGGGGCCAGCGGCCCCAGCAGCGCATTCACCAGTCCGTTCTGCTGGAACAGGAACAGCCAGACGCCGACGACGGCGACGCTCGCCGTGACGTACGGGACGTAGTAGCTCACCCGGAAGAAAGTCCGCAGCCTGGTCACGCGGTTGAGGGCGTTGGCCAGGACCAGGGACAGGCCCACGGTCAGCGGGACGTTGATGACCAGGAAAACGCCGATGTTGGCGAAGGAACGCTGGACGGCAGGATCGGACAGAACGGTGATGTAGTTGTCCAGGCCGACGAACGGCCGGTCCACCTTGACCCGCGGGGCCGTGAAGAAGAAGTCGTGGAAGGAAATGTAGACGGCGTAGCCCAGCGGGTAGGCGAGGACGGCCAGGACGTAGATGACGTACGGGGCGCTGAACAGCAGCCCCAGCGGCTGGCGCCCCAGGAAGTTCTTGCGTTTCCTGGGGGCCAGCCGCTGGTCGGCCGTTCGCCCAACCGGCATTCCCGTAGCGACGGTGCCCGGTGCGGGGCTGCCCGCTGCAGGACTGCCCGCTTCGGGGCCGCCGTCAGAAGAGCGGAGTGACATTGGGGATCACCCGTTACTTCTGGGCTGCCAGTTGGTTGATCTTGTCCGCTGCGCCCTTGAAAGCCGAGTCAATGCTTTCGTTGCCGAAGATCACTGACTTGGCGTAGGCGGTGCGGAAGGTCTGCCAGACCTCGACCGAGTTGGGCACGTTGGGCACCTCGACGGTGCGGCCGGCCTGCTCGGCAAACTGGGTGTAGAGCGGGTTCTTGGTGAAGTAGTCGGCGTAGGCCGTGGTCAGGTCCTTGCGCATGGGCATCTGGCCCGTCTCGGACAGGAGCTTGCCGTCCTGCTCCTGGCTGGTGGCGAACTTCATGACCTCCCACGCCGTTCCCTGGTTCTCGCAGGCGGAGTACATGGCCACGTTCTTGGCGTCCGAGAAGGTGGACGTATCGGCCTTGGCCTGGGCGGCGGGCACCGGCACGGCACCCCAGTTGATCTTGTCCTTGTAAGCGGCAATGGCCCAGGGACCGGCCATGGCCATGGCGGCCTTGCCTTCGCCGAACGCGTCACCCTGGAAGGCCTCCTTGGACGCCAGGTTCTCCTTGTAGAGCGTTTCGAACATGGTGGCGACCTGCTTGCCCTCCTCGCTGTCGAAGGTGGCTTTGCTGTCCTTCAGGAGCGGGGTGCCGTCGGTGTTGGCAGCGTAGAACGGGTAGAAGTCGAACCATGACTGGAAGAAGTCGCTTGCCGGGGACGGCCACACCGCGTTGGCCGTAGCGCCGGACTTCACCAGCGTCCGGGCGGTTTCAAGGAGCTCTTCGTGGGAGCCCAGCTTGGGGTTTTCGGGGTCCAGTCCGGCCTTGGCGAACATGTCCTTGTTGTAGAACAGGACCACGGGGTTGGACTTCCACGGCAGCTGGTACATCTTGCCGTCCGTGGACTTGTACTGGTCCGCCAGGTCTCCGGTGCGGTCCTTGATGTACTGCGCGCCGTCGGGGAAGGTGTCCAGCGCAACAAGCCCGCCCTGCTTCTGGAACTGCGGAACTGCCACTGGGGCGGTGTTGAAGACCAGGCACGAGGCGTTGCCTGCCGTGATGGCTGCGCCGATGACTTCCTCGGAGCTCTTGCCGGCCGGGATTTCCTGGGCATCGATCTTCTGGTCCGGGTGCGCGGCGTTCCAGGATTCCACCATGGACTTGCCCCACTTCACCTCGAACTCGTTGTTGGAGTACCAGATCTTGATGGGGCCCTTGGCGGCCGTGGCCGAATCGGCGGAGCTGGCTCCCCCTCCCCCGCCGCAGGCTGCGAGGCCTGCGCCCATGATGGTCAGGGCGGCCACGGACAATACGCGCGTGGCTGTTGAAAAGCGCTTCATTGCGACTCCTATTTAGGGGAAACAGAGGGTTGGGGGCGTGTCTGGGTGCTGTGGGGCTTGGTGGGTACAGGTGTAGTGCGGTGGGACCGGGCGTTTGGGGCGGCTTAGCCTGCGGGTGCCGGGCCGGTGGACGCCCTGACCAGGAGGGTCGGAGCCTGGAGGACGGTGTCTTCGCCGTCGTGGCTGTTGCTGAGCTGGTTGAGGAGCACCTGGGCGGCAACGCGGCCCCAGAGCATGGGCTCTGTGGCCACCGTGGTGAGGGGCGGATTCAGGTATTGCGTGAAGTCGGCGTTGTCATAGCCGGTGACGGACAGGTCACCGGGCACACTGAGCCCCTGCGTTTGCGCGTAGTACTGGCCGGCGGTCGCCATCAGGTCGTTGGCGTAGACGATTGCCGTGGGCTTGTCGGTGCGCCGGAGCAGCTCGGCGGTGGCGGCCATGCCGCCCGCTGCAGTGAAATCGGCGGCTTCGAAGAGGTCGGCGGGCAGGCCGGCAGTGGCGAGTGCGCTTTCCCAGGCCTGGCGGCGGCTGCGGCCGTGGATGTATTCCTGCCCGCCGCCAACGTGCGCAATCCGGGTATGGCCCAGCGCCACAAGGTGTTCAACGGCCGCGGTGATCCCGGCGCAGTCATCCATCGAGACGGCAGGGAACGGTGAATCGGAGTCGGGGCGGTTCAGGGTGACGGCGGGGAGCTTGAGTTCCTGCAGCAGCGGGATGCGGGAATCGTCGTGGCGGACATCGGTGAGGAGGAAGCCGTCCACGCGGCCGTTCTCGGCCAGCTTGCGGTAGCACCGTTCCTCCGCCCCTGCACCCGTGGCGACGCTGAGCACCAGCGTGTAGTCGTGTTCTGACAGGGCGGTTTCGATGCCCGCGATGAACGCCGGAAAGAAGGGGTCCGTTCCGAGCAGCGACGGATCCCGGGCAACGACCAGGCCCAATGCGAACGCTTTGGCGGAGGAGAGGCCCTTGGCCCGCAGGCTGGGCTTCCAGCCGAGCTCCTTGGCCGCCTGCAGGATCCGTTCCCGGGTTCCCGCGCTGACTCCCGGCTGCCCGTTGAGGGCATACGAGACAGCACCCTTGCTGACGCCTGCCGCGTGGGCGACGTCGCTGATGGTGACTGCCATGGTCCTGCCTTCTGTGGATCGGCGGCCCAGTGATACAACTCACTGAACCGGTTCAGTGATCTCTACTAAACCGGTTCAGTTGGGAGTTGTCAAGGGGAGCGCTCAGAGGAGACAGAGCCCGACGGCGTTGCCCGCGTCCCGTCCCCGCGTCACGCAGGGCTCACTTTAGGAGCACGACGGCGGTGCCCGTCGCGGGATTCCAGGGGAACCCGCCGTAGGACATTCCGAAAGGGTGCGTGGCGTGACGCGCGGTCAGGCGCGGACGAGTCCCGCGGCCTTCGCGAGGAGTTCCACGGACCGCAGGCGGGCCTCGGTTCCGTTGCTCTGGTGGGCCACGATCAGCTCATCCGCGTCCGCGTGGGCGGTGAACTGGTCCAGGTAATCCATCACGACGTCCGGCGTGCCGACCGCCGAGTACTTCATCATCTGGGCCACGTGCTGGCCCTGCGGCGAGTCGAGGATCATGTCCGCTTCGTCGTCCGTGAACACCCTGCCGTTGCCGAAGAACAGGGACACACGGGCGCGCTTGGTGGCCTGGAACATCTCCTGCGCCTCGGAGGCGGAATCGGCCGCGATCACATTGACGCCCGCAATCACGTGCGGGGCGTCCAGCTGGGCGGAGGGCTTGAATTCCCGGCGGTAGATGGCCACGGCGTCCTGCAGGGCGGCGGGCGCAAAGTGCGATGCGAAGGCGTAGGGCAATCCGAGCTGCGCCGCCAGCCGGGCCCCGAAAAGTGAGGACCCCAGGATGTACAGCGGCACGTTGGTGCCCTTGCCCGGCGTCGCCTCGACGCCCTGGATGCGTGTGGGGCCGGTGAGGTAGCCCTGCAGTTCCAGGACGTCCTGCGGGAAGCTGTCCGCGGACATCGGATCGCGGCGGAGCGCGCGCATGGTGTTCTGGTCGCTGCCGGGCGCACGGCCCAGGCCGAGGTCGATGCGCCCCGGGTGCAGGGTCTCCAGCGTGCCGAACTGCTCGGCGATGGTCAGCGGGGAGTGGTTGGGCAGCATCACACCGCCGGCGCCAAGCCTGATACTGCTCGTGTGGGCGGCGATGTGGGCGATCAGCACACTCGTGGCCGAGGACGCAATGGAAGACATGTTGTGGTGCTCCGCGTACCAGACCCGGCGGTAGCCCAGTTCTTCCGCCCGCTGCGCCATGGCCACGCTGCCGGCGAAGCTCTCGGCCGCCGTCTGGCCCTTCGCAATGGTGGCCAGGTCAAGGATGGAAAGCGGAACAGTCACGGAGGAGCCGGCCTTTCGTAGCGGAGCGTTGCGGTCGCTGCCCCGGTGGCGGAACAGGCACACTGGCGACAACGACGGCGGCACCCGGGTTATTTCTGCAGGTCACCGTGGCGCCGGACACGCGGGAGCCGTATTGCCGGGCGCGCGGAAGCGGCGGTGCCGGACAATCGAGTAGGTGGGTCGGGTTTCCCGACCCACCTCTCACACCACCGTACGTGCGGGCCTCGCATACGGCGGTTCGC